>JAFTMB010000026.1 GCA_017452605.1 Oscillospiraceae bacterium
GCCACCCAGCGGGAGCGGAGCATGGTTGCCAGAATGAAGCAGATTCCCGTCCACGACCTGATCCGGGATAAAAAGCTTTTGTTTGTGGACGACAGCATCGTCCGGGGTACCCAGCTGCAGGGTACGGTGGATTTCCTTTATGAGCACGGCGCCAAGGAAGTGCATATGAGAAGCGCCTGCCCGCCTATTATGTATGCCTGCAAGCATTTGAATTTCTCCCGTTCTACTTCCGACAATGACCTCATTACCCGCTCCACCATTTTGGAGCTGGAGGGTGAGGAAGGTCTTAAGCATATCGACGAGTATGTAGACGGAACCACGGAACGCGGCAAGAAAATGCGGCAAGCCATTTGCGAGAAATTCCACTTCTCCTCCTTGGAGTATCAATCCCTGGAGGGCGTTTTGGAAGCCATTGGCTTAGACCCCTGCGATGTATGTACTTACTGCTGGACCGGCAAGGACGATGAATAAGGAGAACTGATGATGGACCATAAAAATTCTTACTCTGCCAGCTACGCCGCTGCCGGTGTGGATATTACCGCCGGCTATAAGGCTGTGGAGCTGATGAAAAAGCATGTTGCCCGCACCAGAAACGAAGGCTGCCTTGACGATGTGGGCGGCTTCGGCGGCTGCTTCGGGCTTCCCCTTGCCGGCATGGAAGAGCCGGTTCTGGTGTCCGGCACCGACGGCTGCGGCACCAAGGTCAAGCTGGCTATTTTGATGGATAAGCACGACACCATCGGTATCGATGCGGTGGCCATGTGCGTCAACGATATTATCTGCTGCGGCGCAAAGCCCCTGTTTTTCCTGGATTACATTGCCTGCGGCAAAAATGTTCCCGAGAAAATCGCGGAGATTGTAGGCGGTGTGGCGGAAGGCTGCGTCCAGTCCGGCGCGGCGCTCATTGGCGGCGAAACCGCGGAGCACCCCGGCATGATGCCTGTTGAAGATTACGACCTTGCCGGCTTTGCCGTGGGCATCGTGGACAAGAAGAAAATCATCGACAACACCCGGATGAAAGCAGGGGACACAGTCATCGCCCTGGCATCCACCGGCATCCACAGCAACGGCTTCAGCCTTTGCCGGAAGGTGTTTGATATTGACAACAATAATCCCAAGCTCTATGAGCCTCTGGAGCAGCTGGGAGGCAAAACCACAGCCCAGGCGCTGCTGGAGCCCACCCGCATTTATGTAAAATCCATTCTGGCGCTGCTGGAAAAGGTGGATGTAAAGGGCATTTCCCACATCACCGGCGGCGGCTTCTATGAAAATATTCCCCGCTCCATTCCCGACGGTCTGGGCGCGAAGATTCAGAAGTCTGCGGTGCGGGTGCTGCCCATTTTCGACCTCATTGCCAAAACCGGCAACATCCCCGAGCGGGATATGTACAACACCTATAACATGGGCGTTGGTATGAGCGTGGTGGTTCCTGCTGACCAGGTGGAAACCGCTCTGGAAATCCTCACCGCCCACGGCGAAACCGCCTATGTCATCGGCGAAATCGTGGAATCTCAGGATAAGGTGATTCTGGAATGAAAAAAAGAATTGCCGTTTTGGTTTCCGGCGGCGGCACCAACCTCCAGGCGCTGATTGACGCCCAGGGCAAGGTGCTCCTTGCCGGACAGATTGCGTTGGTGGTGGCAAACAACGCCGACGCCTACGCCCTGCAGCGGGCGAAAAACGCCGGAATTGCCACCCAGGTGGTGCTGAAAAAGGAGCTGGGCAGCCAGCAGGCCTTTGAAGAAAAGCTGATTCAGATTCTGGAAGAAAACAAGATTGATGTCATCGTGCTGGCCGGATTCATGACCATCCTGACGGAGCGCTTTACCGGCCGCTTCCCCAACCGGATTTTGAATGTTCACCCCAGCCTGATTCCCAGCTTCTGCGGCGCAGGCTTTTACGGCCTGCGGGTGCATCAGGCGGCGCTGGATTACGGCGTAAAGGTCACCGGCGCGACGGTGCATTTCGTCAACGAAATCCCCGACGGCGGCAAAATTATCGCCCAAAAGGCGGTGGAAATTCTTCCCGGAGATACCCCGGAAATTCTCCAGAAACGAGTAATGGAACAGGCAGAATGGATTTTGCTGCCCCAGGCGGTGGAAACGGTCTGCGCTGAAATGACAGGAGGAAAGCAGTCATGAATGTTTACGAAGTCAAGTCTATGGAGCAGCGGCTCAGCGGCAATTCCTATCCCGGTCGCGGCATCGTGCTGGGCGTTACCCCCGACGGCAAGACCGCCGTTGCCGCCTATTTCATCATGGGCCGCAGTGTCAATTCCCGCAACCGGGTGTTCGTTCAGGAGCCCGACGGCATCCGCACTGAGGCCCACGACCCCAGCCTGATGGTTGACCCCCATTTGATTATTTATCATCCCGTCCGGGAAGTCGGCAACGGCCTGATTGTCACCAATGGCGACCAGACGGACACCATTTGGAACTATCTTTCCAAGGGCGAAAGCTGGGAGGCAGCTCTGCGTACCCGGCAGTTTGAAGACGACAAGCCCAACTGGACTCCCAGAATTTCCGGCCTTCAGGCCGGCGACGGCAGCTATAAAATGTCCATTTTGAAGGCCGCGGATGCAGAAGGCAACGGCTGCGCCCGTTTCTTCTATGAGTATCCCGCCACCGCTGGCTTGGGTCATTTTCTCCATACCTATGTCTGCGACGGCAACCCCGTCATTCCCACCTTCCAGGGCGAGCCGGAGCGGGTAAGTATCCCTGCTGACATCGACAGCTTTACTGAGGAGCTGTGGAACAATCTGGACGAAAACAACAAGATTTCCCTGTTCGTGCGCTATACCGATATGGCTACCGGCGCTTACCAGCAGAAGATCCTGAACAAGCATCTGTAAAAACATAGGGGCGGTCTATCCGCCCCCATTCGTATTTCATTGGAGGTAATTGAGATGAAGAATTTTGAACTGAAATATGGCTGCAACCCCAATCAGAAGCCCGCTTCCATTTACATGAAGGACGGCAGCGACCTGCCCATCGCCATTCTGAATGGCCGTCCCGGCTTTATCAATTTTCTGGACGCTTTCAACTCCTGGCAGCTGGTCAAGGAGCTGAAGGAGGCCACCGGCATGTGCGCCGCCACCTCTTTCAAGCACGTTTCTCCCACCTCTGCCGCCGTAGGCAAGGTGCTTCCTGTGGAGCTGAAAAAGGCTTGCTTTGTGGAAGACATTGAAGGTCTGGACGAGAACCCCCTGGCCTGCGCCTATGTCCGCGCCCGGGGCGCTGACCGGCTGTGCTCCTTTGGCGACTGGGTTGCCCTTTCCGATGTTTGTGACAGCCTGACTGCAAAGCTGATTGCCCGGGAAGTGTCCGACGGCGTCATCGCCCCCGGCTACACCGACGAAGCTCTGGAAATACTGAAGACCAAGCGGGGCGGCAACTACAACGTGGTAGCCATCGACCCCAACTTTGTGCCTGCCGAGCAGGAAACCAAGGATGTGTTCGGCATCACCTTCCAGCAGGGCCGCAACAATTTTAAGATTGGCGAGCATCTTTTGGAAAATGTGGTCACCGCCAATAAGGTCTTCCCTGAGGAAGCCAAAATTGACTTGATTATCTCCCTGATTACCCTGAAGTACACCCAGTCCAACTCCGTGTGCTTTGCCTATGACGGACAGGCCATCGGCGTTGGCGCCGGTCAGCAGTCCAGAGTCCACTGCACCCGTCTGGCAGGCGGCAAGGCAGACACCTGGTTCCTGCGTCAGCATCCCAAGACCCTGGCTCTGCCCTTCCGTGAGGATTTGGGCCGCCCCGGCCGCGACAACGCCATTGA
>JAFTMB010000027.1 GCA_017452605.1 Oscillospiraceae bacterium
AAGAGGTATCCCGGACTTCTCTTGCCTTTTCGCCGAAGATGGCCCGCAGCAATCTCTCTTCGGGAGTCAGCTCGGTTTCACCCTTGGGGGTAACCTTACCAACCAGGTAGTCGCCGGAGCGAACCTCGGCGCCGATGCGGATAATACCGTTTTCGTCCAGGTCCTTCAGGGTATCCTCGCCTACATTGGGAATGTCACGGGTGATTTCCTCAGGTCCGAGCTTGGTGTCCCGGGCCTCGGTCTCGTGCTCTTCAATGTGGATGGAGGTAAATACGTCCTCGCGAACCAGACGCTCGTTGAGCAAAATGGCGTCTTCGTAGTTGTAGCCTTCCCAGTTGACAAAGCCGATGAGCACGTTCTTACCCAGGGCAATTTCGCCGCCGGAGCAAGAGGGACCGTCAGCAATGATCTGCTGGGCCTGTACCCGCTCGCCAAGCTCCACAATGGGACGCTGGTTGACGCAGGTGCCTGCGTTGCTCCGGGCAAACTTGGTCAGGTGGTAGGTTTCCACATCGCCGTCGTCATACTTGACAGTAATATCGGTAGCGGAAACGGCGGTAACTACGCCGGCCTTTTCTGCCTTGATACATACTTCGGAGTCCACAGCGGCCTTATGCTCGATACCGGTGGCAACCACAGGGGGTTCGGTAGTCAGCAGGGGCACAGCCTGACGCTGCATGTTCGCGCCCATCAGTGCGCGGTTTGCGTCGTCGTTCTGCAGGAAGGGAATGAAGGAAGTGGCAATGGAGATCATCATTCTGGGAGAAACGTCGATGTAGTCGATCATTTCCCGGTCCACTTCGATGATTTCATTGCGGTGACGGCAGGTGATACGGGCGTTTGCCAGGCAGCCGTTTTCATCCAGAGGCTCGTTTGCCTGACCGATGTAGAATTCATCTTCCACATCCGCGGTCATATACTCTACTGTCTCGGTAACATGGCCGGTGGCCTTGTCTACCTTGCGGTAGGGAGCTTCCACGAAGCCATACTCGTTAATCTTGGCAAAGGTAGCCAGATAGTTAATCAGACCGATGTTGGGACCTTCGGGGGTCTCAATGGGGCACATACGGCCATAGTGGGTGTAGTGAATATCACGCACGTCGAAGGATGCGCGCTCACGGCTCAAGCCGCCGGGGCCAAGGGCAGAGAGTCTGCGCTTGTGGGTCAGCTCAGCCAGGGGGTTATTCTGGTCCATGAACTGGGACAGGGGGCTGGAACCGAAGAACTCCTTGATAACCGCAGTAACAGGACGGATATTGATCAGGCTCTGGGGAGTCACAGCGTCCAGATCCTGCACGGTCATACGCTCCCGGATCACACGGTCTAAGCGGCTGAAGCCGATGCGGAACTGGTTCTGCAGCAGCTCGCCTACGCAGCGCAGGCGGCGGTTGCCCAAGTGGTCAATATCATCGGCATGGCCAATGCCCATGGCAACACAGTTGAGGTAGTTGATGGAAGCCAGAATGTCCTCAACCACGATGTGCTTGGGAATCAGCTCGTCAATGCGCTCGGCAATGGCATCTTCCCAGCCGTCGGCAGGAACGGTTTCCAGCATTTCCTTCAGCACGGAGAAGCAAACCTTCTCATTGACGCCGTACTGCTTGGGATCGAAATCCACAAAGTTGGCCATATCCACGGTGTTGTTGGACAGAACCTTAACATTCTGGTCGCCCACCTTGATAACAGCCTCGTTGACACCCTTTTGGGCCAGCTTGGCAGCCATATCCCGGGTGATGAAATCGCCGGGCATCAGCAGAACTTCGCCGGTAATGGGGTCAGCAATGGGCTCTGCCACTTCCCGGCCTGCAAGGCGGGGGCAGATGTCCATCTTCTTGTTGAACTTATAGCGGCCTACCCGGCTGACATCGTAACGGTGCTCGTCGAAGAGCAGACCTTCCAGATGGGCAAGGGCAGTTTCCACCGTGGGCGGCTCGCCGGGACGCAGACGGCGGTAGATTTCCAGAAGGCTTTCTTCCCGGGTCTTGCAGGGATCCTTTTCCAGGGTGGCCAGAATCCGCTCGTCTTCGCCGAACATGGCCTTGATCTGCTCGTCGGTCTCTACACCCAGAGCGCGGATCAGGCAGGTGATGGGGAGCTTGCGGTTCTTGTCGATACGAACCCAAAATACATTGGAATTATCGGTTTCATACTCCAGCCAAGCGCCGCGGTAAGGAATTACCGTGGAGGTATAGGTGTGCTGGTCAGCCTTGTCCACCTCGTGACCGTAGTACATACCGGGGCTACGAACAATCTGGGAGACGATGACACGCTCAGCGCCGTTGATCACAAAGGTGCCGCCGTTGGTCATGATGGGGAAATCTCCCATGAAGATTTCCTGCTCCTTGATTTCTTCGGTTTCGGTATTGCGAAGACGTACACGCACCTTAATGGGCTTTGCATAGGTAGCATCCCGCTCCTTGCACTCCTCGATGGTGTACTTGGGTTTTTCGTCCATGGAGTAATCCAGGAAGCTAAGCTCCAGCTTACCGGTAAAATCGGTAATGGTGCCCACATCCTTGAATACTTCCCGCAAGCCGTCCTTCAGGAACCACTCATAGGAATCCTTCTGGATTTTCAGCATATTGGGAATTTCCAGGATCTCGTCGTACTTTGCGTAAGATTTACGCATGGTCTTGCCGAACGCAACGTCCTTGACCATTGCCATATGGATCATCACAGCCTTTCTTTCGGCTTTCGCCTGAATGTTGTGTTGCTTATAAAATATGATACGCTCGGTTCGGTTGTCAGTTTCGTAAAACATTGTTCTTGACAATCGACCAAATCTGTGGTAACATGTCCATGTTGGGAAGAATGCATATTAGGGCATATTAACACAGTATGGAAATTCATTTTATCTCATTTCTTTCCATTTGTCAATGGCTATTTCAAAAATTATTCGGAGCTTTTGCTCCGATTTTTTTATTTTTATCCCTCCGCGCCCCCAATCTCCGGGACGCGGAGGGAGTATATTGTATATATATTGTAAATAGTTGTAACCGTTTTGTTGTTGCTAATTTTTTCCATGTTTGATATATTATAAGTAGAATACAGATAAGGAGGCGACAACAATGAAAAAAATACGGTGCCCCAAGTGCGGAAAATCCCTGGCATCCGGCACGGCTCTCTGCCCCGAGTGCGGCGCTTTCATTTTCCAAAGCGAAGTTCCGGCGCAATCCTGCGGCGAAAAGCTGAAAACGCTTTTTGCTAAATTCCCGCTGAAAAAGCCTATTCTCATCGCCGCTGTTGTCGTCGCGGCGGTCATCGCCATCTCCTTGTGCTGGGATTGGATTCCAAAACCTGACGACGATTCCCAGTTATCCTCCAACCCCTCTACCCAGGCCACCACTCCCTCCTCCCAGGCAACCACCCCCTCTTCCCAGGCAACTGTGCCCTCTTCCCAGGCAACTGCGCCATCGGATGAATCCACCTCTCCTTCCGACCAGACTCAGCCCCAGGACACTCAGCCGAATCTGAACTGGGTGGTAACGGATTCCAAGAAAATGAGCTATGAGGAGTTTTTCTCCGAAAACCGGCCTTACTATCACGGCGGCATTTCCACAAGCTGGACAGCCAACGACGGCAACCAGTACACCATCAACAACCAGCTGCAAATTCTACATAATGGCACACCGGTCTACACCGTTCCCAGCGCCGATCAGCCGGCGCCCTTGGACAACCTGCTAGGCGCCGACGGTACTGTCGCTTATCTGACAACCGACACTTCCTTTTACGCAGTTACCCTTCTGACAGGAACCCGCAAAGTCCTTTTGGAATGTGATAAGCTGTTATCCGTCGCAAGCTACGGCCCCGATGTATTCTATCTTTTCGCCCGGACTCAGGAGAAAATCGGGATTTACCGATTCTATGTTCCCAGCCGGACTCTGGACCTTTTGTATGACGACATCTCCACAGATACTGCCATGCCCTGGTTCTACACATATGCGGGCTGGACCACCGGCTCCTCCAAGGACATTGTGTGGCGAACCCTCAACCCGGAAATGTTTGCCCTATTGAAGCAGGAAACCCAGAATCCCGACAGCAGCTACCGCAGCATTGCCACCGTATTCCCTCAGCTGGATGAATATTGGCAGGACCCTCCACTGGTTTACTTTTTGGAATACGGCCATTACGGCTGCAAGCTTTTGCAGCACTTCCAGGAACAGTCCGGCATCCCGGCGCTGGTAGATTACTACTATAACCCCGTCACCAAAGCCTGCACCCAGCAAAAACTTTTGGTGGACGATTGCTGGTTTGGCAGCGGCCGGGGCTGCAGTCACGAATATGTCGACGGCCCCACGGAAATACCTCCTACTGTGATAGCAGGACAGAGTATTCCCATCCCCGGCATGACACCTCCCGCAGATGAAATCGTGGAGCAAATGCTTCAAAATCCCTATGCCGGCAACAAAGTTTTGTCTGCCGTTTATCAAATCTATCAGCCCTGCTATATCCACAAGAACGGCGAAAAGGTATCTGACCTCCCGGTAAAATCCGAGCCTTCTCCCCTTTGCAGGTTTGCGCCCCATTGCGCCGTGTACATCTCCACCGAAGAAACTGTGGTGCTGGTGGATTTGGAGGGAAATTCCACCCAGCTTTACGCCTCCCAGCACGGCCCGCTCACCAAGCTGAGCTACGCCTACGGAAAAGCAGTGTTCCTCGACGGCGAATTTGCTGTGGAAATTGACTTGACCAATTACACCGTCAGAACTCTCTTCAGCCACCCTGGCATCTCCGAATTGTACTACGATAACCCCGGAGAGCTATACTTTACCGCTACTCTGGGACTCACCTTGGACGCATATACCTACTACACAGAAACCGATTTGCTGGAAGATAACTTGCCGCGGCTGTAAGGAACATAAGAATGCGGTCCGCCCACAATGGGCGGACCGCTTATATTTTTTACATTACAGAACAGAATAGCCGTAGCTGTTGACCAGAGCGTCAATTTTTCTTCCTGCTTTGCAGAAGGGGCAATCCCGGTAGTCATAGCTCTTGTAGTCCGGCAGGTCGCTGACGCTGTACACCGAGCGAACCGGGTAGCCTTCCACCGTATCCACGGCCCGGTAAATCGCCGCTACGCCGGCAACCACACCGCCGTAATAGGTGATGGCTTCAATGCTGCGCTTGGCAGTCACGCCGGTGGTAACGGAGGCCATCAGCACCAAAACGTGCTTACCCCGAATCATGGGCTGAATGTTCTGGCGGAAAATAATCTGAGAGTTTGCATTATATTCCGGCTCAATCACATAAATGGACTTGTTGGCGTTGATGGTGCGGAAACCCCTTTTGTTCAGCTCATCCGCCACAAATGCGCCCAGCACGGCAGTGCCGTCCAAGCAGATGATAGTGTCCACCGGAGTGTCGTTGATAAACTGAGAAACCAGCTGATAGGCTGTTGCTTTCGCCTCGGAAACCCGGGTCTTTTGATAGGTAATATCAACATAGTAGTTGATGTGGCTGTGGTTGGTTGCAAAATGGCCAAATGCATAAGTCAGCGGTACATTTCCCCGGCGTACAGGCAGTTGCTTTAATTCTATCATCTTGTGTCCTCCCATTCGTTTATAAAAAAGAAAACGCTTTTCACAATCCGGCATCAGCGTTTTTGCCGGATCACTGAAAAACGCTTTTTTTCATTATAACCCGAACAGCGCCGGATTTGCAAGTGCAAATCCGGCGCAGATATTCCAAAAATATCCTTTTAATCTTGTGCAATCTGCTTAAGGGCCGCTTCCTGCCGCAGAAACTGCCCGGCGATGATTTTGCAGATCTTCTTCTGCCGGATCAGCTCATGCACTTTATCAAAAGTCGCCCACATCACATCGTCCGTCTCCCCCGGCTGCAGGGAAATTTTGTCCAGTGAAATGTTTTTCTTCAGCACATAAAAATCGTAATGGGTATGGGCATCCCGGTCGGTGTCAAAGAGCTTAAACTCCTCTTTCCCCGCGCAAATACCCGTTTCTTCCTTTAATTCTCTAACAATGGCGGTAAGGCTATTCTCCCCTGCCTGAGCAGCGCCGCCGGAGTTTTCCCAAGTGCCTGCAAAGCTCTTTTCCGGCGCGCGGCGGGTTAACAGCAGCTGGCCCGCGTCATTGTACACCCAAACGCATACAACCAGACCGTATTCCCCCGCATTCCAGGGTGTTCCCCTGCGGTGGCGTCTGCCGGTAAGTATTCGGTTTTCGTCATAAATATCGTTAAATTCCATACTGATCCCCTGTCTGTACCGGCAAAGCCTTGTTATTCGTAGTCCTCCAGCGACCAGGTATCGTACCAGTCAATGATTACCTGCTCGCCATCAAAGCGCAGCGGAAGCCACACATAATCGGCAATGGCGGTGTTTTGAAATCCCGCAAGCTTTCGGATTTGCCCTTTCGCCTGCTGCTTTTCCTCCTCATTTCCGTCGGGGGCATAGGCCCGGGCATAAAGAGGGCCATAGTCGCTGTAGGAAAGGTCTGTCCGCTCCGGCAGCCACCGATCAGCCACCGCGATAAATAAATCCTTTTTCCCCTCCACCCGAAACACCGAGGAAATTTGGGAATGGAAGGAAGTGGCGGTGGTATCCGCTGGGTGGGGGTCACCCAACACCGTAAACGGGCCATGCCAATCGTCACCGATTGCCACCTCCGACGGATTGGGAAAATATCCCGTTGTGCCGGAGGTTAAAAGATAATGCTTCCCCTTTCTCAGGAAATGGGCGGTTGCCTCCCGCACATAGGGCACTCCCTCCGGGTGGAGAAAATGGCGGGAAAAATGCCCCGTTACATCTAAGTAATCCTCTGTTAAGTCAGCGCAGATGGTTTCCGTGTGAACCTTTTCAAAATAGTAGTAGGCTCTGCCGTCCTCTCCCACTGCCATGTCAAAATCTCCGGCAGAAAAGCCGCAGGGCAAAAGATTTGTCCGCTGGGTTCGGTACGGACCGGTGAGGTTATCCGCCGACAGCACAGTGGAGCGCTGCTTTCCGTCCTTGCACATGACCTTAACCCAGCACACAAACTTTTTGGTCTTTTCGTTGTAAATAATATGTGGTCTGTCCATTTTGGCGGCAGGATGCAGCGGCGACTCCGGATCCTCCGGCTGGGCGGGGATAATGTTTCCCACAAAACGCCAGTTGTACAAATCTTCAGACGCGTACATATTCACGCCATTGTGCCAAATGCCGTTTTCTCCATTTGTGAATTCCTTATTCTCCCCGTACCAGTAGTACACGCCCTCCCAGTACAACACCGAGCCGCCGTGGGCGTGAATCCGATTTCCATCTGTGTCCAGCCAGACTTTGCCGGGGTGAAAGGCATGATAGCCCTTTTCCATGAAGCATTCACCTCTTTTTTCGCATTATACCACAGCGCAAACCCTGGCGCAAGCAGCAAAAGAGGATGCCGCCAATAAAGGGGCATCCTCTTTATTTCGCCGTAATTCAGATGTCCAGCTGAGCAATTACGCTCTTGAGCTTATCTGCGCTGGCATGGAGCTTGCGGATCTCCTCTTCTGTCAGAGGATTCTTTATAATGCCTCTTGCGCCGGTGTTGTTCACCAGAGTCAGAGCAGACAGGCAGACATCCTCGATTCCGTACTGCCCGTGGAGCATGGTGGATACAGTCAGCGCGGTGGATGCGGTGTTGAGCAGGCATTTGCAGATGTGGCACACAGACATGGCAACCGCATAGAAGGTTGCGCCCTTGTTTTCAATGATCATAGCGCCGGACTTGCGGACAAATTCCTCCACATCGTCATAGTCGCTGTTCCACTGAATCTTATCCTTATCGGGGCTGCTTTCCCGGTAGCTGTCAACATGGTTGTTGGCGATGTGCACCAAAGACCAGGGCACAAAGGAAGTGTCGCCGTGCTCGCCGTAGACATGGGCGTGGACATTCTTGGGGCTGATGCAGAAGCGCTTGGCAAGCTCAGACTGCAGGCGGCTGGTGTCCAAAATGGTGCCCGAGCCGATAATCTGCCGCTCCGGCAGACCGGAAATCTTGCAGAAGACATAAGTAAGAATGTCAACGGGATTGGAAACAATCACATAAATGGCATTGGGAGCGACCTTAACAATATTGGGGGTAATCTGCTTTAAGATGTTAACATTGTTCTGAGCCAAATCCAGACGGGTCATGCCCGGCTTTCTGGGCATACCGGAGGTGATAACCACAATGTCCGAACCCTCGGCATCTTCATAGTCGCCGGGACGGACGATGGTAGGAACGCAGAAAGGAGCGCCCTGATAAATATCCAGAGCCTCACCCACAGCCTTCTTTTGATTGATGTCAATCAAAACGATTTCCGTGGCGATGCCCTGAACCATTAAATCGTTAGCAATGGTTGCGCCTACGCTGCCTGCGCCGATAACACTGATTTTGCTCATGAATGTACCCTCCAAGTTTTATTTTTCATTCTGTTGGAATTATAACACAGTATTTACAAGAATGCAATAGTTCCAGTAAAAAAATACTGATATGTTTTTATCGGTAAAATTACACCCATTTCTGCAATGTGTTACAAAAAATCTCCGCCGCAGCCTTGGCTGCAGCGGAGGTTTCTCTATTAGTCCAGGCTTTCCGCCTTATCCCGATAGGGGCTTTCCAGCGGACTTTCTGTGTCTGCCTCTTTCTGATAGCGGCCAACAACATTGGTCGCCAATTCTACCGGCAGCAGCGTTCCTGCGCCGGCCACACAGCCGCCGGGGCAGGCCATGCCCTCCAGAAGATAGCCGTTGTACTTGCCGGCCTTGGCAAGGGTCATCATCTTCCGGCACTCCCGCAGGCCCTCCGCCCGGGCCGTGTTCACTTCCCTGTTGGGATCGGTCTGGTGAATGAGATTTGCCACAGCGCCTGCTACGCCGCCGGACACCGCAAAGCCTCTGCCTGCGGCGGTACCCTCGTTGAGCACTTCCATTTCCTCGATGGTTTCAAAATCCACTTCCTTCGCCTCAAACATACCCTTCAGTTCTTCAAAGGTAAGCACAAAATCTACATCGGAGCGGATGTTTTCTCTGATCGCCTCCAGCTTCTTGGCGGCGCAGGGCCCAATAAACACCACCTTGCAATCCGGCATTTTCTTTTTCATCAGCCGGGCGGTAAAGACCATGGGCGTCAAGGTCATGGAGATGTTGCCCGTTTCGCCGGGGAACATCTTATAAATCATGGAATGCCATGCCGGGCAGCAGGAGGTAGCCATATACGGCTGCTCATTGGGCACTTTTTCTAGGAAGTCCTTGGACTCCTCAATGGTACACATATCCGCGCCAACGGCAACCTCCACTGTCTTTTCAAAGCCCAGTGTTTTCATGGCGGCCACAAACTTGCCCGGGGTGGAATGCTTGCCAAACTGACCGATAAAGGCAGGCGCAACAATGGCAACCACCTTATCTCCCCGCAAGATAGACTGAATCACCTGAAAAATCTGACCCTTGTCCACAATGGCGCCAAAGGGGCAGCTGACCAGGCACTGTCCGCAGGCGACGCATTTATCCTGATTGATGACGGCTCTGCCATGCTCATCGGATTCAATGGCATCCATGCCGCAGGCGCTCTGGCAGGGGCGCTCCATGTGGATAATGGCGTGGTAAGGGCAGGCTTTTTCACATTTGCCGCACTTGATGCACTTTTCCTTATCAATAAAGCTTTTGCCGTTGACAAAGGAAATCGCCCCTCTGGGACACACCTTCTGGCAGGATGCCGCCAGGCAATTCTGGCAGCTTTCCGTCACCCGGTACTGATTGGTGGGGAAGGCGTGGCAGGCATAGGGAATGATGTTAATCAGCGGCGGCTCATAATACTGCTCCGCCACAGCCGCGGCATCCATACCCTCTGTAAGCAAATGCCGGGTCTGGATGGGGCGCATGTTAAGGCCCATGGCAAGGCGCACCCGCTCACTGGCAATGGCCCGCTCCAGAAAGACCGATTCCCGGTGCAAAGGCTGATCGCCGGGAACAATCACATAAGGAAGATCGTCCACGCCTTCATAGCCCTTGCCGGAATACGCCATGCGGGCAATCTCGGTAAAAACTTTTTTCCGAATATCTGTAATTAAAGAAGGAATTCCTCTCATATTGCTCTCCTTATCATTTGCCGTCTGTGCGCCATGTCAGCCGGATTCTGGGCGCTGCCACCAGCGCCAAAGCGCCGCCAACCAGGGCGGTTATCAGCTGCGGCAAAGCAAAGGACGCAGGCAAAACCTTCAGCATGGGCGCTTTTAAAAGTCCCTGCGCCATCAGTTCGTCTGCCAGCACGCCGCAAATCACATAGGTAACCAAAACATACAAAATTCCAAATTTCCCGACTGCCGCCAGAGCGTACAGCCCAATTTTCTGCCATTTCGCCTCAACCTTTTTCGTAAGGCCAATCAAAGCTGCGAACACAGCATTTCCAACCATAATGGCAGGCACTGTCACCAGATTGGGAGCGATGCCAAATAAGAAGGCAAACACCGGCGACAGGAACGCCACCGTCAAGCCGCTGCCGACACCGCAAAGCAGCACAGACAGAGCGAGCACCGCGTTGACGCAAGAACCGGTAATATACTGCCCAGCCGGCTTGGGCACAAAGGAAGTGACCCACTGCAGCGCAATCAGCAGCGCCAGCATGGCGGCAGTGCGGGTAATCCACAATGCTTTATTCTTCATAACGAACCTCTATTTCATTTTTCTGCATAACATTATAAGCAAAACCTGCCCATCCGTCAAGGATAACCGGCATTTCCCCAGAAAGTGGCATCATACGCCCTGCAAACAAAGACGGCTCTCCCGAGGGAGAGCCGCCTTTGCACATATTGGAGAATTTTTAGAGAAAATCTTAGTTTTTCAGTGTTTGCAGCTGCAATTTCCGGAGCAGCCGCTGCAGTTGCCGGAGCAATTTCCCCCGTCGGGGCAGCCGATGCACTTTACACCCTTTTTCTTGGCTTTATGGATGTAGAAAAGCACCAGTCCAATCACCACAGCAACCACCCCGATGATGATGTAGTCAATGGGTTTCATAGTCATTACCTGCCTGTCAACGCATATTCGGAAGCAAGCTTCTTGTTATTCTTCTGAATCAGACCTGCAATCACAAAACCGATGGCAATCACAACGGCAAGGCCGATGATTGCAGCAACGATGTTCAAGGATGCAGGGTCGGTAATCAGCGTACCAACAGTGTAGACAAGGTAGGAAACGCTGAAGCCGGTGGCAAACTGCAGCGCTACGCCGCCCCAGAACCACTTGCGGTCGTTGATTTCACTGTTCATAGCGCCCAGAGCCGCAAAGCAGGGCGGGGTGAACAGGTTAAACATCAGATAAGCAAGAGCCGCAACCTTGGTGATGGCCATAACGCCTGCAACCTCAGCGCCTGCGCCTTCCAGCATCGCCAGCTCCTCGGTGTCAATCAGGTTTTCCAGGCCCACAAAGCAAACAGCCAATGTGCCAACCACATTTTCCTTGGCGATAAAGCCGGTAACCGCGGCGGCGGCCAGCTGCCAGGAAACAACGCCCACAATGGGAACCAGCAGGTAGGCGATGGGGCCTGCAATGGTAGCGAGAATGGACTCGCTGGCAACCTCCGCCTCGGTAAAGCTCCAGGTAAAGCTCTGCATGATCTGCACAACCGTGTTGCACACCAGAATGACCGTACCGGCTTTGACGATGTACGCCCAGCCGCGGCTGCACATGGAAACGAAGGCCCGTTTAAAAGAGGGCAGCTTGTATTCCGGCAGCTCAATGATGAAGAAGGACTTACGGTTCTTGTGGCCGGTAATCTTGTTAACCAGCAGCGCACCTACCAAAATCACCACGATGCCAACAAAATACATCAAAGTACCTACCCAGCCTGCATCGTCAAAGAATGCGCCTGCAAACAGAGCGATGACGGGCAGCTTCGCGCCGCAGGGCATGAAAGGCGCCAGCATAGCGGTAGCACGGCGCTCACGCTCGTTGCGGATGGTGCGGCAGGCCATAACGCCGGGAATGGCGCAGCCTGTGCCGATGACAAAGGGAATCACAGACTTGCCGGAAAGACCCACCTTCTTGAAAATGGGGTCAAGAACCACGGTGGCGCGAGCCATATAGCCGCAGTCTTCCAGCAGCGCGATGAGGAAGTACATCACCATAACCAACGGCAGGAAGCCGACAACCGCGGCAACGCCGCCGATGACGCCGTCAACCAACAGCGCCTGCAAAATGGGAGCCGCGCCGCTGACCAGCTCGCCAACCCAGCCCTGGAACGCTTCCAGCCAGCCTACCAGCAGGTCTGCCAGCCAAACGCCCAGACCCAAAGAGCCGTCAGACTGGGAAATATGGAACACCAGAAACATAATCACCGCAAAAATGGGAATGCCTGCCACAGGGTGGGTCAGCACCGCGTCGATTTCATCCTGGAAGTTTTTGTTCTTGGTCAGGACCTTGCGGTTTTCCACCTTGGCAACAATCTTGTTGACAAACTCAAACCGCTTGCGGTCAGCCGCTTCCACTTCCCGCTTGTCCGTCAGATTGACATTGCCCTGGTTGTAAGGCGCCTTCTGGCCCTTGCCCACCAGCGCCACAGCCGCTGCCACAACCTCCTTCAGGCCTTCGCCGGAGGTAGAAACGGTGTCCACTACGGGGCAGCCCAGCTTTTCAGAAAGAGCCTTTACATCAATCAGGGTCTGCTTTTTCTCGTTGATATCGTGCTTATTCAGCGCCACCACAACGGGAATGCCCAGCTCCAGCAGCTGTGTGGTGAAAAACAGACTGCGGCTGAGGTTGGTTGCATCCACAATGTTGATGATCGCATCGGGGTTTTCATTTTTTACATAGGAACTGGTGATGCTTTCTTCCGAAGTAAAGGGCGACATGGAATACGCGCCGGGCAGGTCAACTGCCATCACATCCAGATTTCCCGCGTAAGCTTTCTTAATGGGCGCGACTTTCTTATCCACGGTAACACCCGCCCAGTTGCCAACCTTTTCGTTCCGGCCGGTCAGGGCGTTGTACATGGTGGTCTTGCCGCTGTTGGGATTGCCCGCAAAAGCAATTTTCATGGTGGACTTCCTCCTCTATCACATATACCGTAGCAGCTAACCAGTGGAATCTTGTTCCGGTTAGCCTTCGCTAACAGCTTTCCAAAAATTATCGTTAGCCTCCGCTAACTCCTTTCTAATAATAGAGCCTCCCACTCCATTTGTCAATACTTTTTTCAGAAATTTTTTCCAGAAATTTTCACTTGCTTATATGGATACTTATTCTCTTTCTCTCAAGCAAATGCATATAGAAAAACAAAAAAGCACCCATTGGGTGCTTTTTTAATGTTAAGATACTCAATCCACATTCGTTTGCTCCATGTTGTCCGGTACAAATTCCGCAACATCATTCAGCGTACATTCCAGGACCGTGCACAACTTGTTCAGCGTCTTGGTTTCAATGTTTTCATTTGCGTGAAGCCGACGAATCGTCTTTCTGTCAATACCGCACTTTTCCCGCAGCCAATAAGTAGATACACCCTTCTTTTCCATCGTCGCCCAAAGCTTATCAAATTTAATCACGATTCATCCCTCCGTTCTTGACATAAACTATTATGGGGGTTATAATCCCCATAGTTAAGGGGATATAATCCCCCTATTGCCATTTTTAGGAGGTTCTATATGGAATTGTACAAAGAGATATTAGCCCATGCGCTGGCGCATGGAGAGGTACATATCACATTTCCCGGTCATGAACAGGATATTGTAAAAATTGTTGAAGGCAAATGCTACAAGGCGCTAAATGAAATTAAAGCCATCATCGAAGATGACAGCCTTAACGATAGAGAATGCTTTATGAAAGTGGAAAGAATCATTTGCGCCATTGAGGAAATGGGAAGTAACGGCGGGAGCCGTCATGATTTCGGATAATTGTACCTGCGGGACACGAGCCCAATGGACTCGCTTTTGAAGCGGAAAAGCCACGTCGGTTGCAAGTGTCCACTGGACACTTGCCAAGAGCCGGCTTTCGAGTCCATTCGTCTGAATACCGATACCAAAAAAGACAGACCACCCATCAGGTGATCTGTCTTTTTTGCGAAAGAGCGACTAAAAGTAGTATAAGTAGGGGTAAGAACGACCAAAAGTATTGCGGCGTCACTTTTTGAAATGACCAACGATCTTCACGATAATTCCCAACAAGATTTGCAGCACCATGATAGACAAAGGAATATAAGTCATGTATTTTCCAATGTTTTCAATAAAGGGATCTTCTTGTAAAAGAAGAACGAAACCAATAATTAACACAACAGCTAAAAGCGCAGCAAATGTGGTTGCAATATTCTTTATCGTTTTCTTTGTTTTTTCTGAAATCGTTTTATCAGGAACAATCAATTGCATTAATTTTATATAGCAGTGCCCAACCAACTCGAACATTCCTTCAACAAATATTTCAAAAAACAGCTCTAATAAGCATCCCATTATTTATTCTCCTTTGCGGTGTTGATGGATGCAATCAAGATGCGGCGGATTGTACCGCATTGATTATAAAGATCAACCGCGTTTTTTCTATTCAGAATATCGGATTTCACAAACAACTCCAACCAGTATTCAGTCTCGTAACACTCTTTTAAGGCAATTTGTAACTTGGCAACAAAGTCGGGCTTTCCGTGGGCATAATTTGCTTCGTGAATGTTGGCACCAATAGATGTAGCAGAACGCTCCAATTGATTCACAAGGGAGTAGTGTCCTTTGATCGTTTCGCAGAGTTTGATGATTTTAATGGAAAAATCCATAGATAAATCGACGAGTTTGTTTTCTTTCATCATTCTCACCTCTGTAGATATTATAGCATGTTTGATGAAATATTGCTACGCAATATGAAATAATCCTGCGGATTATGAAATATTTTGCCTTAACGACAAAATGTGAAATAAAATAAATCCCTCATACGCTGCAGCGTATTTCATAGCGTCAGCTATTTCATATGCCGCAGGCATATTTCACAAATCCCGCAAGGGATTTATTTCATTGAAAAAAGTCACCTTTGTCGGTAGACAAAAGTGACTTTTTTCATGGTGGAGACTAATGGACTCGAACCATCGACCTCCTGCGTGTGAAGCAGGCGCTCTAACCAGCTGAGCTAAGCCTCCATATTGGGAACAGGTAAGATTATATCACAATTTCATTGATTGTCAACCCTATTTTCCCAATGTAACCGCGTAATTCTCCATAGGCCGCACAACGCTCTGCGCCCGCATTTCCTGCTCCACAATCAGCGCCAGACGGCACAAAAACTCTCTGTTAGTAGGCGCTTTCTCCTGACATTCCGGGAAATAACTCACCCACAGCTCCCGATCGCCTTTCACCCAGGCATCGTGGACGCATTTGCGGATATTATGCTCAGCTGTCCTGGAATCTCCGCTGCCCAACCGCTGGCAGATTTGCGGGTACAGCTCCTTGCCAAGCGCCATCGCCGGGTCCTGCACCAGCATGGGAATGCCGGTTCGTATCTGGTGAAAGCCCTCGCTTCCCGGCGTCAAACCCAATATCTCCAAGTGCCGCAGTGTCAGCCTTTGTGGGGATTTTCTTCTGTGGTCAGGATGCTCCGCCATCCACACCAGCTCTTCCAACGGCTCCCGAATCGCCCGGATACTACAGGTACGCACCACCACATGACCAACGCCCAGGCTGAAGGCTTTTCCGATGACATAGTCACTGGGAAAGGATGCGATGGCAAGAATCACCGGCGGCAGGCAGTCCTGTGTCTGCTTCAAAACCTCCAGACCATCCACAACCGGCAGTGACAAATCCAAAATCAAAATTTCCGGTGAGTTTTGACGCAAATACTTCAGCAACGCCTGGCCATCCCGGAAGGTTGAAATCTCGTATTCTTTCCCAAATTCCGCCGCAAGTACATCCGCATTTTCCTGCGACGACTCGGCAATCAGCAGTTTTCGCATCTTTTCACCCCCCCGCCCATTCCTCTGCTAATAAAAATACCATATTTCCCACAAAATAGCAATCTTTCGACACCTGACAATATTTCGACAATTTACGAGATTTCGCTTCTCCCGCTCTTTCCCACGCCGTTGACTTTAAAATCAAGGTATGCTATCTTACTATGGACAGTATCCTTTAGAAAGGACTTCTTGATATGCTGGATACATTTTTGGCAACCGTTTCCCCGATGATGACATTGTTTATCTGCATTCTCATCGGTTACATTCTCAGAAAAACCGGGATTGTCCCGGAAAACACCGCATCCGTTCTTTCCAAGCTGTGCCTGTTTGTGGCGCTGCCTGCAAGAATTCTGCTTTCCTTTGTGGATTGCACTCTGGACTCTATCCTTTCCCAGCTTCCTCTGGTAATCTACGGCTTTGTGGCGGTGTCCATTTCCTTTGTGCTGGCAAAGCCTTTAAGCGGCTTGTTTACCAAAGAAGTCAACGAGCGCAAGCTTTACCGTTACAGCATGTTCAGCGCCAACTTCGGCTATTTGGGCAACGCCATTGTGCCTGCTGTTATGGGCGAGGGCGCCATGGCCGCATTTTTGATTTTCTGCTTACCTTTGAACATCGGCGTGTACACCTGGGGCATCCAATCCTTGATTCCCGTGGGAAAAGGCGAAAAGAAAAGTGTGTGGAAGCAGCTGCTTCAGCCGCCCCTTGTGGCAATGATTGCAGGTCTTTTCCTGGGCCTGACCGGCCTGGGTCTGTACCTGCCCGACTTTGTCACCGGCTCCATCGCTTCTTTCAGTAGCTGCATGGGCCCGCTTTCCATGATTTTAACCGGCTATGTCATCGGCAGCTACGATATAAAAAAGCTGCTGACCAATGTGAAGGTGTACTGGGCATCGGCTTTGCGGCTGATTGTTCTTCCCCTGCTGCTGACGCTGATTTTGTGGCTGCTTGGCGCTGACAAGCAAACCCTGCTGCTTGTGCCCTTTGGCTTCGGCTCGGCTCTGGGAATGAACACCATCATCATCCCCGCCGCCTACGACGCAGACACCAACACCGGCGCATCCATGGCTATGATTTCCCATGTGGCGAGCATTCTCACCATTCCTCTTTTGTACGCGCTGCTTAGTGGCATTTTGTAAGGGGGTACCCATGAACATTTGGCGACACTTCAAAACCATCACCTACCATCGCTGGCTGGTTCGCCAGGGGTGCTTCCAGGTTGGTCTGTACTGGCAGGGCCTGATCCACGACCTGTCCAAGTATTCCCCTACGGAATTTTGGGTGGGCGTAAAATACTTTCAGGGCGACAGCAGCCCCAACGGCGCGGAGCGTAAAGCGAAAGGCTACTCCGAGGCGTGGATGCACCACAAGGGCCGCAACCGCCATCATTATGAATACTGGACGGATATGAGTCCCGTCACCAAGCAGTATGAGTCCGTACCCATGCCCAGAAAGTATCTGGTGGAAATGGTGATGGACCGCCGGGCCGCCTGCAAAGTATACCAAAAGGATGCCTATCACAGCGGCTCGGAGCTGGAGTATTTTCTTCCCAGCCGGGAGCGGCAGCTGATGCACCCGCAAACCAAGCGGGAGCTGGAGTATATTTTAACCATGCTCATGGAGCAGGGGGAAGAAAAAACCTTCCGCTATATCAAAACCCATGTTCTTGCCGGTCTTCCCTTCCCCTGGCAGCAGCAATCCGGGGAAGAAAACTGATTTCGAATAAAAATGCCTCTTCCCGGACACACTTCCCTTGTCCGGGAAGAAAAAAGTTTTGGAAAAAGGAAAAAACTTCTTGACTTTTATACGGGAATCGATATAATAATATCCGTGCCTGACGCAAACGCGCCGACATAGAGGATTAGTGTAACGGTAGCACACCGGACTCTGACTCCGTTCGCGGGGGTTCGAATCCCTCATCCTCTGCCATTAGAATCACCCAGAATTCTTTGGAATTCTGGGGTTTCTTTTTTATTTTCGCCACTATTTAGACTCGAAATGTTCGGAATTTCAAAAGCGGATTTTTAGTTTCCCTTACAGTTTCCCTTATCAGCTCACGGACCTTATAATGGCTTCCATACGGTTTGCACTGTCTTTTTTCATCTTTTCCGTCACGTGACCATAGGTGTCAAGGGTAAAAGCAGCGGTTGCATGGCCTAAATTTTCCTGAACAGTCTTCACATCATCACCGGATTTCAGAGAAATTACGGCATAAGAGTGGCGAAGATCGTGAAAACGAACCATGGGCATTCCCGATTCTGTCACAATGATTTTGAACGCCCGGTACAGTGCCTGGGGTGTAACCCTGTTTCCGAGCTCATCCGTAAAGACCAAATCATTTTCCTGAAATGCTCTGCCCCAGAGTTTTCTGTCAGCATTTTGGCGTTGCTTGGTTTTCCAAAGCAGTTCCATCACATAGGGCGCGGCGGTAATCGTTCTCTCCTTGCCATTCTTGGTGGGAACTAAGGTATACTTTTCACTGTCACCCCGGGTCGTGGCACGCAGGCTCTGCAGCTGTTTGTCAATGAGGATCGTGCCATCGTCAAAGTCTACACACTCCCATTGCAGGCCGCAGACCTCGCCTTGCCGGATTCCGGTGAACAGGGCAACCAGAAACATACACTCGTACTTGTGTCCTTTGATTGCTTTCAGGAAGTCTGCAATCTGATACTCATTCAGCGGCTTGACTTTCTTCTTGGTTGCTCTGGGAATGACGCAGGAATTCGAGGGGTTGGTACGAATGTAATTGTTGAGCATAGCCTGCTGCAACGCATGGTGGAGAATTCCGTGGATGTTCTTGATGGTCTTGGCAGACAGCGCTTTCCGATCCTCCGAGGGCATACGCAGACTGTTGTAGAACTCCTGAATGTCATGGGTGGTCAAAGACTCCAAACGAATAGCGCCGATCTTCGGTTTGATGTGATTGCGGATGGTGGCTTCGTAGGATGTGACAGTGGAAGGCCTCACATTGACCAGATAATCCTGCTGCCAAACATCCAGCCATTGTCCAACCGTCACCTTGCTCGGTGCAATGTATGTGCCTGCATCCAGAGCGGCAGTCAATTCCTTTAGTTTCTGTGCAACCTCTTTCTGTGTCTTACCGCTGACGGATTTCTGAACCTGCTTTCCAGTGCCGGGATCAAAACCGACGGTATATCTGGCTTCCCAGTATTCGTATTGCTTGTCGCCTTTGCGGACGGTCTTCTTGCGGATGTTGCCCATTCCAGAAGCTGCTTTATTGTTTTTCTTATTTTTGCTTTGCGGCATAAATATTACTCCTTTCGTTGCCGCATAGCAGGTACACCAATATTATACCATGAATGCGGCAAATCCGCAATGAAATTAGTTCTTTTTCAGGTAGTCAACGACCGCATTTATAGGGATGCGGTAGCTTCTACCGGTGCGAACACTGTGGATCTGTCCGGAGCGCACTAAGGCATATGCCGTGTTGTGGCTGATTCGCAGGATCTCCTCAAGGTCTTTCACAGAGAGGACCGGGGGATATTTTTGCAGTTTTTCTTGTAGGGTCATACTACATCCTCCTTGCTGTAT
>JAFTMB010000001.1 GCA_017452605.1 Oscillospiraceae bacterium
CGGAGAAAGCGCCGCCGCCGTGGGAGAAATAGCCGCCGTAAGTATCCACAATGATCTTTCTGCCGGTAAGGCCGGTGTCGCCGTCAGGGCCACCGATGACAAAATTGCCGGTGGGATTGATGTGGATGTGGGGAACGCTGTCAATTTCAAAGCCGTACTCCTTCAGCACGGGAGCGATTACTCCCTGGCGGATGTACTTTCTCAGCTCCTCCATTTCAAAATCGGCACTGTGCATAACGGAAACCACCACCGTGTCCACGCCGATGACATTGCCGCTTTCATCATACTCCACGCTGACCTGGGTCTTGCCGTCGGGGCGGAGCAGATCGTTACTGTGAATGCAATCCGTCAGCCGGTTGGTCAGCGCTCTTGCCAGGGCTACGGGCAGGGGCATCAGTTCCTTTGTCTGGGTGCAGGCGCCGCCAAACATCATGCCCTGATCGCCTGCGCCGCCCACTTCGTCGTTGGTGCCAAGGGCGATGTCTGCGGACTGGGTGTGAACCCGGCACATAATCTCCACGGAGTCCGCGTCAAAGCCGGCATCAGGATAGACATAGCCGATTTCCCGGATGGTTTCCCGGGCAACCTTGGCATAGTCAACCACAGCGTTAGTGGAAATTTCGCCGCAAATCAGGCAGAAGTTGGTGGTAACCATGGTTTCGCAAGCCACCCGGGAGTTGGGGTCCTGCCGCAGGCATTCGTCCAGAATGGCGTCGGAAATAGAGTCCGCCACTTTATCAGGGTGACCGTTGGTAACACATTCAGAGGTAAAAATTCTTTTTTCCATTTCATTCGTCCTTTCTCGCAAAAAAACAAGCACACCGAGGAACTCGATGTGCGTATATCGAATCCTCATCTTTCGTTGCCGCCGGATTTGGCACCTTGAATTAACAGGTTGCCGGGTTTCATCGGGCCGTTCCCTCCACCACTCTTGATAAGGCCAGTATGCAGTTGCAAGGTATATTTTATCGATTTTTCCCGGTTTGTCAAGTATTTTTCTATATTTTTCTTTACAATTCTATTGTAGACTTTTTTGGGAAATACTGCTACAATAAACAAAACCATTTCTAGGAGTTGAGCCCATTGAAAAATCTTCGCAGACGCTTTGAGCTTTTCTGTTTCCGCAACCGCACCAAGGGCATTCCCAACCTGATGCTCTACCTCTCTCTGGGCAGCGCCCTGGTGTACCTGATGACCACCTTCACCGGCAATTATCTTCTGTATGACCTGCTCTATTTTGACCGGGAGCTGATTCTCAAGGGCCAGGTTTGGCGGCTGATTACCTATCCCCTTACCTACGACGCCGGCAGCATTCTGCTCACCGCTATCACCCTGCTTTGCTACTATTCCCTGGGCAGAGCCATTGAAAATCAGTGGGGCACCCTGCGGTTTAACCTTTACTATCTTTCCGGCGTGCTGCTCATGGACATTTACAGCATGGTCTTTGGCGGCTGGGCGGATGTGTCCTACCTGAACCTTTCCCTGTTCTTAGCCTACGCCACCATGTATCCCGACTCTCATTTCCTGCTGTTTTTCATCATCCCGGTGAAGGCCTGGATTTTCGCGGTGCTTGACCTGGCGCTGACGCTGTACGAGGTCATTTCCCTGTCTATCCCCTATTTCCTGTTCCCCTACAATTTGTTCCCGCTGATTTCTATCGCCAACTACCTGCTGTTTTTCGGCAAGGACATCGTCAATGTTTTCCCCGTTTCCTGGCGGGCCAACGCCCGGCGGCTGCTGCGGAAGAAACCCAGCCAGGCCAAAAAGGAAAAGGTTGTCCCCTTCCCCTCCGCCGGAAGCTACGAGGCTACCACCGCCAAGCCCAAGGATTTGTACACCCACCGCTGCGCTGTATGCGGCAGAACGGATGTTACCAACCCGGAGCTGGAATTCAGATACTGCTCCAAGTGTAACGGCTACCACTGTTACTGCCAGGAGCACATCGCAAATCACACCCATGTAGAGTAAAAAAGTCGCCAACGAAATTCGTTGGCGACTTTTGTTTTATACTTCGTAATCGGTGCAGTAGCGGCTATCCAGCAGATGGAAAAAGTGCTGCTTTGCCTCCAGGTGCAAAGGATGCTTTGCGTAACCTGCCAGAGCATCCCGGCTTTCAAACTCAGAATACAGCGCGTAATCCAGTCCGTTATACGCCCGGCGGATTTCCATGTACAGCAGACCGGGAATTTTGCCCACCAGCGGCTCAAGGACACTGCGAATCAGCTCCACTGCGCTTTCCTTGTCCACGTCCTCTTTCAGATTGTAGATTACAATATGCTTAACCATGTTGTCCTCCTTAAAAAATACCGGGGTCAAAGCCATGACCCCGGTATGTATGTTTGATTACTCAGCCTCTTCAGCCTCAACAGCTTCCTCAGCAGCCTCTTCCTCAGCCACGGGCTCCAGCAGAGCGCGGATGGACAGAGAGATGCGCTTGGCCTCGGCGTCAACCTCAGTGATCTTCACGGTGACAACCTGACCCTCAGACAGTACATCCTCGGGCTTGCCGATGCGGCGGTTTGCGATCTGAGAAATGTGAATCAGGCCGTCAACGCCGGGCAGAATCTCAGCGAAAGCGCCGAAGGTCATCAGCTTGACCACCTTGGCATCCACTACATCACCAACATTGTAGTTAGTCATGAACTGGTTCCAGGGATTCATCTCAGCGGTCTTGTAGCCCAGAGAAATCTTGCGCTTTTCAGCGTCGAAGGAGATGACGTAAACATCGATCTCGTCGCCGATCTTAATAACCTCAGCAGGAGTCTTGATACGGTTCCAGCTCAGCTCGGAAACGTGAACCATGCCGTCTACACCGCCGATGTCAACAAATGCGCCGTAAGAAGTCATGGACTTAACGGTGCCGTGGTACTTCTTGCCCTCTTCGATCTCGTTCCAGATCTGCTCCTGAGCTGCCTTGCGCTCCTCGGAAGCGACAGCGCGGATAGAGCCGATAACACGGCGACGGGCGCGGTTGACCTCGGTAATTCTCAGCTTAACAGTCTGGCCAACCATAGCAGCCAGATCACCGCCCTTGGCAACACCGGACTGGGAAGCGGGGATGAACACCCGGATGCCCTTAACGGTAGCTACCAGGCCGCCCTTGTTTTCCTCGGTGATTTTGCCTTCTACGGGAGTCTTGTCCTCAGCATAAACTGCCAGGTCGTCCCACAGCTTCATGCCGTCCAGCTTCTTCTTGCTCAGCTGAACAGTGCCTTCCTGATCGTTGACGCGCACAACGAAAACCTCGATCTCGTCGCCAACATGGAGAATGTCCTCAGGCTTAACAGTAGAGTCGGCGCTTACTTCGTCGTAGGGAATGTAGCCGGCGTGCTTGGTGCCCAAATCAACCTGCACTTCGGTGTTACCGATTCTGGTAACGATGCCAGTGACCTTATCTCCTGTATTTAAAGTCTTGATGGACTGCTCCAGCAGGGACTCGAAGGACTCCTCCTGTGCAACATCAGCATTGATAATCTCGCTCATAGTCTTATTGACCTCCTTTATTATCCACGCCGGCGTAGATGCGCCAGCCGTGATTCCGACCGTAATGGCACCGCTGAAAAAGCCGGGGTCCAGCTCGGACGCATTGTCCACCAGACAAACCTTTTCGCAGTGCTCCCGGCAGATGGTGGCTAAGTGGCCGGTGTTGGCGCTTTTGGCATCTCCAACCACCACCATGGCCTGACAAACAGCGCTTAATTGCGCCGCCTCTTTCTGCCGAAAATCCGTTGCTTTACATATTGTATCAAAGATTTTCAAGTTAGTAAACTGTTTTTTTGCGATTTCGGTACTTTTTTTCCAAGATATTTCCGTGGAAGTAGTCTGACAAACCATGCTGACGGGCTGATCTTGGGAAATCTCCCCGGAGTTGATAGCTTCTTCCAATTCTTCGGCGCTTTCAAACACCCTGCACTTTTCGCACCAACCGGCAATACCCTCAACCTCCGGGTGGGAGTGGGTGCCGATGATAATGGGAAGTCTTCCCTCCTGCTCCGCCTTTTCCACAATGCCGTGGATGCGCTTTACAAAGGGGCAGGTGGCGTCAATGATTTCCGCGCCCCGACTTTCCAGCTGCTGATAAACTGCCCGGGAAACGCCGTGGGAGCGAATAATCACCGTCATATCCTTTTGGGCCTCTTCCGGGGAATTGATCACCTGAACGCCCATTTTGTCAAACTCGTCCACCACGTGGCGGTTGTGGATAATCGGGCCCAGAGTGACCACCTGTTTTCCCTCGTTTGCCGCCTGGGTCACCATTTCCACCGCCCGGCTGACGCCAAAGCAAAAGCCTGCGCTTTCCGCTACCCGAACGCTCATACCGGAATTTTCCTTTCCACGATCTCCCGGATAGCGGCAATCACCTGCTCAATGTCCATTTCGGAGGTGTCCACCTTAATGGAATCCTTGGCCATTTTCAGCGGAGCGATGGGGCGATGGGTGTCCTGATAGTCCCGCTGCTGGATTTCCTTGAGAATCTGCTCGTACTGGGCCTTCTGACCCTTGGCCAGCAGCTCCTTTGTCCGCCGCTGGGCGCGCACCTCGGCAGAGGCGGTGAGGAAAATCTTCACATCCGCCTTGGGCAGCACCACAGTGCCGATATCCCGGCCGTCCATAATCACATTGTGCTGCTTTGCCACATCCCGCTGCATATCCAGCAGCACCCCCCGAACCACGCCGTGGGCGCTGACCAAGGATGCCTTCTGGGAAATATCCTGGGTGCGGATGTCATTGGTGACATCTATGCCGTTCATCAGCATGTGCTGAACGCCATCTTCATCGTATTGGATTTCCACGGTCAGCTCGTCAATGTAGCGCTCCACGCCGTCCACATCCTTGGGGCTGATGCCCAGCAAATCCAAAAAATATGCTACGGTGCGGTAAATCGCGCCGGTATCCACATAGTAATAGCCCAGTTCCTTTGCTAAACGGCGGGCGATGGTGCTTTTTCCTGCGCCGGCAGGGCCATCAATGGCGATGGAATAGGTTTTACTCATAATCGTTACTTCCTTTTTCTTGATTTCTCAGCTTGTTAAGAGCGGCGGCCTCCATAGCCACCACTTCCTCCGGGGTCAGGCCCAGAGCATTTCCGGCCTTTACCGGATCTAACGGCATGCCGCCTTCCAATCCAAACCGCAACGAAAGCAGCTTTGCCTCCTGGGGTGACAAAAGAGTGAGCAATTCCGCAATTCTCTGCCGGGCCTGGAAATAGGCCGTATCCTCCACCGCCATATCGTCTTCCCGGGAAGCGGGTCTTTCCTCTTCCTGAGGCCTGGTGCGGTCGTAGGCAGCCACAACCTCCATCATGCCTGCAAGGGCAGCGCCCTCTTCTGCGGTGATGTGCAGACGGTCAGCAATTTCTTCCGGGGTGGCATTTCTGCCCAGCTCCACCAGAAGCGCTTCATCCATGGCCCGGTAGTCTTCCATCGCCTGGCGCAAATGCTGACCCACACCTGCCTGCCTTGCCTGCAGGGTAACGGTTTTGCGCAGGCTTTGGCCAATGTAAAAATCCCGGTAGTCTTCAAAGCTTCCCTGACCCTGCCAGGACAAAATACATTCCCAAAGGCCCAGGCTTGCCTCCTGAATCAAATCCATCAGCAGTACGCCCCGGCCCGCCAATTCCTGCGCCAGCTCCACCACCCGGGAAAGGGATGCGTTCATAAGCATGCTTCTGGCGCTTTCACTGCCTGCGGCGGCCTGCTTAGCCAAAACCTCCACTTCTCCTGCCGCCGGGGTCTGGGCAATCTCCTGAAGATACAGCTTTAATGGGTCAGACTCCTCCAAATCCTGCAGAAGTCTTCCTTCCTTCACCAGTTCCTTTTCCCGGCGCAATCTCAGCGCCGCTTCCGATTTTCCGGAAAGATCCGGCAGGCTGCGGGTGTCGAGAATTATTCTTTTCTCATTTAACTCTGCAAAAGCTTCTTCCAGGGCTTCCTCGCTTTCCCCCTCCAGCACCGCCAGAAATTCAGCGGCGGACAGGGTATCGCCCTCTTTCAGCGCCTGCAAGGTGCGCTCCCAAGCGCTTTCCTCAAAGGTAAATGCATCTTGCATGATCATGTCAAAAACTCCTCCAGTCCCATCGTGCTGCCCATTTTCTGCAGCTTTGCCATGGACTGCTGTTCAATTTGCCGCACCCGTTCCTTGGAAAGACCCAATCGGTTGCCGATTTGCTCTAAGGAGTAGCAGGTGCCGTCCGCCATGCCGAAATGCAGCCGCAGTACCTCCTGCTGCCGGGGTTCCAGAGAACTCAAAAGCTTCTCCATAGTATTTGCCAGTTCCCGGCGAACCATTTCTTCATAGGGCTGCGTCGCCTCCGGGTTTTCCACCAGCATGCCCATGGTTGCTTCGTCTTCCTGCCCCACCAGAGCGTCCAACGAGCTGATTTCCGGGTTCAGCTGCAGCAGCTGCATGACCCGCTGGGGGGTCATATCGCACTTATCTGCAATCTCTTCCACCGTGGGCTCCTGAGCGTTTAACTGAAACAGTTCCGCTTTTGCCGCCAACACCTTTCGGATTTTCTCGGCGGTATGGGCGGGTACGCGAATCAAATCCCGATTCATAAAGCACCGGCCGATTCCCTGCCGAATCCACTTGGTTGCGTATGTAGAGAACCGAAATTCCAGAGTATAATCAAATTTTCTGGCAGCGGCCAGCAGGCCGATACTGCCCTCCTGAATCAAGTCCAGCAGCGGAACGCCCCGTCCGGCATATTCCTTTGCCACGGAAACCACCAGGCGCAAATTGGCATTGACCATTTGGCGGATGGCATCACCGTCTCCCTTGGCGCAACCCATTGCCAAATCCCGCTCCTGCTGGGGAGTAAGCCGGGGATATTCACGAATTTCCCGGAGATATTGGCGCATAGTTTCGTCACCGGTATGCTCCAGCACCTGGTTGTCCAGCATCATCACTTAATTCCTTTTCTTTCCTTTAGCTTCTTCTGGAAGGCCAGAAGGTCATCCTCTGTGGTCACATTTGTCTTCTGGTGCTCCGAGAGGATGGTTTGAATACAATCCCGGAACGCCGCTTCGCTGACCGGGCCCTCCTGCCGGTGGATAATTCCCATGATATGGGACATCTCCTCCTGGCTTAAGTCCGTCAGCACCGCCGGGGAAACTTCCAGCCCCTCTTCATAGCGGCTCAGAATTTGGCCATAGACCTTTCCCAGCAAGGAAGACGAGAAGCTCTCCGCCTTCAGCTGTTTTGCGCCATCTAAAAGCGCCGGAGAAAGCAGCGCCTGGGCAATCACATTTTCCTCTGCCATGGCAGATTTCATGTTGTCGTAGCGAATGGTTCTGCTTTTCGGCTGCAGATTTCTCGCCGGGGCCAGGTCGATTTTCTCCTGCTTTTTCTTATCCTGATAAACCCGGCGCTTAAAGGCCCGGTCTACTTCCATTTTCATGGCGTCCATGCTGATTTTCGCCGTTTCCGCCACTCTCGCGCCATATACTTCCCGCTGAACGGCGCTGCCCAGAGTGGACAAAAGCTCTGCCGATTCGTGGATGTACTTTACCTTTTGGTCGTCAAGACGCAGGTCGTACTTTTTGAGAATGGCATTGAGCTGATATTCCACCCGGTTGGCAGAATCCTCCAGCAAAAGCTTAAACCGGTCTGCGCCGAATTTCTTTAAGAATTCGTCCGGGTCTTTGGCGTCCTTGATTTGCAGAACCTTTACCTGCAAGCCAGCCTTTTCCAAAATGGGAATGGCCCGCTGGGTGGCGTTTTGTCCGGCCTGGTCGCCGTCATAAATCAGTACCACCTGGTCGGTGTAACGGGTCATCAAGGTCGCCTGCTCTTCGGTAAGGCTTGTGCCAAGGGATGCAATGGCATTGTCAAAGCCATACTGGTGCAGCGTCACAACATCAATGTTGCCCTCCACCAAAATCAGGCATCCCTGCTTGGTCTTTTTCGCAAGATTCAGACCAAACAGATTTTTTCTCTTGTTGAAAATGATGGTCTCCGGCGTGTTGAGGTACTTTGCCGCGTCGGAATCCTTTTTGATTACACGGCCGCCAAAGCCAATCACATTGCCGCGAACATCAATAATGGGGAACATCAGCCGATCGCGGAACCGATCCAAAAGCGCGCCGGTTTTCTGGGATTTACTGACCAGACCAGCTCCAATCAGTTCTCCGTCTGAATACCCCTTCATTCTCATTTCTATCACCAGAGCATCCCATTTATCCGGGGCATAGCCTACGCCGAAGGTGGTCAAAATGGACTTGCTCATTCCCCGCCCCAGGGCATAGCTTAGCGCCTGAGCGCCAATAGGAGCGTAGAGCTGGCTGTGGAAAAACCTTGCAGCCTCTTTATTTAAGGCCCAAAGCCTCTCCTGCATGTGGTATCTTGACTGGTACTGCTCATCTTCAGGCACCGTCAGCCCTGCCCGCTTTGCCAGGGCGCGAACCGCGTCGGGATAGCTTAAGCCCTCCACTTCCATCTGGAAGTTAATCACATTGCCGCCCTTATGGCAGCCAAAGCAGTAATAAATACCCTTATCCGGAGCCACAGAAAAGGACGCCGTCTTCTCTCCGTGGAAAGGACAAAGTCCAAACAAATTCGAGCCGGAACGCTTTAAATTGACATGCTGACCCACCACATCTTCAATGGGATTGCGGGCCAACAGTTCATCAATAAAGGAAGGCGGAAATGCCATATCTATTGCTCCTTTCTGAAAATACTTATGTTTTTATCCCCGGACGCCCCAACCAACGGGAATGAACACCTTGGTGTAGGTATCTACGGCGTATTTGTCGGTCATGCCTGCGATGTAATCGCAGACGGTTCTTTCCAGACCCTCAAAGGACATCTGGGGCTGAAAATCCTCCGGAAGCGCCTCCGGGTGGGAGGTGTAGTAATCAAACAGCCTGCAAAGCATATCCTTGGCCCGGCTTTCCTCTCCCTTGGCCACCGGATTGTAATACACCCGCTCAAACATAAAGCTTCTGAGATCCTTCAGCGCCTGATCCACCTTGGGAGAAAGGAGAATCTCGCCCGCTTCCCGGGAGGTGTGGATGGCGTCACAAACCAGGGTGTTAATTCTCTGGCTGTGGGTTTTTCCCAGCACATCGCTGATTTCCCGGGGAATATCCTCATTTTTCAAAATACCCGCCCGGGTAGCATCGTCAATGTCGTGATTGACATAGGCCATCTGGTCACTGCGGCGCACCACCTGACCTTCTAAGGTTTCCGGGACAAAAGCGCCGGTGTGACCTAAAATTCCCATACGAACCTCATAGGTCAAATTCAGTCCCCGGCCGTCATTTTCCAAAAAGTCCACCACCCGCAGGCTCTGCTCGTTGTGGCGGAAAGGCTTGCCCATACACCGGGTCAAGGCGTCCTCTCCCGCATGGCCAAAGGGGGTGTGTCCCAAATCGTGACCCATGGCAATGGCCTGGGCCAAATCCTCATTTAAGCCCAGCGCCCGGGTAATGGTGCAGGCGATCCGGGAGACCTCCAGTGTGTGGGTCATGCGGGTGCGGTAATGGTCACCCTCCGGCTGCAAAAACACCTGGGTCTTGTGCATCAAACGCCGGAAGGACTTGGAATGTACAATTTTGTCCAGATCCCGCTGGTAGCAGGTTCTTACATCGTCTTCCCGCTCCGGCTCTGCATGAGGGCGTCCCTTTGAACGGTCGGAAAATGCCGCCAGGGGATTTAAACGCTTGTGCTCCAGCCGCTCCAATTCTTCCCGTATTGTCATTCGGTAACCTCCTGCTCATTTCCCACCGGGAAGGCCCGGTATTCCTTGCCGGTTTCCATGGCCTCAATGGTGGCCGCGGACATATCCGTCAGCCGCTCTATAAAGGCCTGGGTTTTCCCCTCGGGGAGCAAAACTTCCAATTCCACCTCCGAGCCGAAATCCGTGCTGCGAATCACGCCGCCAAAGGCAGCGATTTCCAGCTTGACCCGCTCATAAAAGGAGTAAGGACAGGGAATGTACAGCGCCGTCCACACCCGTTTTATGGACTTTCCTGCCGCATCCACGGCAATTTTGGCGCCTTTTGTATATGCCCGCACCAAGCCTCCGGCTCCCAGCAAAATGCCGCCGAAGTAGCGGGTCACCACGCACACAATGTTATAAAGGCCCTCCCGCTGCAGCACCTGCAGCATGGGCATACCGGCAGTTCCGCCGGGTTCGCCGTCATCAGAAAAGCGCACAGCGCCGTCACGAATGATATAGGCCCAGCAGTTGTGGGTGGCATCGTAGTGCTGCTTTTTCATGGCCTGGATGATTTCCAGCGCCGCCTCCTCAGACTCCACCTGCCAAACTCTGCCGATGAATCGGGATTTTTTCTCAGTAAATTCGTCTTCACCGAAGCCGGTTGGAACCAGGTATTCGTCCAAGTGTCAGCACTCCTTTATCACATAATGGCGAATTCTGCCAAACAAAATAGGGTCAACAACCGTTTCTACTTCAATACCCTCAGCTGTGTATTCCACATTTTTTACCTGGGCGCTGCTGTGCAATGTTTCCACCATGCCGCCCATGCTGTAAGGAAGCCTGACCACCACATGGTGGTAGCTTTGCCCCAGCGCCTTTTCAATGGCGGCAAGCAGCTGTTCCATACCCGCACCGGTAGCGGCAGAGATTGCCACCACATCCTCCCCAATGGGGATGTCGGTTTTCTGCACCAGGTCTGCCTTATTGTAGCAACGCAGCACCGGAATCCCGGGCTTTGCCAGCTGGTCAATCAGCTTGTCCACCACAGCGATGTGCTGCTCCCGGTTTTCGTCGGCAGAGTCAATCACGTGCAGCAGCAAATCCGCATATTCCAGCTCCTCCAACGTAGCGTGGAAGGCGTTGACCAAATGGTGAGGCAGCTTGGCGACAAAGCCGACGGTGTCGGTTAAAATGACATCCAGGTTTTCACTGACGGTCAGCTGCCGGGAGGTGGTGTCCAGGGTGTCAAACAGCCGATTATTGGCGGGGATTCCCGCGTCGGTCAGCTGATTCAGCAGAGTGGATTTTCCTGCGTTGGTGTAGCCGACGATTGCCACCACCGGAACGGAGTTTTTCATCCGCCGCTCCCGCTGGACGCCTCTGACATGGCGCACCTGCTCCAGCTCCTGCTCCAGCCGGGCAATCCGCTCCCGAATGTGCCGGCGGTCGGATTCCAGCTTGGTCTCGCCGGGACCCCGGGTGCCAATGCCGCCGCCCTGCCGGGAAAGGCTTTTTCCCATGCCGGACAGCCGGGGCAAAAGATACTTATACTGGGCAAGCTCCACCTGAAGTCTGCCCTCTTTGGTCTTCGCCCGCTGGGCGAAAATATCGAGAATCAGCGCGCTGCGGTCCAAAACCGTAAGGCCGATGATTTCCTCCAGCGCCCGGATATTGCCGGGGGACAGCTCGTTGTCAAACACCACCATGGTGGACTGGGTAGCCTCTGCCAGCATTTTTACTTCCAGCGCTTTTCCCTCGCCGATAAAGCTGTGGGGATCTGGGGCATGGCGGTTTTGCAGCACCTTTCCGGTGCAAAAGCCGCCGGCAGTTTCCAACAGCGCTTCCAGCTCTTCTATCGTTTCATCCGTTGCGGTTTGGTCCTGTCGGAAGCAATCTGCATTGAGCCCCACCAGCACCGCCCGCTCCTGGACAGTTTCAAATGTTGATTCCATAATTCCTCCATTTTACTTACCTTTTAGTATACCACACACTGCCGGGCTCTGGCAATCATTTTCCCCCGAAAAGTTCAAAAAAAGCATAAAAAAAGTCCGCACCACAATCGCAGTGCGGACTTTTGGTCTTACTTCATGCCGAATCTCTTGTTGAAACGGTCCACGCGTCCACCGGTGTCAACCAGCTTCTGCTTGCCGGTATAGAAAGGGTGGCACTTGGAGCAGATCTCAACACGAATGTCCTTTTTGGTGGAACCGGTCGTAAAGACGTTGCCACAAGCACAACGGATGGTGGTCTGTTCGTAGTTAGGATGGATGCCTTCTCTCATTTTGTTCACCTCTTTCTTCTCATGTAAAAGGGCACAATGTCCCTAACAATTCTTAATCGCCCGGATATCATAACACAGGAATTACAAGAATGCAAGTGTTTTTTTCTAATTTTTTTACAAAAGATTAGAATGCCCAGTTGCCGTTGCGGAAAATGGGAACGATTTTGCCGCCGGCGCAGTGAGCGTCAATGTTCATGCTGTCGCAGCCGATCATGAAGTCCACATGGATCATGGAGTCGTTGATGCCCAGCTCGCGGCACTCGTCCAGAGTCTTGTTGTTGTGGTCGCGGATGGTGTCGGCAAAGCCTGCGCCCACTGCCAGGTGGCAGGCGGCGTTTTCATCAAACAAGGTTTCATAGAACAGCAGGCCGCTTTCAGCGATGGGGCTTGCCTGGGGAACCAGAGCGCACTCGCCCAGATAGCCTGCGCCTTCGTCCATGGTGAGCATGGTATTGAGCAGCTCCTCGCCCTTTTCTGCCTTGGCTTCCACTGCCTTGCCGTTTTCAAAGCGGATATAGAAGTTGTCAATCAGCTGACCCTGGTAGCTCAAAGGCTTGGTGGAGTAAACGATACCCTCTGCCTTGCCGCGCATGGGAGAGATGAAGCATTCCTCAGAGGGAATGTTGGGGTTGAAGGAAATGTTCTGACGGCTCACTTCCATACCGCCGCAGAAAATTGCCTCAGGAATCATGCCAACGGTCAGGTCTGTGCCGTTGTCGGCAGTATAGTGCAGGGACTCAATGCCCAGGCCGTTCAGATACTCGCAGCGCTTTCTCAGGTCGGCATTGTGCTCTTCCCAAGCCTTGATGGGGTCATCGGTCACCCGGGAGGTGGACAAAATGGCTTCCCACAGCTTTTCAATGGCCTGGCTGGTACGCATGCCGGGGAACACCTTCTTGGCCCAGGCTGCGCCGGGAACAGCGGCGATGCACCACTGCTGCATATTCTCCCGCTTGTCGATATAGGGCTTCAAAATAGGATAAGACATCTTTCTTGCCTTGGCAACCTTGCCCATGTTCACGCCCTTGAGGCCGTCGGGATCTTCGGAAACCAGGTGGATCCGGGCGGGCAGCGTGTCGCAGTAATGCTGCTGACGGGCCTTCTGCCACTCGGGAACAGTACCCATGGTCTTGACAGACTGATACCGGACATGGAGCTTGGTCAGCTTATCATAGCTCCACTCCACAATAACCTTTTTGGCCTTGGCCTTGTAGGCTTCTTCAACCAGCATGGCTACGAATTCCGGCTGATCCAGCTCTGCGTAAATCATAACCTCCTGTCCTTTCTGGACGTTAACGCCGCAGCGGACAATCAGCTTTGCGTATTCTCTTAAAACGGATTTTTTCATAAGAACCTCTCCTTTTTTTGGATTTTCTCCATATTAACAGATTTCTATCCCTTCGTCAATGGTTCTTGCTTTCTTTTGCCGATTGTTTTATAATGGTGACAGTATGTAAGGAGGTGGTAAAATGCTGAGCAGAGAGCAGTTTCAGTCCCTGGCAGAAAACGGGCTGATTCTCGACGGCGCAACCGGCACCAATCTGCAGAAAGTGGGCATGCCCAAGGGCTGCTGCACCGAGCAGTGGATATTGGAGAATCCCCAGCCCCTGCTGGAGCTGCAGGGACAGTATGCCGCCTGCGGCAGCCAGGTTTTATACGCCCCCACTTTCCAGGCCCAGCCCATCGCCCTGGAGCGAATCGGCATGGCCCAGCAAACCGAAAGCGTTAACGCCCGGCTGGTAGCCCTGACCCGGCAGGCAGCCCCCGGCTGCCTGGTAGCAGGCGACATCACCACCCTGGCAGCTTTTTTGGAAAGCTGGGACATGGATAATTTTGACCTGATGGTGGAAAACTACCGCCGGCAGATCCGCGGCTTGATTGACGGCGGCGCAGACCTTTTGGCGGCGGAAACGCTCCTCTACCCCCAGGAAGCGGAGGCCATTTTGACCGCCGCGGAGCTGGAGGGCGCAGGCGCCTGCCTTTACACCTTCACCATGCAATCAGACGGCTCTTTGTTTTCCGGCATGGACGCAGGGTCGGTTCTCCATGAACTGGAGCTGAGCGGCGCTGCCGCTGTGGGCTTTAACTGCGTGGCCGCCGATATGATGACCCCTTATCTGGTCAGCAAGCTGCGACGGTATGTCCGCTGCCCCATTGTGTGCAAGCCCAACGCAGGCGAGCCGGTGGTGGGTGACTCCGGAATCCCGGAATACAGCTTAGGCGCTGAGGGCTTTGCTGAAGTAATGAAGCAGTGCTACGATAACGGCGCCCGCCTTTTGGGCGGCTGCTGCGGCACAACGCCCAGGCATATTCTGAAAGCCAAAGAAGCCATTTTCTAAACGCCGGGGCATTTGCCCCGGCGTTTTTCTGCGCCAACGGAAAATTTTTCATTGCTATTTGTTCACAGTTTTGTTACAATGTTCTTGTTATGGAAAGAAAGATAAGTTTATTCGTCAGCCGTAAAAACGCGCTGACATGGCTGATGGCACTTTGCCTGGTCGGCTCGGCAGTGGCCCGCATTGTGATCGCCTGTTTGAAAGGGTCAGGCGACTCGCAGGAAGTGTGGAGTCAAATCGTTCTGCCTGTTGCAGCCACCTTGCTGTATGTGCTCATCGCTTTATTTAATGGTAAGGAAATGTTTTACAAGACCGCCATTGGGGTCTGGGGTATGGCCATTTATTACGCCATCCGCCCCCACGCCATTGTAGGCGGCAACGGCTTTGTGCTGGGACTTTACATCGTCTGCCTGCTGTTTTTCTGCCTGGCCTACACCGCTATCACCAGCGGCAAGGTGCGCTTTGTGTGGCTGCTGGCGGTAATGATGCTGGCTCCCCTGGGCGCCGTTGGCTATCTGTGCCGCCACCTGATCTTAAGCGGCATGCCCATTGCAGACGCGCTGATTGCCTGCTCGCCGGATTTGCTGTTCTTTGCAGGTCTTCTCCTGCTCACCTTCGCCATCCGGGTACACAGCGACGGCGCTTACCACCCCACCTGGGGTGACCGCAACGATGGCCGAAAAATCAGAACCTTAGCCCCCATGGCCCAGATTACCGCCTACTTCCAGGTGGAGCGCAACACCTGCACCAACCTGTTTGAAGAGGCCTTTGAAATTACCCACATCGACCGCTACATCCGCCAAAAGCGCAGAGAGGGCTACACCGATTTCGGCATCACCCATGTGCTGCTGGCTGCTTATGTCCGGGGCATTGCCAAGTATCCCCAGCTGAACCGGTTTATCTCCGGTCAAAAGGTGTACTCCCGGGGCAATGACATCCAGTACTGCATGGTCATCAAAAAAGAGATGTCCATTGACTCTCCCGACACCTCCATTAAGGTGCATCTGACTCCCCAGGACACTGCCATTGATGTCTACGAAAAGCTGAACGCCGCTGTGGAGCGGGTCAAAGCCACCCAGGAGCTGGACCAGGGCATTGACAATCTGATCATGTACCTGAACATGATTCCCAGCGTGGTGCTGAAGTTTGTGGTTTGGCTGCTGAAGCTTCTGGATTATTTCGGAATGCTTCCCAAGTTCCTTACGGAGCTGAGCCCCTTCCACGGAAGTCTGTTCTTTACTTCCATGGGCAGCTTGGGCATTCCCCCTATCTACCACCACCTGTACGACTTCGGCAATATCCCCGCCTTTGGCGCATTCGGCTGCAAGCGGCGGGCTCTGGAGGTGCTGGAGGATGGCACTGTGGTGCAAAAGAAGTACATCGATGTAAAATTCTGCCTGGATGAGCGAATTGTTGACGGCTATTACTACGCCACTTTCTTTAAGTACTATCGCCGGCTGCTTGCCCATCCCGAGGTTCTGGACAATCCCCCTGAGGAAGTTGTATCTGATATTGACTGATGAAACCTGAAATTTTGAACCATCTGCCAGGGACTCACCCCTGGCAGAACCTAATTCACTGGTATGAAGCCATTGACTCCACCAACACTCTGGCAAAGCGCATGATCGCCCAGGGCGCTCCCCACGGCACTGTCATCATCGCCGACCGGCAGACCCAGGGCCGGGGGCGTATGGGCCGCAGCTTTCAATCCCCTGCCGGATTTGGTGTGTATCTGAGCGTCATTCTTCGCTATAACTGCCACCCTGAAGCGCTGATGCACCTGACCTGCGCCGCTGCCGTAGCCATGTGCGACGCTGTGGAGCAGGCTGCCTCTTTGCGCCCCGGCATTAAGTGGACCAACGATTTGGTGCATAACGGGCGAAAGCTGGGCGGCATTTTGACGGAGCTGGTCATTTCCGAAACGGAAACCGCCGCAATCGTGGGCATTGGCATCAACTGCAATCAAGCATCCGCAGATTTCAGCCCGGACATCCGGGATTTTGCCGGTTCCCTTTCCATGGCAACCGGAAATAACATCCTGCGTCCCCGGCTGATTGCCAGCATGCTTCGCTCCCTTTACGATATGGATTTACATCTGTTTTCCTGCAAGGATATTTTGCTGGAATGCTATCGGGAAGACTGCATCACCCTTGGCAAAGAGGTGTCCATTGTTCGCGGAGAGGAAATTCGCCACGGTCATGCTTTGGCGGTTGCCGACGACGGCGGCCTTGTGGTGAAATTTTCCGACGGAAACACCGAAACCGTCAGCTCCGGAGAAGTCAGTGTCCGGGGTATGTATGGATATGTTTGACAAAAATCGGGGTTGCTTTTTCCTGAATAATTGGGTATACTGAAATCGGAACTATATATAAGAAACGGAGGATCGTTTTTATGAAGGCTGTAAATGTGATTGTAAAAGTAGTCATTGCCCTGGCCGCTGTTGCAGGCGTTGTCTACATTGCTGCTACCTATGGCGACAAAATCGTCGCTTGGGCCAAGAACCTGCTGGGCAAGTGCCAGTGCTGCTGCGGTGACGACTGCCAGTGCGACTGTGATTGCGATTGCGACGAGTGCGATTGCGAGGGTGATTGCAACAACTGTGATTGCAGCTGCCCCTGCGACGATGAAGCTCCCGCAGAAGTCGAGGCTGAAGTCAGCGAGCAGGATTTTGAAGGCTGATCCCAAAACATAAACACATCGCCCGGCGCCAAATTTGGCGTCGGGCGATTTTTCTTTTAATTTGTGTCCTGAATGATGCCAATGAGCATCTGCACGCATTTTTCCATATCCTCTACCGGGATATATTCAAACCGGCCGTGGTAGTTGGCTCCGCCGGTGCAAAGATTCGGGCAGGACAAACCCTCGTAGGAAAGCCGCGCGCCGTCGGTGCCGCCCCGAATGGGGGCTTCCTTAGGCTCCATGCCGGCAGCAATCATGGCCTTTTTCGCCCGGTCTACAATGTGCATACAAGGTTCAATGCACTGCTTCATGTTAAAGTAACTGTCAGAAATGGCAAGCTCTACTCTGCCATCTCCATATTTCCGGTTTAAGAAGTCCGCCGCTGCCACCATGACCGCTTTCTTCTCCTGCAGCTTATCCAGGTCGTGGTCACGGAGAATGTAGCGCAGGGTGGTTTTCTCCACCTCGCCTTCCATGTCGGTCAGGTGGATAAAGCCCTCGTAGCCTTCGGTATGCTCCGGCCGCTGGGCAGCGGGCAGCAGGCTTTGGAATTCCATGGCCAGGTACTGGGAGTTCACCATTTTATCCTTGGCTGCGCCGGGGTGAATGTTCAGGCCATGGAATGTGACCACAGCGCCGGCGGCATTGAAGTTTTCGTATTCTATTTCGCCCAAAGTGCCGCCGTCGGCAGTGTAGGCAAAGTCAGCGCCAAAACCCTTTACATCAAACAAGTCCGCGCCGCGGCCGATTTCCTCGTCGGGGGTAAAGCCGATTTTCAAGGTAGCGTGGCGGCTCTTCACCTTAATAAGATGCTCCGCCGCAGTCATAATTTCCGCAATGCCTGCCTTATCGTCAGCACCCAGCAGGGTGGTTCCATCGGTAACCACCAGACGCTTTCCCCGGTGGTTTGCAAGGGCAGGATAGTCCTTTTCCCGCAGCCACAGATTCTTTTCCTCATTTAAGCACACATCGCCGCCGCTGTAAGGCACAACTCTGGCCTTAACATCCGCACCGGAGGCATCGGGAGAAGTGTCCATGTGGGCAATCAGGCCGATGGTGGGCAGAGCCGGGTCGCCGGGAACGGTGCCGTAAACATAGCCATTGGCATCCATATAGGCATCCAAAATGCCCATTTCCAGCATTTCCTCCACCAGCGCGGCGCCCAGCAGCTTTTGCTTACCGGTAGACGGGCAGCTGGGACTTTCTTCGTCGGACTGGGTGTCAAAGGAAACATATTTCAAAAAGCGGTCTAACACATTCATAGCGTTTCTCCTTCTAAAAAAGCCGCCGCAATAGCGGCGGCTTTTTATCTTTTCTTACTTACTTGGCAGCGTTGACCAGCTCAGCAGTATCCTGAGCGATCATCAGCTCTTCATTGGTGGGAACAACCCAAACCTGAACCTTGGAATCGGGAGTGGAAATCATCATTTCCTTGCCCCGCTTGCCATTGAGCTCAGGATCGATCTTGACGCCCATGAAGCTGAGGTAGTCACAGATGGTAGCGCGAACATTGACGTCGTTCTCGCCTACGCCTGCGGTGAAGGTCAGCACATCAATGCCGTTGAGGGCAGCGGCGTAAGCGCCGACATACTTGGCAACCTCGTAGCAGAACTTATCCCGGGCCAGAGCGCAGTTTTCGTCGCCCTTCTTGGCGCCGTCTTCCAAGTCACGGAAGTCGGAGGAGATGCCGGACAGAGCCAGCATACCGGACTTCTTGTTGAGCATATTCAGGCAATCGTCCACGCTCATGCCGTACTTGTTGCAGATGAACTGCACCACGCAGGCGTCAATGTCACCGGAACGGGTACCCATAGGCACACCTGCCAGAGGAGACAGGCCCATGGTGGTATCCTGGCACTTGCCGTCCTTGATAGCGGACATGGAAGAGCCGTTGCCCAGGTGGCAGTTGACCATCTTGAACTCAGTCTTGCCGACCAGTTCAGCGGTACGGCGGGCAACATACTTGTGGGAAGTGCCGTGGAAGCCGTCGCGGCGGATGGAGGCGTTCTCGTCGTACTCCGTGGGGATGGCGTAGCGGTAAGCCTTGGGAGGCATGGTCATGTGGAAAGCGGTGTCGAACACAGCCACCTGAGGAGTCTTGGGCATAACCTGCTGGCAGGCGCGGATGCCCATCAGGTTGGCAGGGTTATGCAGGGGGCCCAGGGGGATGCACTTTTCGATGGCGGCGATAACCTCGTCGTCAATGATGCAGGAGGCAAAGAATTCCATGCCGCCGTGGAGGACGCGATGGCCAACAGCGTCGATTTCGTCAACACTCTTGATAACACCGTGCTCGGGATCCACCAGAATTTCCAGAACCGCCTGAATGGCTTCGCTGTGGGTGGGCATGGGGATATTCTTCTCCACCTTGTTGTCACCGACCTTGTGGGTCAGACGGCCGTCGATGTAGATACGCTCGCACAGGCCCTTTGCGGATACATCGCCGGTTTCGGGGTTCATCAGCTGATACTTCAGGCTGGAGCTGCCGGCGTTGATAACCAAAACATTCATTGGAATAGCCTCCTAAAAATAATAGTTTCTTTTTTTTAACTTTGTGGTATGATAGCCATAGCTAAAGTTATTTTATCTCATTTATTCCAAATTCTCAACCCCTGAAAAGGAAAATTTTCGTAAAAAGGAGGGCTTTTTTTGAAAATCGTCGGTATCGTCTGCGAATACAACCCATTTCATTTGGGTCATAAAAAACAAATCGACCGCATCCGCCAAAAATTCGGCAGCGATTGCGCCATTGTGTGCCTGATGAGCGGCAACTTCGTGCAGCGGGGCGAGCCGGCTGTTTTTGACAAAGCCTGCCGGGCAGAGGCTGCCCTGCTTTCCGGGGCGGACCTGGTGCTGGAGCTGCCGATTACCGCCTGCCTATCCTCGGCGGAGGGCTTTGCCGCCGGGGGCGTAGCCATTGCTTCCCAGATTTGTGACTACCTCTGCTTCGGTGCGGAGTCGGGCACTGTGGAAAGCTTAAGGGAAACCGCCGCCGCACTGCTGAGCGATGCCTTCCCGCCACTGCTGCGCCGTCATTTGGACTCTGGGATCTCCTTCCCTGCCGCCCGGCAAAAAGCGCTGCAGGATATGGGGGTTGACGGACAGCTTTTGGAAAATCCCAACGACATTTTGGCTGTGGAATACTGCAAGGCAATCGCCGCCCAAGATTCTCCTCTTCAGCCCATGCCCATTCTTCGCCAGGGCAGCTACCACGCTTCCGATGCTGACCCGGAAAACCCCTCCGCCACCGCTTTGCGGAATTTGATTGCCCGGGATAAAGACTGGCTTTCCTATGCGCCGAAAGAAGCGCACCCCGCCTTTCAGGGCGCAAAGGTTCACACCCTTGCTGCCGGAGAATTGGCCATGCTCTTCCGGCTTCGCAGCATGGAAGATGAGGAATTTGAGGCCCTCCCCTACGGCTCTGAGGGCTTATGGCGGAAGCTGATGCACGAGTGCCGCAGCCAGGACACTTTGGAAAACATCCTCACCGCCGTGAAATCCAAGCGCTACACCCGCGCCAGACTCAACCGCATGGTGATGTGCGCTTACTTAGGCATCACCCAGGAAATGCTCAACGTCCCTGCGCCCTACATTAGAGTCCTGGGCCTGCGGGAAACCGGCAGAGAAATCCTGAAAAAGGCCAGAAAAACAGGCCTTTTCCTCCACACCGGCGAAAGCGCTGACCACCCTTATTGGCTCTTGGAGCAGAAGTGGTCGGATCTATACGGTCTGTTTGCCGAAAACCAGCCCGACTGCCCCGGCTTGGAACCCCAAAGACGACTTTGCATCCGATAAAAAACCGCGCTTTACAGCGCGGTTTTCTTTTTTGTCGCGTAATCCTTTGTCAGCCGGGCAAGGGTCGGACTCAGCGCCAGCAAGGCAATCAAATTGGGGATTGCCATCAGGCCGTTGACAATTTCCGACAGCAACCACACCGTCCCGGTTTCCAGCGCCGCGCTGATCACCACCGTCACCGCCTGCAGATACACGAATTTTTTCCAGCACCCCGGGCCGAACAGATACTGGGCGCACCGGGCACCGTACAGCCCCCACCCCAGCACTGTGGCAAAGGCGAAGCAGCACAGCGCCGCGGCAATCACCACCGACACCCAATCTCCGCAGACGGCGGAAAAGGCCTGGGTGGTCAGCGCCACCCCCACATCCTCGCCGTAAGGCACTGCAACGCCGCTGACCAAGATCACCAGCGCTGTCATGGTGCAAATCACCACGGTGTCCAAAAACACTTCCATAATTCCCATCACTCCCTGCTGGGCAGGGTGGGCAACATCCGCCCCGGCGTGGGCGATGGAAGCCGTTCCCATGCCCGCTTCGTTGGTAAACACCCCTCGGGAAACCCCAACGCGCATACTGGTAAACACAGACCCTATCACCCCGCCGGTAACCGCCCGGGGAGAAAACGCCCCCTGGACGATACTTCCCAGGGCCGGCAAAATTGACTCAGCCCGGGCAATCAGAACCACTGCCCCCAAAAGCAAATATGCCGCTGACGCAAACGGCACCAATCGCTCCGCCACCAGGCCAATCCGCCTTGCCCCTCCCAAAAGCATGGCGGCAATGACAACAGCCAAACCAACGCCCATTAGCAGATTTCCCTCCCGGCTGGCGGCGCCGCCAAAGGAAATCACCGCCTGGTTGACCCCGGTAATGACCGCGTTGATTTGGGTGGCATTCCCCACCCCAAAGGCAGCTACGACGCCGAAAAAGCTGTAAATTCCAGCAAGAAACCGCCAGCGTTTTCTCATCCCCCGGGAAATCATGTACATAGGGCCGCCCACGTATTCGCCCTTTTCTTTTACCCGGAAATGCACCGCCAGGGTGGCCTCCGCAAATTTAATCGCCATGCCCAAAAAGGCGCAAATCCACATCCAGAATAGGGTTCCCGGGCCGCCGATGGCTATGGCCCCGGCAACCCCCGCCAGATTCCCGGTGCCTACCGTAGCCGCCAGGGCGGTACATAAGGCCTGAAAGGGGCTGACACCGTCATTCCTTTTTTCCTTTTTCCCGGAAAACTGGGAGAAAAAATCCTTAAGCGCTCTGGGAAACAGCCGCAGCTGCACGCACCTGGTGCGAACCGTGAGGAAAATCCCCACCCCCAGAATCAGCACAAGCGCAGGCGCGCCCCAAACAAGCTGATTGATTTTCTGCAATACATCCAACATACCATGCTCCCATCCCAACAAAAAAAGCAGCCTCTGATTTTCAGAAGCTGCTTTCGTAATCTTATTCACTTCCAGGTGGCCCAGATTTCCGGGCAATAACCCACTGTCGCCTGCTTTCCGTTGCGGACAACCGGGGTTTTCGCCAGAGCCGGGTCATCGAAGACCTTGTCTTCCTTGGCCCTAGGGTCGTCCATGTACTTCATAAGGGTAATATCCGGGGATTTTCCCTCCCAGTCGATGAGCTTGTCAACGCCGCCCACAGCGGATAAAATACTGTCAAACTCCCGGGGCGCGAAGCCGTAACGCTTCAAATCAATCATTTGGTAAGGGATTCTCCGCTCCTTGAAGTAGCGCTCCGCTTTTTTCGTGTCAAAGCATTTGCTTTTTCCGAATATCTGAATGTTCAATAGTTTACCTCCATCAGGCAAAGCCCCTGGGCGGGAACCAAATAGCCTGCTTTCTCCCGTTTTTCGCCAAAAAGCTGAGGGATGCTTTCCGGGGTTCTTTCCCCTCTGCCGACCTCAATCAATGTGCCCACCAGAATGCGAACCATGTTGTAAAGGAAGCCGTTTCCGGTGACGGTGACGGTAATTTCCTCCCCATGGCGGCGGACGGTGAGGGCATCAATGCGGCGAAGGGTGGATTTTTTCATTTTCTTATTGGCACAGAAAGCGGAAAAATCATGCTCGCCCAAAAAGGCCTCCGCAGCCTGCTCCATTTTGGAAACATCCAGCTTGTCTGTCAGCCGATAGACATACCGCCTGTCAAAAACGCAGGGGCTTTCGCTGTTCCAAATTCGGTAGCAGTAGGTTTTATCCTTGGCGTTCAGCCTTGCGTGAAATCTGGGAGCTGCCTCTTCACAGGAATATATGCCGATATCCTCGGGTAAATACGTCCGAAGCTGGGAAAGAATTTCTCCGCAGGGCATATCGCTTTCCGTATGAAAGCTTGCCACCTGATGCTTGGCATGGGCGCCGGCATCGGTACGGCCGCTGCCGGATACCTCAATGGCTTCGCCCAAAATTCTGGACAGCGTCTGCTCCAGCTTGCCCTGAATGGTATTTTCCACACCCGCAAGCCTTTGCCAGCCCTTGTACCGGGTGCCGTCGTAGCACATATCAAGCCGCAAATTCCTCATAGCTTTCCAGTTCCTCTCTGGCTTCCCGCTCACTGTCGGCAGAAAACAGGAAGTTTCCCTTTCCGTCATACACCTGAATGTGTCCGCGGACATTTCGAATAGTATACATTGCCTTCACCCTTTCTTGGTTTCTGGCAATACTGTATCAAAGTAAATGTCCGTTAAAGCGTACCTTTTAGCCGACTACCTCGTAGCCTGCGTCAGTAATGGCCTTCTTCAGCGCCTGCACATCTGCATCGCCGGTGACGGTGACATTCTTCGCCTGCAAGTCCACCACTGCGTCCTGGGCGCCGGGAACGGCCTTGCATACCTTTTCCACCATTGCCTTGCAATGTACGCACATCATGCCCTCTACCTGAATTACTGTTGTCATAACCGTTTTCTCCTTTTCAGCCGTTTTTTCTTCATTATGCGCCTTATCGGGGCGGAAGCGCCGCAGCCGCAAGGCGTTTGTTACCACAAATACAGAGCTTAAGCTCATAGCCGCCGCACCAATCATGGGGCTTAGCTGAATGCCGATGGGCACCAGCACGCCGGCGGCAACGGGAATTCCCAGACAGTTATAGAAAAATGCCCAGAAAAGATTTTGCCGGATATTTCTCAATGTGGCGCTGCTTAAACGCACCGCATTGGCAACCGCCGTCAGATTTCCCGTCATCAGCACCACATCCGCCGATTCCATAGCGATGTCTGTTCCTGCGCCGATGGCCATTGAAGCATCCGCCGTTACCAGGGCGGGGGCATCATTGATGCCGTCGCCAACCATCAGTACTTTGCGGCCCTGCTGTTGCAGCTGTTTGACGGCGTTTGCCTTATCCGTAGGCAAAACCTCGGCAATTACTTGGTCAATCCCCGCCTTTTGGGCAATGGCCTTGGCGGTGGGTTCATTGTCGCCGGTGAGCATCACCACCTGCAGTTTCTGCCGCTTCATGGCTTCCACCGCGGAAGCAGAATCTTCTTTCAGTACATCCGCCGCCAAAATCGCGCCGTAGTATCTTCCGGTTTCGTCACCAAAATACAGCGGAGTCTTTCCCTGGGCGGCAAGGTCAGCATAATCGCCGGCTGCAATTCCCTTTTCCTGCATCAGCCTTTTGTTTCCGCCAAAAATCCGCACGCCGTCTATGGTACCTGCCACGCCTCTGCCGGGCAGCACCTGGAAGTCCTCCACCTGCGTATCCGGAAACTCGGCGATTCTTTCCAAAATCGCCTTGGCAAAGGGATGCTCCGACCCCTTTTCCAGCGCAGCCGCCGTCTTCAGCAATTGCTCGGCGGACATGCCCTGGGGCAAAATATCTGTCACAGCAGGCTTGCCGGTGGTGAGCGTGCCGGTTTTATCCAGCACCACCGTATCCACATAGTGCAGCTGCTCCAAAGCCTCTCCGTTTTTGAACAGCACGCCCATAGACGCGCCCTTTCCCGTACCTACCATAATGGCAACCGGCGTTGCAAGCCCCAACGCGCAGGGGCAGGAAATCACCAGCACGGAAATGGCGGTGGTAAGGGAAAACTCTAAAGATTCCCCCAGAATCATCCACACGGCAAAGCTGATGGCTGCGATGGTCATCACCGCCGGCACAAACACACCGGCGATTTTATCCGCCAGCCGGGCAATGGGCGCCTTGGAGCCGCCCGCTTCCTCCACCATGCGAATCACCTGGCTTAAGGTGGTATCCTCTCCCACCTTCTCCGCCCGGAAGCGAATGTAGCCCTCTGTTTGAATGGTGGCTGCTGCAACAGTATCTCCGGGGGCAACCTCCACCGGCACGCTTTCGCCGGTCAGCGCGCTTTGATCTATGGATGCGTGACCCTCCAGCACAACCCCGTCAACGGGAATTCTTCCGCCGGAGCGAACCACGATAATATCTCCTACCCGAACCTGGTCGGCGGGGATTTCCGTTTCTTCTCCATCGCGAACCACCACAGCGGTTTCCGGCCGCAAATCCATCAGCGCGCGAATCGCATCCCCCGTTTTACCCTTGGCTCTGGTTTCCAGGAATTTTCCCAGGGTAATCAGGGTGAGAATCATCGCGGCGGATTCAAAATACAGATTTTCCCTGTAAAACTCCACGGTTTCCCAATCTCCGTGGCCCATGGCAAAGGCCATGCGAAACAGCGCCGCCACGCCATACACCAGCGCCGCGCCGGAGCCTACCGCAATCAGGCTATCCATATTGGGGCTGCGGTGCCACAAGGCTTTCAGGCCTCTTGTGTAATACACCCGGTTAAGATACACCGCAGGCAGCGTCAGCAAAAACTGCAAAAGGGCGGCAACGAGAGCGTTTTCCCTGCCGTGATACCACCCGGGCACCGGCGCGCCTACCATGTGCCCCATGGTAAAGTACATCAAAATCACCAGAAACACTGCAGATCCGATAATTCTGATTTTCATATCCTTCATTGGATTTTCCGTTTTTTCCTGCTTGGTTTTTTCTCCATAAAGCGCGGCTCCATAACCTGCGTTCTTCACCGCCTGAATAATGGCCTGCGCCACTTCCTCCGACTTCGCCTGCACGCTCATAGTGCCGCCAAGAAGGTTTACCTGAGCATCCTCCACACCGGAAACGCCCCTGGTCACCTTCTCCACCCGGGCAGAGCAGGCCGCGCAGGTCATACCGGTAACTGTAAACTTTATCTCCATTATAAGCCTATCTCCTTCCGACGTCTTTTATTGACAACGACCTTGTTCTATGGTACTATTTTACCACACGATGTCAAAAACGCAAGTACACTAAACCTACCTTTTTATCCTAAACCCAAGGAGTTTTCCACATGAATATTAAAATTTTGTCCGACAGCACCTGCGACCTTTCTCCCCAGCAGCTTGCCCAGTATAACATTGATTTGGCCCGGCTGACGGTTGTGAAGAACGACGAGCAGTTTGTTGACGGTGAAACCATCACCCCCGCTGACATCTTCGCCCATGTGGCTGCCGGCGGCGGTCTTTGCTCCACCTCTGCTTACAGTGTCGGTCAGTATCAGGAGCTGTTTGCCAAGTATGCCGACAAGTACGACGGCGTGATCCACATCAACATCAGCGCCCATTTCTCCTCCTGCCATCAGAACGCCTGCATCGCAGCCGAGGATTTCCCCAATGTCCGGGTGATTGACTCCATGAACCTTTCCACCGGTCAGGGCCACGTGGTGCTGGAGGCCTGCCGTCTTGCCCAGACCTGCAACGATTTGGACGAAATCGCCGACAAGTTAAGAGCCTTTGCTCCCCGGGTGGAGGCCAGCTTCCTTTTGGACCAGCTGCAGTACATGGTAAAGGGCGGCCGCTGCTCCTCTGCCGCCGCGCTGGGCGCCAATCTTTTGAACCTGAAGCCCTGCATTGAAGTGCGCGACGGCAAGATGTCCGTGGTGAAAAAGTACCGTGGAAGCTACGCCAAGTGCCTGGCAAACTATGTCAAAGACCGTCTGGCTGACCGGGAGGACATTGTCCGCAACGAGCTGTTCCTGACCTACACCACCGTCACCGACGAATGCCTGGCGGCTGTGAAAAACGCCATCAACGAATACGGCCATTTTGAGACTGTGTACGAAACCACCGCTGGCTGCACCGTTTCCTGCCACTGCGGTCCGGCAACCCTGGGCGTTCTGTTCGTCAGAAAGTAAACTTCATAGGAAAAGCACCTGCCGTGAGGCAGGTGCTTTTTTATTTTGTTTCTTCCGCCGGAATTTGGGCGCTGTCTTCCGCTTCCATTTCCTTCAGAAGCTTTTTATCCTGCTTGGAGGACAAATCCAGCTTTTCATACATATCCGGGCGGCGCTCTCTGGTTCTGCGCAGAGCCTGCTTTCTTCGCCACTGGCGTACCTTTTCATGGTTTCCCGAAAGCAGAATCTCCGGCACTTCCCTGCCGTGCCATACCGCCGGGCGGCTGTACTGGGGATATTCCAAAAGCCCATTGAAATGGCTTTCGTCTTCAAAGCACTCCGGGTCTGCCAGAACCCCCGGCACCATGCGGCACACCGCGTCCGTCACCGCCATGGCGGCGATTTCTCCGCCGGTGAGGACAAAATCTCCCAGAGAGATTTCTTCATCCACGCACTCATCGATAAACCGCTGGTCAATACCCTCGTAATGGCCGCAAACCAGCACCAGATTTTCCATCTTGCTTAGGCGGATGGCATCGCTCTGGTTGAAGGTATGGCCGCAGGGGGACAGATACACGGTATGCACCGGGCCGTTTGCCTCCTCGCAGACGGCTTCCCAGCAGCGGTACAAGGGGTCTGCAGTCATCACCGCGCCTCTGCCGCCGCCGTAGGGGTAATCGTCCACCTGATTTTGCTTGTTGGCGGTGTAATCCCGAATCTGGTGGGTTTCAATGCGCAGAATTCCCCGGTCCTGGGCCCGGCCCAAAATACTGTCGCTGAGCACGTCTCCCACAGACTCGGGAAACAAAGTCATAATGTCAATTCTCATCGCTTCGCATCCCTTCGATGATATTGACTTCCATGACCTCCCTATCCATATCGGTGCTTAAAACAAAGGCCTTGACGGCGGGAATCATGTATTCATGCTCGCCCCGCACCACATACACCTTGTTTCCGGGATAATCCAGCACATCCGCGATTTTGCCCAGCAGCTGACCCTTGCAAAACACCTGAACGCCAATCAGCTCATCGGCAAAAATCACCTCATCGTCAATGTCTTCCCGATAAAGCTCCACAATCTTTCCCCTGAGAGCCTGAGCATCCTCCATGGTGTCCACTCCGGAAAGTTTCACAAGATTGCAGGTCTTCTGCACCCGGCACTGCTCTATTTTATATTCTTTTTCGCCTATTTTCAGGCGGTCAAATTCACACAAATCTTCGGGGCTGTCCAGCCAAGGCAGCACCTTGACCTCTCCGCGCACCCCGTGGGTGGTGACGATTTCACCAGCTTTGATAAATTGGAGTTTCATATTCTTCCTCCGTTTTCCTGAGAAACGAGAAATGCGTGACGCATTTCGCCACGCATACCCGTTCATCGATCAATCTACGATTTCTACAGTGACCTTTTCGCCGGTGCGTTGGGCTACTGTTTTAACGATGGTACGGATCTCCTTGGCGATCCGACCCTGACGGCCAATCACCTTGCCCATGTCGCCCTCGGCAACACGCAGCTCCAGCACCTTACCGTCTTCGTTGTCGATTTCGGTAACGGTGACGGATTCGGGATCGTCCACCAGATTCTTTGCCATATACAGCAAAAGTTCTTTCATTGCGCTAACTCCTTCAGGGGTTATTACAGCACGCCAGCCTTCTTCAGCAGACCGCGAACAGTGTCAGTGGGCTGAGCGCCGTTCTTGATCCATGCCTGAGCCTTCTCGGCGTCGACAGTAATGTTGCCGCTCTCCAGCAGGGGGTTGTAGGTGCCGATTTCCTCGATGCAACGGCCGTCGCGGGGGGAGCGAACGTCAGCAACAACAATGCGGTAGAAGGGAGCCTTCTTTGCGCCCATTCTTCTCAATCTGATCTTTACCATGGGTTTCACCTCCAAATAAAATTACAAAATTTCTATATCGCAAAGCGGATTTGCTTTCAGCGAACCAGTTAATATCCGGTTAAAAACCGGGGAAGCCGCCGAAGCCGCCAAGGCCTCGCATACGCTTCATCCTTTTGCCTGCGCCGGGGCCGGAGAACTGCTTGATCATGGCGCGCATCTGCTCAAAGGATTTGAGAAGCTTATTCACATCCTCCACCCGCACGCCTGCGCCGGCGGCAATTCTCTTTTTCCGGGATGCGGCAATAATGCCGGGATTTTCCCGCTCCTTGGGAGTCATGCTCAAAATAATCGCCTCGGTGCGGGCCATGGCTTTTTCGTCCACCTGAATGTTTTTCAGGTTGCCGCCGCCGGGCATCTGCGCCAGAAGCTCCTGCATGGAGCCCATGCTCTTAAGCTGAACCAGCTGATCGTAAAAGTCCTGCAGCGTAAAGCGGTTGGACTTCAGCTTTTCTTCCATTTCGGCGGCCTTTTTGGCGTCGTACGCCTTTTCCGCCTTTTCAATCAGGCTCAGCACATCGCCCATGCCCAAAATACGGGAAGCCATGCGGTCGGGGTGGAAGGGTTCAATGTCCTCCAGCTTTTCGCCCATACCGGCAAATTTGATAGGCTTTCCCGTCACTGCCCGGACAGACAGCGCCGCGCCGCCTCTGGCATCGCCATCCAGCTTGGAAAGCATGACAGAGTCGATTTCCAGCCACTCGTTAAAGCTTTGAGCCGCATTGACAGCGTCCTGACCGGTCATGGCGTCAACCACCAGCATGATTTCATCGGGCTGAACCGCGGCCTTGACATTTTTTAATTCTTCCATCAGCTGCTCGTCCACATGCAGGCGGCCTGCGGTATCCAAAAATACCATATCGTGACCGTGCTGACGGGCGTAGCTGACAGCTTCCTTTGCAATGTCCACCGGGTTGATCTGACCCTTTTCAAACACCGGGATTCCCAGCTTTTCACCGCAAACCTTCAGCTGCTGAATGGCAGCAGGGCGGTAAATATCACAGGCCACCAGCAGGGGATTTTTGCCCTGGCGCTTCATGAGTCCTGCAAGCTTGCTGCCGTTTGTGGTTTTACCTGCGCCCTGCAGGCCTACCAGCATCACAACCGTAGGACCTTTGGGGTTGATGGTAATGTGCTTAATATCGCTGCCCATAAGCTTGGTCAGCTCTTCGTTGACGATTTTGACAATCATCTGGGCGGGAGTCAAAGACTCCAGCACATCGGCGCCCACGCACCGCTCGGTTACGGATTTGGTGAAATCCTTACAAACCTTATAGCTGACATCCGCTTCCAGCAATGCCATGCGGATTTCCCGCATAGCCTCCTTCACATCGGCCTCTTTTAACCGACCTTTTCCGCGAAGCTTTTTGAAGGTAGCGGCGATTTTTTCAGTTAAGCCTTCAAATGCCATAGTTTACTCCTTCAGGCTTTGGGTTGCATCTACAATTTCCCGCACCAGCTCTGCCGCCTGACCTTGGGTCTGCTGCTGAAGCCGGCTGCACAGGGACAAAATCTTTTCAATCTCCTTGCGGTTGTGAAGACCACGGCTGACACAGCCGATGTTTTCCTCCATTTTCCGCAGCAGCGCTTCGCTGCGGGAAAGATTATCGCACACAGCCTGACGGCTGATGCCCAAAATCTGTCCAATCTCACCAAGAGAAAGGTCTTGGTTGTAACGCATATCGAAGCACTCTCTTTGACGCTGGGTAAGCAGGTCGCCGTAGTAGTCCAGCAATAAGCTCATCTGCAACGAATCCATGCTTTTCGCCCCCGTGTCAAGTGTTTCTGCTTTACAAGCTTGGGTATTATAGCATGGGGCAAACCCTTTGTCAAGTATTTTTACTGAACACCTTTGGATGATTTTTTGACGGCGCATACCACACCGAATACCAACCACGCTGCACCCATGGCAACAAGCAAGCCAAACAGCAGCATCAGCAATATCAGATACGCCCAGTTCGTCCATCCACTTAACCCGTACATTACCACACAAAGCACCATCAGCGCCACGACGGCCAGTACCGGCAACAGCCGCACCCACACCTTTTTTGCCAAAAAGCACAGCAGCTGCATGATAAATAACGTCCCTGCTGCCGCCAGCAAATAAATATCTTCCACAAAATCTCCTTTACAGCACCCGATACCACCGGGAAACTTCCTTTACCTTCACAAATCCCATCCGTTCATAGAGCCTGACCGCCCGCTTGTTGGCATCTGCCACCAAAAGCCTTACAGTATCCCCGGTGAGGATGCTTGTCAGCGCCTTGACAACCGTTTCTCCCATTCCGGGAATGACGGCAATCACCGTGTCGATGAAATCCCCTCCGGCTCTGCCGATGCCCAGAAGCTTTCCCTCTTTGTGGATAAAATATCCGTCGCCGTCTTTGAGCATTTCCTTTCCCTTTGCGCCGTCCATAAATGCGGCGTTGGGGATGTGCTCCATGCGCTCATTATAAATATCCAGCCACTGCTGCACCGTGCTTTCCGACACCGGGAACAGGCAGGCATCCGTTTCTCCTACCACGGCTTTGTCGCACTGCATGGTGTAAAGCGCCGTAATCAGAGGATACCTTTGCAGGTATTCGTGGCCTGCCGCGTCAATCCACTCAGCGCCGCACATCTTGCAAAATGCCACGCATTCATCTAGCAGCTTTTCCGGATTCTGGGTAGACTGCAGCTTGATATGGGCCCGCTTTCTATAAGGAATTTCCCACAAAAACAGGGAAGCCACGCCGTTTTCCGTGTCAAAAACCGGAATGTCTTTCATGAAATCAGCTCCTTTTTGTTAGGATACCACACCCCAATCTCTGGCGCAAGTGGGTTTTCATGGAAGCGAAAATTGTGCAGATTTTACAAGGATAATTCTGCTTTCCTTCTTTTCTTCTTGGTAACTAGCCGATTATTGGCAGTTTCCCCGCCGCACGCCGGGTATCGACTTGATTTTTAGGGCAAAAAAAGCTATAATAGCCCCATAGAACCCTACGAAAGGAGGACCATCTTATGAAGAAAATCATTTGCAAAAAGGAATATGACACCGAAACCGCCACTCTGATCAAGAAGCATGTCTGCGGTTTTTACGGCGATCCTGCCGGCTATGAGGAAATTTTGTTCCAGACTCCCGGCGGCCTGTACTTCCTGTATGTACAAGGCGGCGAGACCTCTCCTTACCCCAAGGAGGACATCCTGCGTCTGGCCAAGGCCAAGGTAAACGAGTGGCTGGATACTCACTGATATCCCTACATAAAAAGGCGACTGCAAAGTCGCCTTTTTTGTCTTTTTTCTTGACAGCTATGGTATGATAGTGGTGGTGATAAACAGATGATGAAACGAATTTTTTCTCTTTTCACAGCCCTTATTTTGCTGTGCCTGCTTGCCGGCTGCCAGGCGGCTGCACCTACGGCGCAAATCGCCGCCACAACATTGCCGGTTTATGAATTTACCGCCCGGCTTTGCGCCGGCACGGATTTAAGCGTTACCCGTCTGATAACGGACAAGGTATCCTGCCTGCACGATTATTCTTTGAATGTCAATCAGGTTCGCGCCGCCGAGGCCGCCCAGGTCATTGTCCTTTCCGGCGCAGGTCTGGAAGACTTTATGGCGGACATTTTGAAAGACAAGCAAACCATTGACAGCTCCGCAGGTATCCCCCTTTTGGATTGCGGCGACAGCCACCACCATGAGGACAGCCATCACCACCACGAGCAGGACGCTCACATCTGGCTCAGTGTGGAAAACGCCAAAATCATGGCGGAAAATATCTGCCACGGATTAACGCAGCGCTATCCCCAGCACGCCGCCGCCTTTGACGAGAACCTAACTTCTCTCCACGCGGATATGGACAAGCTGCGCGCCTATGCAGACGCAAGCCTTGCCAATCTTTCCCAGCGGGAACTCATTACCTTCCACGACGGTTTTTTCTATCTGGCAGACGCCTTTGATTTAACGGTTCTTCAGGCCATTGAGGAAGAATCCGGCAGCGAGGCCTCCGCCCAAACTTTGATTCATTTGATAAATCTGGTGCAAGACAACCACTTAAGCGCGGTATTTACGGAAGCCAACGGCAGCGCTTCGGCAGCAAGCATCCTTTCTGCGGAAACCGGCGCGGCTGTCTATACCTTGGATATGGCCATGTCCGGCGACAGCTGGTTTGATGCCATGTACCACAACATTGACACACTGAAGGAGGCGCTGGAATGAGAACTTCTCTGCACGGAAGCAATTGCGGCGATTCCTGCTGCCTGCGGGTGGAAAACCTGTCGGTGCAGATTGGAAACGATGTAATCTTAAAAGATGCCAGCCTCCATGTTCACTGCGGAGAAATGGTGGCGCTCATCGGCCCCAACGGCGCGGGAAAATCCACATTCCTCAAAGCCGTGCTGGGCCAGCAGGAGCACGGTGGCATCATTGTGTTCTCCGCCCCCGGACAGCGGGGCAAAAAGCCGAAAATCGGCTATGTTCCCCAGAGTCCCCAGTTTGACCCCGGCGACCCGGTAACGGTTGCCGACCTGTTTGTGTGCTGCATGAGCAAGCGCCCCGCCTTTTTAGGCGCAAGCAAGGCCATGAAGCAAAAAATTCTGGAATGTCTTGACCGGGTGCATGGCGTGGATTTAATTGACAAGCGGGTGGGCGCATTGTCCGGCGGCGAGCTGCAAAGAGTGCTGCTGGCGCTGGCGCTGGAGCCCATTCCCAACATCCTTATTCTGGACGAACCCTTGTCCGGCGTGGATGTGGAGGGTATGTCCACCCTGATGGATATGCTGGACGAAATCCGCAACACCTATGACCTTTCTATCCTGATGACCACCCACGATTTTTCCATGCTGGAAAAATACGCCGACCAGGTTGCCCTCATTAACCGGGGCATCACCGCTCTGGGCACGCCGGAGCAGGTGCTTTCCTCCCCTGCCTTTGAGCAGGCCTTTTCCCGGAAAGGAGGCGCGCTATGAGTATCTGGTACGCCATTTGTGACGCACTTCCTGTGGAAATGCTCCACTGGGATTTTATGAAAAACGCGCTGCTGGCTATTTTGCTGATGGCTCCCCTGTTTGGTATTATGTCAACCATGGTGGTCACCGGAAAAATGAGCTTTTTCTCTGACGCCTTAGGTCACAGCGCCTTTACGGGCATTGCCATCGGCACCATTTGCGGCATTGCCGCCCCTTTGTGGGCAGCGGTACTATTCAGCATTCTCTTCGCTGTGCTGTTTTCCTATGTCCGCAGCCGCAGCAACCACGCCGCCGACACCTTAATCGGTGTTTTTTCCAGCACCGCTGTGGCGTTGGGTATTTTCGTTGCCACCTTGGGCGGCGACAGCTTCACCAAATACAATCAATATTTGATTGGAGATATTCTGTCCATTACCCCCGCCGAAATCGGCGCTTTGGCGCTGATCTTGGTTTTTGTCATCTCGTTCTGGGTAATTTCCTCCAACCGGCTGACCTTAACCGCCATTTATCCCCAGCTTGCTTCTTCCCGGGGCATTCGGGTGGGCCTTTCCCAGACGGTTTACACCGTGGCAATCGCCATCACTGTTACCTTGACCATTTCTTCTGTGGGTCTACTGATTTTGAACTCTTTAATGGTGCTGCCTGCCGCGGCTTCCAGAAATGTTTCTAAGAATTTGAAGCAGTACCACCTGTTTTCCGTAGTCTTTTCCCTGATTGCAGGCATTTTGGGCCTTGTGGTATCTTTCTATTTAGGAAGCAGCGCAGGCGCCGCCATTTCTCTGTCGCTGGCCGCCATTTTCGGCATCAGTTTCTGTTTCCGGGGAAGGTGCAAATAATATGGAAGATGTAAAAATTCAGGTAATCGCCCGGATGAAAAGCGATTTTCCCACCAAATTCGGCATCCCCCGGCAAAGCGGTCTGGTGCAGCAGCTGCGCTCCACCATTATTTTCGAGCCGGAGTTTCGCAACGACGACGCCCTGCGGGGCATTGAGGGCTATTCCCATCTGTGGCTGATTTGGCAGTTTTCCCAGGCAGTCAGAGAAGACTGGTCGCCCACCGTCCGCCCGCCCCGTCTTGGAGGCAACACCCGCATGGGTGTATTTGCCACCCGCTCCCCTTTCCGTCCCAATTCTCTGGGACTTTCCAGCGTCACCCTTTTGGGCTTGGAGCATACCAAGGAATACGGCACTGTCATCCATGTAGGCGGCGCCGATTTGATGGACGGCACGCCCATTTTTGACATCAAGCCCTACATCCCCTACGGCGATTGCCACCCGGAAGCCACCGGCGGCTTAACGGACACAGCAAAGGACTATCTCCTGCATGTGGATTTTCCTGAGCCGCTTTTGCAGCTTCTGCCGGAGGAAAAACGGGAGGCCGCCATCGGCGTGCTGTCCCACGACCCCCGGCCCTCCTATCAGCGCCAGCCGGAGCGGATTTACGGCATTTCCTTTGCCGGCTTCGACATTCGCTTTCAGGTGCGGGAGGACACCCTTACTGTATTGGAAGTTACAAAGCTATAACACAAAAAAAGGACGGTGAACCCGTCCTTTTTATTTTGGAAATTCCTCCAAATCCAAATCCGCAAAGGGATACACCCGCTCCCAGCCGCTTTCCGTTTTTCGGTAGCTGGCCCGGTGGCGGCTGAGCAGCCGCACAATGTCATAGGCGTCAATCCAGATTTCCGAGTTGCACTCTTTCTGGCTTTCATCAAATACCAGCTGAATACCAAAATGCAGATGCACCGTTTCAATATTATTGGTGTTTTCCTTGTGGGAATACCCGGTTCTGCCCATAAAGCCAATGAGCTGTCCCGCCTGCACCGTATCTCCCTCCTGCAAGCCATCGGCAAAGGGATGGTCTTTTTGCAAGTGGGCATAGTAATAGTAGCGCTTGGAGTCGGCCGAGCGAATGCCGATTCGCCAGCCGCCGTAGCGGTTCCAGCCCATAGCCTCCACCGTTCCGCCTTCCACCGCCACGATGGGCGTACCAAGGCTTCCCATCAGGTCGTTACCCAAATGCTTTCGATGAAAGCCGTAGGAACGGCTGACGCCAAAATCGTCGCAATGGCTGTATCCGTAGCCTGCCGCCACGGGGGAAAAGGCTTTTAAGCCGTATTGGCTTTTCCACTGACCCTCTGAAAAAATGGAGAAGTTACCCACCAAGCCCCCCAGCGCGGCAGTATAGGCCTGGTGATAGTAATCGTAGTATTTCGAAGCTTCGCCCAGCCTTTCTATGGGGTCTTGCTCCCCTTTTAAGTCCGACACCGCTTTTTTTACAGAGCTTAAACCGCATTTGCCTCCGGTGCGGCAGGCGGCCAGCGCCAAAGCGTCAATCCAGGAAATGTGCTTTTCCTGCTCCGCTGTGGCAATATCCTGCTCCAGGGCGTATTCCAAGGACGCATAGCCTACATTAAAATCCACCCAGCGAATGGGCTCTGCCCCCACCGGCACAATCAGCAGGCAAGCCGCCACAAGGCACAAAAAAATCCGCCGTCTCATCCCCTCACCTCTTCGGTAGTGTATGAAACGGCGGAAAAACCATGCGCGCCAATTATTGGAGGTCGCGCACCACATCTTTTGCAATGCGGTAAATATCTTCCATGGTGCTTAAGCTGGATATTTCCTTTTTATAGTAGCTGCTGTGGGCAACGCCCCGTAAGTACCAGGCAAAGTGCTTTCTGGCCTCCAGGCAGGCAATGTGCTCTCCGTGGTCCTGCTCCGACAGCCGGAACTGCTCCACAGCCACCTCAATTCTGCCCTTCAAATCCGGCCGGGTGTAGCCTTCTTCCCCGGCAAGCGCCGCCTTGACCTCAGCAAAAACCCAGGGGTCGCCAAAGGTGCTGCGGCCAATCATAATTCCGTCCGCGCCGGTTCGCTTCAGGCATTTTACCGCCGCTTCCCCCCCGGTGATATCTCCGTTGGCGATGACGGGAATGGAAAGCTGGCGCTTGACTTTGGTAATCATATCCCAATCCGCCACGCCGGAATACAGCATGCTCCGGGTTCTGGCGTGAACGGTGACCATATCCGCGCCGCAATCTTCCATCCGCTTGGTAAATTCCAGCACGTTGATGCTTCCCTTGTCCCAGCCCAGACGGCACTTGACTGTAACGGGTACATCCACCGCCTTTTTCACTGCCGCTACAATCTGGCCTGCCAGCTCCGGGGTGCGCATCAGGCCGCAGCCATCGCCGGAATTGGCGATTTTCGGCATGGGGCAGCCCATGTTGATGTCCAAAAAATCGCAGCCGGAGATTTCCAGCGCCAGTACAGCGGCCTCAGCCATAATCGCCGGGTCATTGCCGAAAATCTGGGCGCCGCAAAGGCTGCCCTCATTTTTCTTAAGCAGCGCGGCGCTTTTTTTATCCTTATATACCAGCGCCCGGGAAGAAACCATTTCCGTCACCGTCATATTTGCCCCCAGCCGGGCGCATACGGTGCGAAAGGCCCAATCCGTCACGCCGGCCATGGGGCCCAGCATAATGGGCGTATTCACTTGCAGATTTCCGATTTGCATAGTATTCTCTCTTTCTCTAGCCTGAGGCTATGATACCACACCTAAGCCTTCCCCGCAACTTAAACAATGCCGCTGATCAGCCAAATCAGCGCCATCACCGCCGCCCCGACGCAGCTCCAGCCTGCCGCATAGGGCATCAGGCTTTTGCTCTTTTTTGACCGCGCCGAGCCGCGAATGGCCTGCTTTGCCTGCTTTAGAAGCATTTCATCTGTGATATCCTTGGCATCCTCCCGAACGATAAAAATCGCCTGCTCAAATACCTTTGGGTCAGGAGAATGGACCACAATCACCTGTCTTGAAATTCCCTTTACCATACTTTACCGCCTCCCGGTGGTAGTATGTCCTTCTGGAAAAAGTTTCATTCATCCTTGGGCCGCTTATATCTGCCCATCGGCTCCCACTGGGGCAGGGGCAGCCGCTGCATCGCGCCGAACACCCGCTCCTTCAGGTCAGGATAAGTGGCGCTTAAATTGTACACCAGCTCCTTAATTTCCTCCCGCTTGGTCTGCTTGTCCACCGGGCAGCGGTTTTCTATTACCGGCAGCTCCATCCGCTGGGCGAAATTGTCCACCGTCTTTTCATGGACATAGAGCATGGGCCGGATTTGGGTAACCCCCATGCGATCCAAATCCGTCACCGGCTGGAAGCAGCTGATGCGGCCCTCGTAAATCAGGGACATGAAAAAGGTTTCCACTGCGTCATCAAAATGGTGACCCAGTGCCAGCTTGGAGATGCCTCTTTCCAAAATGGCCTGGTTCAGCGCGCCCCGGCGCATTTTGGCGCACATGGAGCAGGGGTTCTTTTCCTTCCGATGATCAAAGATAATCGGCCCGATTTGGGTGGGCACAACGGTGTAGGGAATGTCCAAACTCCTGCAAAAATCCGCCACGCCGCTAAAGTCCATGCCAAGGCCCATGTCAATGGTGACAGCCTCCAGCGAAAAATCAGCGTATTCCCTCAAGCCTGCCAGAACACGCAGCAGCACCAGAGAATCCTTGCCTCCGGACACGCCGACGGCCACCTTATCTCCGGGATTTATCATTTGGTAGTCCTCCACACAGCGGCGAACCAGCCCCATAAGTTTCTGCATCGCGGAATTTCCTCCCCTGATTTTTCAAAATGGCAAGTTAGTATTTAAGAGCATTTAAGAGAAAACCGGAGTTTTTGCGAGTTTACCTCGGTTTCCAGAAAATTTTTTCAAAAATCCGTTGACATTTATTTTTAAATGTGTTATAAGTTTCTAGCGATTTGAAGACATTGTACTGCATTGGCAGATGTTTGTCAAAATAATTTACCTATTTGGAGGAACACACAAATGTCCACTACTCTTTTGAAGAAAGAGACCCTGGAGCGTAAGTGGTATGTTGTTGACGCTGCCGGTAAGCCCCTGGGCCGTACCGCTGTCACCGTCGCAAACCTGCTGCGCGGCAAGCACAAGGTCGATTTCACCCCCAACGTTGACTGCGGCGATTATGTCATCGTCATCAACACCGACAAGGCCATCCTCACCGGCAAGAAGATGGAGCAGAAGACTTACTACCGCGTTTCCGGCTGGATCGGCGGTCTGAAGGAAACCAAGGCTCGCATCATGATGGAGAATCGCTCCGATTACGCCATGGAGCTGGCCGTCAAGGGCATGCTGCCCAAGAACACCATTGGCCGCAACGCCATGACCCGTCTGCACCTGTACAAGGGTGCCGAGCATGCTCACGCAGCTCAGCAGCCTTCCGCATGGACCCAGGACTAATTGGAGGTAACTGACTATGTACGAGAGCAAGAAGAAGTATTTTTACGGCACTGGCCGTCTTAAGTCATCCGTTGCCCGTGTTCGCTTTTATGAGAACGGAACCGGTTCCATCATCATCAACGGCCGTGACATTAACGACTACTTTGGTCTGGACACCTTGAAGCTGGTTGTCAATCAGCCTCTGGTTACTGCTGACCTGGTTGGCAAGGTTGACATCGTTGTCACCGTTGCCGGCGGCGGCGTTTCCGGCCAGGCCGGCGCTATCCGCCATGGCATTTCCCGCGCTCTGCTGGGCCTGAACCCCGAGTACCGCCCCACTCTGAAGGCTGCCGGTTTCCTGACCCGCGACCCCAGAATGAAGGAAAGAAAGAAGTACGGCTTGAAGGCCGCCCGTCGCGCACCTCAGTTCTCCAAGAGATAATCACTTATCTTACAGAGTATTCAAAAACCCCGAAACCATCACGGTTTTGGGGTTTTCTTTATGCCTTAAAATCTGTCTTGGTGCAAATTTGGTGCAAATCAAAAAACAAACGGATTACCACATATGTTTACAATTCTTGCATTTGTATTGCTTACCAATTTTTCCACTCGCCATACCAACCATAGCAATTGAGAAACTTCTATCCATTGTTGTAATTTTTTCAATATTAGTATTTCCACAAACAGGACATTTAAGCTGACTTGTTGGCTTAGGTGTGGGCGGTGTATATTTTTGCTCAACTTCTTTATCAGCCCTATACTTGTATAACTCAGCTATATTAGCTTTCTTTTGTTCTTTTTGTTTTTCCCATGCTTTTCTATCTTTGTTATACAAATCCAATTCTTCTTTATATCTTTCAACATCGCTTTTATAATCTCCGTATCCAATAAAAAGCCATATAGGTGTTGCGAGCCAACCGAGCACGATATATAACAATAGTAATATGTTATCTATTTCGGCAAGTTTACAGAATAATAACATAAGCCAAGGACCTATAAGAATGAAGAAAGATAATGTTCTTGTTCCTTTTTCAAAAAACCCAAGAAAGTAATTAGGTTTTTTAGGACAAGTAGTATTATCTATTTCTTGTTGACGTGCCCTTAATTCATGCTCGTATTCACGATACTTTTGTTCCTTTTCTGCTTTATGATTGTCAACTTTGTTTTCTTGTTGTTTTCTTATAATTGATTCTGCCCTTGCTTTGTTTTCTCTCTCAAAATGTGCTTTAATACCATAACCACAGTTAGGACAACTTTCTGCTGTGTTAGATACATTTTCTCTGCCACACTCTGGGCATTTAATTAGTGCCATTCCATTTTCCTCCTCAAATCAGTCTACTCGTTCAACTATATGAATTTCGGTTTGATATGGTATTTCCATCTCGCACAAAGAGCATACCAAATTTTCGCTCTCATACGAGAGTTTAGAAACATCTATACAGTTTATTTTGATATTGTTTATTGTTACGTCAAAAGACCAATATGTATTTTGGTTATCCTTTGCTAATATGACAGCATTTAATGAAAATGATTTTTCGTCTAAGAACAATTTATCAGCATTTTCTATTGTAAGTGTATCTATCATAAGTTTTGTTAATCCTGACACTTTACCCGCTTTAATATAGGGCTTTATGTATGTGTAAAAGCGGTCATATTTGTCCATATGAAATTTATAAGCCTTACCGCTTTGAGTGGCAATTAATTTTCCTTGCACAAATCGGTATTCGTCACATAAACTCAAATTCATTTCTTGTATTCCCCCCAAAAATCAAGTGTTTAACATATTATACCATAAGAAAACAAAATTTTCAATGCAATCATATGAGTCATAACGATTCTTAATTGAATCGTTATGACTCTTTTTCTTTATATATACACGATTTTAAACGATATTACACGATATAAACGGTACACCGAAAACTCCAAGAGATAATCAACACTTTTGGATTTTCAAGTCCCGGAAGCCACCTCGGCTTTCGGGACTTTTTTTAGGCCCGTCGGGGACGCCGGGCCCTACATTTTTGGACGCCAGTCCCTACTTTTTTGCCCGTAGGGACTGGCCTCCGGACAGTCCTGATAAACCAAGCCCTTATGAATCAGACTGGGGAGTTTGGTTTTTGCTCCCCCCACCCCCCTCATAAGTGCGGGGGCAAGGGAAACAAATTGACACAAATTATAAAATAAAAACGCAAAAGGTGTTGAAAAAAATATCAGGTTGTGGTATGCTTGAATGGTAAATTGCCCCATTGCGGGAAAATCCCGCAAAGAGGGAAACATAAGATATTTTTAAGGAGGAACCCTAGCATGAAAAACGTAAGCAAAGTTCTAAGCGTTGTTCTGGCATTGGTTATGGTTCTGGGCCTGGCTGTTACCGCCAGCGCTGCCGGCGGAACCATGTATGCTAAGATCGACACCGCAGAAAACCTGTCCGCAGGCACCTATTTCATGGCTGCTTACCGGGAGTCCTATGACTCCAACGACTGGTCCGCAAACCCCTATCACCTGTTCACTGGCGTCAACACCGACCTGTACACCACCCCTTATTCCTTCGCTGACGGCGCTCTGACCATCAAGGCCGGCGAAACCTACGAGGCAGCTACTGTTGAGCTGGTCGCTGTTTCCGGCAAGGCCAACACTTACTATGTAAAGTATGACGGTGAGTATCTGTATTCCAAGGAATATAACAACCGCAAGCTGGGTACAACCACTACCGCAACTGAATGGGTCGCTTCCAACAATCCCGGCGGCGGCATTAACCTGACAACTACCCTTTCCCAAGGCACTGTTACCATGGGTACCGCAGCCGCAGCCAGCAAGATGATTCGTTCCTACAAGAACGCTGGCACTTTGTCTTACGGCCTGGTCTTCTTCAAGGAGAGCCTCCCCGTTCCCGCTACCGCCATTTCCATTGACGCTACCGCCAATGTTATGACCGGCTTCTCCGCCAATCTGACCGCTGCCGTGACCCCCGCCGATTCCACCGACTCTGTCAGCTGGACTTCTTCCAACGAAGAAGTTGCCACTGTTAACAACGGCAAGATCGTTGGCCTGAAGGCCGGTACCGCTACCATCACCGCCACCGCCGGCAATGTATCCGACACCTGCGTGGTTACCGTTGCTGACAACGCATGGACCATCGTTGATACCTCTGCTACCGGCCCCGTTAAGCTGGGTCTGGCTCAGTTCGCTGCTGGCAAGATGGGCTATTTCAACGGCGCTACCGACAATGCTGATTACCGCCTGGCTGTCACCGAAGACGCCGACGATGCTGTTGATATGTATCTGGAAGCTGTCACCGGCGGCTACCACCTGTACTTCCTGGACGCTGCCAATGACAACGCCAAGACTTACATTGAAATTTATGAGTTTGATAACAACGGAACAATGAAAGGCAGCCTGAAGCTGACCACCGACGCTCCCGCTTCCGTTTATACCTACAACGAAGCCGTCAAGACCCTGGTGACCACCATTGGCGAAAACAGCTACTACCTGGGCGCTTACGGTACCTTCGCAAACCTCAGCGTCAGCAACACTTCCTACATTCTGGAAGACGACGGCTCTGCCAAGGATGCTGTGGATGCTTCCCAGTTCCCCGCCCGTCTGTACCAGATGAAGGTTTCCTCCGTTCTCCTGAGCAACTCCACCGCTAACGTGGCTGTGAACGACACCCTGAACCTGACTGCTACCGTTAACCCCAGCAACGCTTCCAACCCCGCTGTTACCTGGACCTCCAGCGATGCTACCATCGCTTCCGTCAACAACGGTGTTGTTACCGCCCACAAGGTTGGTACTGTTACCATCACCGCTACTGCTGACGGCAAGTCCGCTACCTGCGCCGTTACCGTCGTTCCCGAGACCATTCCCGCTGAGAAGGTCGAGCTGGACAAGGCCACCGCTGAGCTGGTTGCCGGCAAGGAACTGAACCTGACCGGTATCGTTACCCCCGCCACCTCCACCGATAACATCGTTTGGACCTCCTCCGACGAGACCATCGCCAAGGTTGTTGACGGCAAGGTTACCGCTCTGAAGGCCGGTACTGTTACCATCACCGCTACCGCAGGCGGCAAGTCCGCTTCCTGCACCATCACCATCGCCGCTGCTCCTTCCAAGGTTCCCAACACCGGCGATGTCAGCCTGGTTGCTCCCGTTGCTGCCCTGCTGGCCTCCGCTATGAGCACCGTCGCTCTGGTTATCAAGAAGAAGGAATTCTAATTCCTGAAATCTAAACATAAGGCTGCGCCTTCGGGCGCAGCCTTTTCTTATTGTTTATTATGCTCCATCAGAACGCCTCTTCGCCTCAGCTCAGGACGCCCGCCAGGCCCGACTAAGACGCCTGGCTGACCGGAAACATTCCCTCTCTCAAAAAGCAATCCCCGACGCCCTTGCAGGCGCCGGGGATGTATCATTTATGGGTGGATATTCGGTTTACTTGCTTAACTGAATCTGCCGCCTTTTTTCTTGCTTTTAATGACGCCAACCAGAATATACACTGTAACGCCAACTATCACAATGCCGCCGACGATGATAACCAACATCCAGGGGAAGTTATTCATAATAATCGTACCGGCAGGAATCAGCTCTGTCTTTTCTGCGCCGCAGACATTACAGGTGTAAAGCCGGGCGCCGTCTTTTCCTTCGCTGGGGCGCAGGGCAACCTTTCCTTCATCCCATACGTGGGGCTCTACCGTGTTCTTCTCGCCGCATTCACACTCTTTCCAGTGTCCGGTTGCGTCCCATTTCCAGCTGCCCTGGTACTTGTGCTCGTGGGCTTGTGTGTCATCCTGATAGCCGCAAACTGTGCACATGCCCTCGTCATTGGGCTCGTGGTGCTCCATTTCCAGCTTATTGCCGCAAATCCGGCATTCGTGCCAGTGGCCCTCGGCGCTGGACAGATAGTTTTCGTAATACATGTGCTCGGTTTCCCGGGTAAATCCGCAGACATCGCAGGTAGTGTCGCAGGCGTTTTCAAATACGTGCTGGGTGAAGCCTTCCTGAACCTCGCAGCCCTGGCAGGCGTGCCAGTGACCCTCTTCATTGTGGGTCCACTCGGTTGCGTATGCATGGGTGTGTCCCAGCGCCGGCTTTATGATATAACCGCAGACGGTGCAGGTCTGGGCGGTTGTTTCCGTGGGAGCCGGGCCGGGCTTGTGAGCCTCTGCGCTGCCCCAGAATCCGCAAACGGAACATTCATGGGCATGGCAGTTTTTGTCGTTTACCCAACCTGATCTGTAGCTGTGGGTGATTTCCCGGGTCTCGCCGCAGACATTACAATCGGTGTCGCAGGCATTGACAAAGTTGTGCTTGCCAATGGGAAGGGTTTCTGTTTTGGTGTGACCGCAGCCGGTGCAGGTGTAAACCTTCTCGCCGGTTTCCAGACAGGTGGCAGGCTTGGTCACCTTGCCGGTGTCAAAGGTATGGTCGACAGTTTCCACCTCCCGGCAGATGCTGCACTGACGGGTGTGCTGCTTGTCGTCCACCGCCGTCCAGGGGGAGAAGTTGTTGATACACATGACCGTCAGGGAAACTGCCTTTTCCTCTGTTTGACCGTTGATGTTCACCGTTACCTTGATTTCTGTGGGCACAAACATGGCATCCTCGCGCACCTTCATCCCAAATTCAAAGAATGCGCCGGAAATTGCCTGGGCCTGGGCATAGGCAAAGCCTGCCTTGTTGTTGGCGTTCAAGCCGCTGAACAAATCGTTTGCCGTTTGGGGAATCAGCCATTTTCCACTGACCAGTTCCAGTGTGGCGCTGTCATAGGAAATCGCCACGCCGCCGGTTTCCGCGGTAATTGCTCCCACAGACACCACAACCGAGAATTCGTCGGTGCGGTATCCTTTATCCTTGGTCGCCGAGACCGTTGTGTTCAGCCCGCCTTCGGCCAGGGCTGTTCCTATCAGAGCCGTTGCCATGAGCAGGCACGCCAAAATGCATAATAATTTTCTCATTTGCTTCACCATTTCCTTAATTGCTGGTAGATGTCAGCGGGTATTCCTCCGCTCCCCACACCAAATGGTACAGCAGATAGAATACATCTTCTTTGTTAATCAGACCGTCATTGTTGTAATCCGCGGGAATTGTGACTGGGTACTCCTCATTTCCCCACACAATGTGGTACAGCAGATAAAATACATCGTCCTTTGTCAGCGTACCGTTCATGTCCATGTCGCCGGGAATATAATCGGGAACTGCGGGAATCAGCTCATACTGGGCGGTATATTCCGTGTTGCCGGTGCAAACGGCGATCTCCCGATCCCAGCCGATAAACAAGTAGGTGCCCTCATCGTCTTCAGGGCGGGCAGGTACGCCGGCAGGAGGCGTAACTTCCTCGCCGTAGGCGTATTGCTGGGAGCTTAGAATGCTTCCGTCGTAGTTTTTGAACACCACGGTAGCCTTGATGATTTCCACCTCAAATTCCGTAGAACCGCCGGCGTAGCTGACGGTTATGGTGTTCTTTCCCAGGGTTGTGTTGTCAAACCCGCTGGTCAGCTCCCGGGCAACGGTTCTTGCGGCGATAGAGCCATCGCTGTAAGTTGCCACCACTACACTGCCGGTGATGCTCAGCTCTTCGTTCATCTGCACATACTGCACTTTATCCGGCAGCTTCAGCATGCTGACAGACACTAAGCTAGGCCGAAGATCGGAATCGTAAAGGACATATTCTTCGCCCTTGTTGTCCATGCAAATCCAGTAGCCGTTGTCCATCTTGCCCCACAGCATACCGTTGTCCAGCTTTTCTTCCACGATGATGATTTTCTCACCCTTGTTCAGCTTTCCAACGAGGGTGGTGGTGTTGACCACCGGCTCTGTGCGGTAATTGACGCCGTCTCTTTGCAATGTGGCAGGTCTGGGGAAGGGCTCTCCCGGCAGGGCGTTGATCACTTCATCGTAATCGGTGTAGTTCAGGCTGAGCCAACCGTCGGTGGTTTTGCCCCAGGTTGTGGAGCCGGAGGTGAATACCTCCGTGACGGTCACAACTTCGGGGGCTTCTGTCGTCGCATTGATGGTGCGCACCACGGGATAGAATGTACCCGGGCCGGTGCGGACATTAAGCTTGCTTGTCACGGTGATTTGCAGGTTGTCCACCAGCTCGCCCTTTTGCAGGGGAACAATCTCTCCCGCCGGGTTTTTCCACTGGGCATAAAGAATTGTTCCCTTTGCCAAAGAACCGTCCAGATTGGTAACCTGAGTGCCGCCTACGGCATCGGTAAACCAGCCTGCAAATTCATAGACAAACCAGTTTCCGTCGCCATCGACGCCCACGGGAATTTCCTTAAAATCGGTAACGATTTGCATATTGTCCGCGGCATCGTAGCCATGAATGGCATACTTGGGCATGCCGCCGTTTCCATCCAGGAAAATATGCTTGTAGGTGGAAGGATACGCATTTTCCGCCCAGGGGACTTTGTATTCGCCGTTTATGTACATATTGGCCTCTGCCATTCGGCGGGGCGTCAGGATGTAGTCGCCGCCGGAGGTGCTCCAAAGGCACAGTCCGTAAATCAGCTCCGAACCCATATCGCCCTTTCGGACAGCGGAGTTTAAGTAACCGTTGGCATCTCCCGTCCAGCCGCTTCCGCAGTTGTAAGAGAAGGAAACCAGGGCGTCATACTGATGCTGCTCCAGCTTCAGGTTGTGTTTTTTCATGAAATTATTGATAGGAATTTCATAATTGGGCATTTCCGCGTACAGCAGGTCCATGGCCTCCTGCTCGGTAATGGGATTGTGCAGCCAATAATCCAGCTTGTCCGCAGGACACCGGGTGCCGTAGCCTACGGTATACTGCTTATTATCCCAGAAGGCATACGCCGCAAAGCCTTCCATCAATTTCAGTATCTCAATAAATTGTTCTGACACCTTCATATCGGTGGTCTGCTCTGTCGCACGGGCACTGGGAACAGCGGGAAGCAGTGCCACCGTCAGCGCCAGTGCCAAAAGAGCGCAGATCCATCGTTTTTTCATAGTCATGCTCCTTCCGGGAAATATCACCTTACATTATAACAGAACCGGCAAAACATTACAAGTAGCTTTTGCAAAATGGTAACAGTTTTGTTTCCGTTTGTCCGGGAGAAAAGTTTGCAATTGTTAGGCTTTTCCGGAAAAACCAAGGTATTTCGGCAAAAATTGTCCGATATACATAACACAGAAACCTAAAATATTCCAATTGAAATTATTTGCTTTCTTTCTTCCGGTATGCTACACTGTAAAAAACGGAGAAAGGAGAGATGACATTGACTGCACTCATTGCCATGAGCGGCGGTGTAGACAGCTCCGTAGCCGCATGGCTGCTTAAGCAGCGCGGCTATGAGATCATGGGCGCTACCATGGAGCTTTACACCGGGCAGGACCGCCCCAATGAGCCCTGCCACGCCCCGGACACCTGCGATGCCCGGCAGGTGGCGGAAAAACTGAGCATTCCTTTTCATGTGTTTCCCCTTTCTCAGGCGTTCCGGGAAAAGGTAATGGAGCCCTTTGTCAAATGCTACGAAGCGGGCCTCACCCCCAATCCCTGCATCGAATGTAACCGCCACTTAAAATTTGACGCCTTTTTGCAGGAGGCGGAGAAATTGGGCTGTGATTTTATCGTCACCGGCCACTACGCCCAAATCCGTAAGGACGCCCAATCCGGTCGTTACCTTTTGTGCAAAGCCGCCCACCGGGAAAAGGACCAGAGTTACTTTTTGTACTCCCTGACCCAGCGCCAGCTGGCGCATACTCTGTTTCCCTTAGGCGAGCTGACCAAGCAGGAGGTAAGGGAAATCGCCCAGGCGCAGGGCTTTCTCAACGCCAAAAAACGGGACAGCCAGGACATCTGCTTTGTCCCCGACGGAGATTTCGGCGCGTTTTTACGCCGCTACACCGGAAAATCCTACCCCGGCGGCGATTATCTGGACTTAGCAGGAAACACGGTGGGCAAGCACACCGGCGCGGTTTACTACACCTTAGGCCAGCGCAAGGGACTGAATTTAGCTCTGGGTCAGCCGGTGTATGTGTGCAGTAAGGACATGGAAAACAACACCGTCACCGTTGGCCCCAATGAGGCGCTGATGCGCGACACGCTTTTGGCGGAAAACTGCAACTGGATTTCCATCCCCTCTCTGGACGCGCCCATGAAGGTGCAGGCCAAGGCCCGCTCCCGGATGGACGCCCAGCCTGCAACGGTATACCCTGCCGAAAACGGCGGCGTGAAGGTTGTTTTCGACACTCCTCAGCGGGCGCTGACCCCCGGGCAGGCTGTGGTTTTCTACGACGGCGACGTCGTCGTGGGCGGCGGCACAATCACCGAAATACAATAAAAAACGGCGTGGTTTTCACGCCGTTTTATTTTTTGATTTGGAAGCCCGGGAAGTATTCTTCCACAAAATCCACCTTGTCTACCTGATAAGTCTTGCCGTCCAAATACGCCAGATCCTCTGCATCGGTGGTAAACCGGAAGCCCAGCTTATAAGAATACAGCGCCTGATAGTTTCTGTCGAACCGCTTATCCAGCTTGCCGTATTTTCCGTCACCCAGCAGCGGATGCCCGGCATGGGCAAATTGGGCCCGGATTTGGTGAGTTCTTCCGGTAATCAGCTCACACTCCACCAGGCTCAGGCCGTTGGCGCTGGCAAGCACCTTGTAGTTTGTTTGGCAGGTCTTCGCCCCGGGCTGGGGCTGATCTGTCACAAACACCTTGTTTTTCTTAGCATCCTTAAACAGATACCCCTTCAGCGAGCCTTCCTTTTGTCTGGGCGTTCCCTCTACGATGGCAAGGTAGCGCTTGTCCAGCTCCCTGTCCTTGATTTTCTGGTTCATCACCCTAAGCGCCATAGCCGTCTTCGCCGCAACCACAATGCCGCCGGTATTGCGGTCGATGCGGTTGCACAAGGCGGGGGTAAAGGCATTTTCCAGCCGGGGTACCCATTCTTTTTTCTGGTAAAGGTAGGCCTGAATATGGTCAATGAGGGTTCTTCCGTATTCCGCGCCGTCGTGGGGATGCACGGCGATGCCCGGCCGCTTGTCCACCAGAAGAATGTGCTCATCTTCGTAAAGAATGTTGATTTTCGGCGTTGCCACCGTGAGAAAGCCGTTATCCTCCCGGGGCTTGTCGAAAAATTCATCGTTGATATACAGCTGGAGCACATCGCCCTCTTTCAGTCTGGTATCCCGCTGAACCCGGGCGCCGCCCAGCTTAATGCGCTTGAGCCGGATATATTTCTGGGCCAAAGACGCCGGAAGCAACGGCACAGCCTTGGCCAAGAACCGGTCCAGCCGCTGGCCGGCATCGTTATGACCTATGGTAAACTCCTTCATGTCGTTTTGCCCATGCTCTCCTCAAAATATCGGTTGATCTGCTCGGTAAATTCCTTGGCGGGGTTGTAGCCCATTTTCCGCTGACGGTTGTTCATAGCCGCCACCTCCAAAATCACCGCCAGGTTACGGCCGGGGGTGACGGGAATGGTGTTCATGGGAATGCTCACACCCAGAATGTCCATATACTGATCGTCAAGGCCCAATCGGTCATAGTTCTCTCCCGTTTTCCAGGGGGTAATCTTCACAACCAGATTGATTTCATTTTCGGTTTTTACCGCGCCCATACCAAAGAGCTTTGCCACATTGATAATGCCAATGCCCCGAAGCTCCACATAATTGCGCACCAGCTCCGACGCCGTGCCCACCAGGGTATTTCCGGAAATCTTGCGGATTTCCACTGCATCGTCGGCAATCAGGCGGTGGCCGCGCTTCACAAGCTCCACAGCGGTTTCACTTTTACCGATGCCGCTTTCGCCAATCAGCAGAACGCCTTCGCCGTAAACCTCCATCAACACGCCGTGCCGGGTAATCCGGGGGGCAAGAGCAGCAGACAGATAGCTGATAACCGCGGAAATGATGGTGCTGGTGGCCTCACTGGTGCGAAGCAGGGTGACATTGTGCTTTTTCGCCATTTTCAGGCACATTTCGCCCGGCGCAATATTTCGGGCAATGAGCAAAGCCGGGAATTTATAGGAAAACAGCCGGTCAAAGGTGACAGCCCGGTCTTCTTCGCTGAGCTTGGCAAGGTAGCTCATTTCCACATTGCCCATCACCTGCAGACGCATAGGCTCAAAGTGGTCAAAATATCCTGCCAGCTGAAGTCCCGGACGGGCCACGTCCGCAACGGTGAGCCGGATCGATTCATAGTCGGTGGCCGCGTAGGCAACCTCCAGATGAAATTCCTCCACCAAAAGCTTCAGCGGCACGCTGTAATTGTCCACCATATCTGTCACTCCCTCTCAATATTTACTCACATTATACCTGCCAATGTGGATAATATCAACACAATTTTCAAAAAAGCCAATTTTTCTTAAAAAAACACTTGCATTTTCTCACAAACTCTGGTATCATACTTAGGCGACTGCGAAGGCAGTGAATTTTGAGATTATCAAGGAGATAGGAGGTGCAGTGAATGGCTAAGTGTGATTATTGTGGCAAGGGTGTTGCCTTTGGTATTCAGGTTTCCCACTCCCACAGACGTTCCAACCGTACTTGGAAGCCCAATGTAAAGCGGGTCAAGGCTATGGTCAACGGTACTCCGTGCCATGTGTACGCCTGTACCAGATGTCTCCGTTCCAACAAGGTTGAGCGGGCCGTCTGATCATCCCTGCAACCAATAACGCCACCTTTTTCAGGTGGCGTTTTTTGCTGCCCATTTTTAAGAAAAAGGACTGCTGCAAGCCGCAGCAGTCCTTTTCATGTTACAACCAGTCTACATATTCGCTTTCCGTTTTCGGAATGCGGTGCAGCAGAGTTTCCACCACCTTGGAGGCGGGCACGCCTTCATACAAGACATTGTATGCCGCCCAGGTGATAGGCATCTCCACGCCCTGCTTTTTACCCAACTCCCATGCGGATTTGGCGGCGTAGTAGCCTTCCACCACTGCCCCCATTTCCTCCATGGCCTGCTGAGGATTTTTTCCCTGGCCAATCAAAATGCCCGCCCGGCGGTTCCGGGAGTGCATAGAGGTGCAGGTAACAATCAAATCGCCCACACCGGCAAGGCCTGCAAAGGTCTCCTTGCTGGCGCCAAGAGATACGCCCAGCCGGGCGATTTCCGTAAGACCCCGGGTCATCAGCATGGCCTTGGTGTTGTCGCCGTAGCCCAAGCCATCGGTAACGCCTGCACACAGCGCGATGACGTTTTTCAGCGCCGCGCCCAGTTCCGCGCCTACGGCATCGGGGCTGGTGTACACCCGCAGTGCGTCGCACACAAAGGCTTTTTGTACAAACTCAGCCAATTCCCGGTTGTCGCAGGCCGCCACACAGCCGGTGGGCAGCTCCAGCGCCACTTCCTCGGCGTGGCTGGGGCCGGTAAACACCACAACCTTGTGGTTGGTTTCTTCCTCAACCACCTGACTCATCCGCAGCTGGGTTCCGCTTTCAATGCCCTTGACCACGGAAACCACCACGGCATCCTTGTCAATATAAGGCGCTACATTCCGGCAGACTCCGCGAATGGGAAAAGACGGCGTGGCAATCACGACCATTTGGCAGCCGCTGACGCAGCTGTATTCCTCACTGATTTCCAATCCCTCCGGCAGCACCGCGCCGGGCAGCCGGGGATTGACACGGTTCTCCCGCATTCCGGGAATCAAATCCTTCTCAAAGGACCAGAGCACCACCTGGTGTCCGTTTTTCTGCAGGCGAATCGCCAGAGCTGTGCCCCAGGCGCCGCTGCCTACCACTGCAACTTTCATAGGAACCATCCTTTCCCCTACGATTTATTTAAACCCCGGTGAATCAGATGCACCTTGGATTCTGTGCCTTTGCACAGCCTTGCAATGTTGCCTCTGTGCATAAAAATAGCCAAAACACCCAGGGCTATGCCGCCGATCATCACCCAAACCCGGTCATGATACAGCCACACAAACCCGGCAATATAGGTAAGCGCGCCCAAAACCGAGCTTAAACTCACATAGCGGGTAATGGCAAAGGTAATAACAAATACGCCGAGAATCATAAGGCCGATTCTCCAGTCGATTACCATAGCTGCGGCAAAGCCACTGAGGATGCCCTTGCCGCCGCGGAAACCCAGAAGCACGGGAAAATCATGCCCCAGACTCACCGCCACAGCGCCCAGCATCATGCCCTCTTTGGAAAGTCCGTAGGGCTCCAACATCAAGCCGCCCATAAGGCAGGCCATGACCGTCTTCACGCCATCGGTCAGCAGCACCAAGAGGGTGCTCCAGCTGCCGTAGCTGCGGAAAAAGTTGGTAAGTCCGGCATTTCCGCTGCCGTGGGTGCGGACATCCTCCCCCCTAAGCATATTGGAAATGCACACAGAGCCGTTGAGATTTCCCAGCAAATAGGAAACAAGGGCAATGACAAAAATGGGATATGCCATGTTCATCCGTCCTCCTTGTCGCCTTTCTGGCGAATGGTGATACGCACCGGCGTTCCGTGGAGGCCAAATACCTCACGAATCTGGTTTTCCAAATACCGCTGATAGGAAAAGTGGAAAAGCCGGGCATCGTTGCAGAAAATTACGAAATGAGGCGGCTTTGTGCTGGCCTGGGTCATGTAGTAAATTTTCAGCCTGCGGCCCTTGTCCGTAGGAGGCTGCACCCGGGCGGTGGCATCGGCAAGAACGCTGTTGAGCGCGCCGGTGGTAATCCGGCTGGTGTTCTGGGCGAATACCTCCTGAATCACCTGAAACAGCCTATCCACCCGCTGACCGGTGAGTGCAGACAAAAATACCACCGGAGCATAGAGCATATAGCTCAGGCCGTTGCGTACATCCGCCTCTTTGTCACGCATAGTGTTGGTTTCCTTGTTTTCCACCGCGTCCCACTTGTTGACCACAATGATGGCCGCCTTGCCGGCCTCGTGGACAAGGCCTGCAATCTTGGTATCCTGCTCGGTAACGCCTTCGTTGGCATCCACCAAAATCAGGCACACATCGCTGCGCTCGATGGCGTTGATGGTGCGCATATTGGAGAACTTTTCAATCTGGTCGTCCACCTTGCTCTTCCGGCGCATGCCGGCGGTGTCGATAAAGCAGTATTTTCCGGTTTCGTTTTCAAAGTAGGAGTCGATGGCGTCCCGGGTAGTGCCGGCGATGTTGGACACAATCACCCGCTCTTCCCCGATGATCCGGTTCAGCAGGCTGGATTTTCCCACATTGGGCTTACCAACAATGGCAACCTTAATGACATCGCTTTCTTCTTCCTCGGCTTCCTCCTGGGGAATATTCTCCAGCACCCAGTCCAGCAGATCGCCGGTACCGTGGCCGTGAACTGCAGAGGTTTCAAACAAATCGCCAATACCCAGGCTGTAAAATTCATAGACATCCGGATTGACCGGGCCCACGCTGTCGCACTTATTCACCGCCAACGCCACGGGCTTTCCGGACTTTCGCAGCATGGTAGCCACATCCTGGTCCGCCGCCGTCACGCCGGAGCGGACATCTGTAACCATCACAATGCAATCCGCCAGCTCGATGCCGATTTCTGCCTGACGGCGCATAAACTTCAGCATATCGCTGTCAGTATTCGGCTCAATACCGCCGGTATCCACCAGAGAAAAGCTGCGGCCGCACCATTCACAGTCGCCGTAAATCCGGTCCCGGGTCACGCCGGGAGTGTCCTCCACAATGGAGGTGCGGTGGCCGGTGAGCTTATTAAACAGCATAGACTTGCCCACATTGGGTCTGCCAACAATGGCAACCAAAGGCTTTGCCATAATATACGCTCCTTTCTTCACAAAGGAATTCCATTTCAATGTTATTTATTATTGCACAAAATCCGTGTAAAATCAACGGCTGGACGCCACTTTACAGGAAATTAACAATTCAAAGCTTCCTCATAAAAAGGAAAAAGAGGAAGGCCACTGCCTTCCTCTTACATTTCCTGCCTTAGTCAGCCTTGGCGGCCAGGACCTGACGGCCATTGTAGGAACCGCAAGCCTTGCAAGCTCTATGAGGCATGACGGGTTCGCCGCACTTGGGGCAAACAGACACGCTGGGAGCGGACAGCTTCCAGTTGCCGCCACGGCGCTTATCGCGACGGGCCTTGGATACTTTACACTTAGGGACAGCCATGGATGACACCTCCTTGGTCAAACTGCTTTTCAAACAGCATTCATTTACGTTTTTACTTCTCGAGAAGCTGCTTTAAAGCAGCAAAACGGGGATCTATCTCTTTTTGACAGCCACACGGGCCCTCATTCAGATTTTTTCCGCACCGGCAGCACAGACCCTTGCAATCAGGGCTGCACAGCAGCTTGGAATCCAAATTCAGCACAAACAGCGTACGCACGATGTCGTCCAAATCCGCGCTGTCTCCCTCCAGAGGGAAGATCCTCTCATCTTCGTTATCTTCGTTGCTCAGCTCTGTTACCAACACCACATCAATGGGAATGTTCACTTCCCGGTCGAAAGGATCGGCGCAGCGATCGCACACACCGTGAATGGTGGTTTGGATCGCGCCTGTCATCACCAGAACACCTGCGGTGTTTCTGACAGTGCCACCGGCCAAAACCGGCTCGCTGACAGGGTAGCTGCTGCCATAACGAAGGTCACTTAGATCCACACTGGTAGAAAAGGAAACTTGCTCGCCCGGCATATCCATTATCTTTGCAAGCGCCAGAAGCATAGTTATCCCCCTCTTCGCAGTCATGCTTAGATATTATATAGGCTTTTGCGGCATTTGTCAAACATTATTTTTCCAAAATTCCAGCAAAAATCTTAAGGATTTTCCGTCATCTTACCATATTTTTCTGAAAGATTGTCCGCCCTTGCCCCAACAAACTTCTTTCCCCGGTTCTATTTGCTGCGAAGCGGACATACCCTTTGGTAGACCATGGCAGGAGCCTTTCCCTCCTGCCGGATGAGGAGGCTGGCTATGGATAACATCTATGCAGACATCGCCGCCAGAACCGGCGGCAATATTTATGTGGGGGTTGTCGGCCCTGTTCGCACCGGCAAATCCACATTTATCAAGCGATTTATGGAGGAGCTGGTAATTCCCGGCATTGACGACCCCTACCGCAAGGAACGGGCAAGGGATGAGCTGCCCCAAAGCGGCAGCGGAAAAACCATTATGACTTCAGAGCCCAAATTCGTACCGGAGGAGGCGGTGGAGATCTCCCCCGACGGCACGGTGCGTCTGCGGGTGCGGATGATCGACTCCGTGGGCTACATGGTAGACGGCGCGGTGGGCGCCGAGGAAGACGGCGTTCCCCGCATGGTCACCACCCCTTGGTATGACCATGAAATCCCCATGACCCAGGCGGCGGAGCTGGGCACAAAAAAGGTGATGGATGAGCATTGCTCCATTGGTTTGGTAATTACCACTGACGCAACTGTCACCGACATTCCCAGAGCCGACTATTTGCAGGCGGAAGAGCGGGCAATTCGGGACATGAAAGCCACAGGAAAGCCCTTCCTTGTGATTGTCAACTCCCGCAATCCGGGAGGCGACGGCGCCCGGCAGGTACAGCAGGCTATTTTGGAAGCGCATGGGGTAAACGCCATCATCGCCGACTGTCAAGCCATGGACAAAGCTGACATTCAGCAGCTGCTGACAGACCTTTTATACGCGTTTCCCATGGGGCAAATCAACATTCACATGCCCCGGTGGCTGGATAGCCTGCCCCCGGAGCATCCCGTCCGCTCCGCCCTTCAGGACACTCTCCTGGCGCAGGCAAAGAAAATCACCACTCTCTCCCAGGCCGAGGCGGCTCTTGAGCCCATCGCCCAGCTGGAGCAGGTGCAGGATTTCTCTATCCGTAACATTGACCTGGCTACCGGCACCATTACCTGCAATCTGACCCTGCCGGAAAGTCTGTTCTATGAAATCCTCAGCAGCCAGGCGGGCATTCCCATCCAAACCGACGCCCAGCTGATGGCGCTTCTGACAGAGCTGAGCGCCGTCAAGCGGGAATATGATAAGATTTCCGACGCCCTGGCCTGCGTCAAATCCACCGGCTACGGCGTGGTGATGCCCAGCGCAGAGGAGATGAAGCTGGAGCCGCCGGAGCTATTGCGGAAAAACGGCTCTTTCGGCGTCAAGCTGAAAGCCGGCGCCCCTTCCATCCACATGATCCGGGTGGATATTGACACAGAAATTTCCCCCATGGTGGGCGGCGAGCAGCAATCCCAGGAGCTGATTACTTATCTGACCGGGGAAAACCCCGACCGGCTGTGGGAAAGCAACATTTTCGGAAAAAGCGTGTATGAGCTGATCCGGGAGGGGCTAAACGCCAAGGTGGTAAGTCTTCCGGAGGATGTTCGCGCCAAATTCCGGGGAAGCCTCAGCCGGATTGTCAACGAAGGGGCAACGGGCCTGATTTGCCTCATTCTGTAACCCATTCTCTCCCTCCGCCAAATTCTTTGGCAGAGGGAGTTCTTTTTTGAAAATTTTCCCTCATTCTCCCTTTACCCACGGGTAAATTTGTGGTACAATATATGAAATATTACTTTTTTCGGGAGAACGCTATGAAACTGCCCAGATTACCAAAAATCAAATGGAATTACACCGCCATGTCTTTCCTCCTCCCCTTCCTCGGCATGATGGGATTGATGCTCGTTTGCGGTTACATTCCCTTTTCCAACGAAAAATCCATGCTGTATTCGGATATGTGGCACCAGTACTATCCCTTCTTCCGGGATTTCCGCAGCAATCTTCTCAACGGAGACGGTCTGCTTTATAACTGGAGCATCGGCATGGGCCTTGACTATCTGGGCCTGATTTCCTACTATCTGGCTTCCCCGCTGAACCTGCTGTGCCTGCTAGTTCCCGAGAGCCTGACACTGCACCTTTTTGCCCTTTTGATGCCCCTGAAGCTGGGTCTTGCGGGATTGTTCTTTGCCATTTTCCTCAAGGGCGTTTTTGGTAAGAATGATTTATCCATCTGCCTGTTCAGCGGCTTTTACGCCCTGTGCGCATGGGCGCTGGGTTATCAGTGGAATGTGATGTGGCTCGACAGTTTTGCCCTGCTTCCTCTGGTGGCTCTGGGCACTGTCCGGTTGCTGAAAGACCAAAAGTATATTCTCTACACCGTTTCTCTGTTTTTCGCCATTTTCGCCAACTACTACATTGGCTTTTTCGTTTGCATTTTCGTGCTGCTGACGTTCATCTGCTACCAGATTTGCCGGTGCAAGAGCGCAAAAGCCTTTTTCAGCGACCTGCTGCGTATCGCCCTGTTTTCCGCGCTGGCCATCGGCATGACCGCCGTGCTGGAGCTTCCTGCTTTGTCAGCGCTGCAAACCACCCAAAGCAGTGTCAACACCTTCCCGGATTACTTCTCCCTCAACATTGTGGATTATGACCTGTGCGCCGCAGCCCGGGATGCCTGGGATGCTTTCAAGGCCGCCAAGGAAACCGGCGAGGGCAATCTCATTGTCCTTTGGCTGACGGCTATGAAGGAGTCCTTCCCACCCATTTTCTCCGCTATGAAAGAGGTTGTGGGCAACATGAACGGCGGCCTGACTCCCACCTTGAAAGAGGGCCTTCCCAATCTGTACACCGGCGTGGGAACCACCTTCCTTGCCTTTTTGTTCCTCACCGCCAAGCGGGTAAAGCTGCGGGACAAGATTTGCAGTGTGGTTTTGCTGCTGTTTTTCATGCTCAGCTTTATCATCCGGCAGTTAGACTATATCTGGCACGGCTTCCACTTCACCAACATGATTCCCTACCGGTTCAGCTTCCTTTACAGCTTTGTTCTGCTGTATATGGCCTACCGGGCATTCCTGCTTCGCAACACCTTCAAGCCCTGGCATCTGCTCACTGCTGGCATTTTAAGCTTCGGCGTCATCTTATGCTCCGAGCAAACCGATGACCTTATTTTCCTGGTGTACAACGGCGTATTTTTCCTGCTGTATTTCGGCATTCTGTTCTTCTACAATCTGGAATTTCCCATCCCGGAAGACGCCAACCGCGACACCCTGCGCCGCATCCTTTCCCAGCGGAAAATGCGCCGCAGCTTCGCAGGCGGCGCCCTTGCGCTGACCATGTTCCTGGAGCTGGTTGTAAATGTGGCCAACTTCGGTGTCAATTTCCCCTACACCGGCATTAACAATTACCCCCAGGGCACCGAAAACACCGCCTCCATGATTCGTTATATGCTGGAGGATGACAGCCCCTTCTATCGGGCGGAAACCACCCACTCCCAGACCTTGAACGACGGCGCATTAAACGGCTACAACGGCATCTCCGCCTTTACCAGCTCCGCCAATGTAAAGGTCACCGAATTCATGGAGCATCTGGGTTACGGCGCCAAGAATACCTACAACCGCTATTGCTTTGAGGAAAGCTCCCCGGTGGCTAATCTGTTCTTAAACCTGAAGTATATGCTTGAGCGCAATGCTCAGGTGGAGGAAAATCCCTATTTTACCACCAAGCACAGCTACAATAATGTATACCTGCTGGAAAACAACAACTATCTCCCCCTGGGCTTCCTGGCGGAAAACGCCCTTCGTGAATTTGGTTTCCACAACTACGGCGGCGCCTTTGTGCTGCAGAACTATCTGTTCTCCGCCGCAACCGGCGCGGCGCTGGATGTCTGGCGCACCGATTTTTCCAACATTCTCACCATTGAATCCAGCGGCACCAACATCACCAACCAAACCATTACCGGCTTTGTCGCCTACGAAAAGAGTCCCAGCGCCAGCACCTTGATTTACCGCTATGAAATGGACGAAACCGGCTTCCTTTGCCTGGATTTGACCATGTCTGCCGGCAACACCTTCACTGTGTGGAAAAACGACAAGCAGCTTTACAGCGAAAACATCGGCCTGCCCCAGACCCTTTCTGTGTGCCAGGTGCGGCCCGGCGACATCATCGAGCTGAAGATTACCATCAAATCAGACACCTCCGGCAACATTACTGTTCGCCCCGGTCTTCTCAACGACGCTGTTTTCCAGGAGGGCTATGAGGTTCTTGCCGCATCCACCCTGGACATCACCGAATTTTCCAGCACCAAGGTAACCGGCAGCATCGACTGCAACCGGGACGGCCTGCTTTACACCTCTATTCCCCAGGACGGCAACTGGTCTGTCACCGTCGACGGCAAGCCCACAAGAATCACCCTGGTGGGTGACGCGATGATTGCCGTGAATCTTACCAAGGGCGAGCATGATGTGGTATTTACCTACCGCAACCGGGCCTTTGAAACGGGTCTTACCGTTTCCCTCGCCTGCCTGTTCATCTTCCTTTCCGTGATTGTCATTGACAACTATCCCAAGTTCAAGGATAGGCTCCCCAAGTTCAAGAAATAACCCTTATTGCCGCAGGATATTTTCTTCCTGCGGCAATGTTTTTTTCTTGTAATTTTTTACGGCTGTGCTATACTGTGTAGGATAGTATTTTCTTTGGAGGAATCCCCATGGAGTATTCAAAGCTTCTGGATCTGGCTACAAACCTTGGCTATGAGCTTGCCATGTGCGGCGCGGAAACCTTTCGGGTGGAGGAAAGCATCGTCCGGGTTTTGAAGTCTTATGATATTGAGGCGGAGGCCTTCGCTATTCCCAACTGCATGCACATCAGCATTGAGCCGGTGGTGGGAAGACCCCTGACCCGGATGCGGCGCATCGGCAGCCACGGCATTGATTTGGACGCGGTGGAAAAGCTTTCCAATCTTTCCAGGCGCATTTGCAAAGAACGGCCCGACCCGGAAATTGCTGCCAAATGGCTTGCCGAGACCAAAGCCCAGTTCAAAGCCTACCGTTTCCCCATGTACATGATAGGAAACTTCCTGGGCGCCTTTGGCTTTACCTTCCTCTTCGGCGGCAGCTTTGTAGACGCTCTGCTCTCCGGCTGCTGCGGCCTTTTGGTGGGCGTCATTACCTGGTTTATGGATAAGCTGGGCGCCAACCAGCTGTTTCGCACCATTGCCGCCGCCTTTCCTATGGCGCTGGCCGCTTACATTATGGGAAAACTGAGACTTGCAGGCAATGTTGACGCTGTCATCATCGGCGCGCTGATGCTTCTTGTGCCGGGCTTGCTGTTTACCGACGGCATGCGCGACATCATTTTCGGCGACACCAACTCCGGCGTCAACCGGATTGTTCAGGTGCTTCTGATTGCCGTAGGCCTTGCCCTTGGCACCGCCGCTGCCTGGACCTGCGCCGCCGCCTTGTGGGGCGCACCGGCTGAGGGCATCGCATGCAGCTACACCGTCTTGCAGCAGTGCCTGCCCGCCTTTATCGCCTGCATCGGATTCGGTCTGCTGTTTAACATCCATGGCGCAGGCATGATTCTGTGCGCTCTGGGCGGCGTACTCAGCTGGGTGGTATACCAGGACCTAGTCATACTGGGCGCAGGCGATATTTCCGCCTATTTTCTGGCAGCGCTGACAGCATCTATCTACTCCGAAGCCATGGCCCGCATTCGAAAATATCCCGCCATTTCCTATTTGGTGGTTTCTCTGTTCCCGCTGATTCCCGGCGCAGGCGTTTATTACACCATGAGCCACGCCATTCACTCCCGCATGGATGAATTTGTCACTCAGGGAATGCACACCGCCGCCATCGCCGGCATTCTCGCCGTGGGCATTTTGCTGGTATCCACCACCGTCCGGCTGTATTCCACCTGGAAGCGCCGGAAAAATGCTACTTAAAAATCCCAACATTACAAGGAGAATCCCATGCTCTCGATTGCTGAAATCTTATCCCAGGAGCTGAGCCAAAAGCTTAGCTATGTTGAAAATGTCATCACCTTGCTGGACGAAGGAAACACCATTCCCTTTATCGCCCGTTACCGTAAGGAAATGCACGGCACCATGGACGATACCACCCTGCGTACTCTGGAAACCAGGCTGAATTATCTGCGCAATCTCCAGGCCCGCCGGGAGGAAGTAAAAAACGCCATTGAGGGTCAGGGCAAGCTGACCGAGGAGCTGTCCGCCGCCATTGACAACGCCTCCACATTGGCCGAGGTAGAAGACCTGTACCGCCCCTACAAGCAGAAACGCCGTACCCGGGGTTCTATCGCCCGGGAAAAGGGTCTGGAAGGTCTGGCCGCCGCCATCTTTGTCCAAGATGGGCAAGATCCCGCAATTCTGGCGCAGGATTATGTAAACCCCGAAAAGGGTGTGGAAACTGTTGAGGATGCGTTGACCGGCGCATCGGACATCATTGCCGAAGACCTTTCCGACGATGCTGCCATCCGCAAATCCCTGCGGGAGCTGATGAACCGCAAGGCCCTGCTTGTCTGCCAGGCGGAGGATGGAGAAAAGGACAGCGTTTATCGGCTGTATTACGATTTTTCCCAGAATGTTTCCCGGCTTCTTGACCACCAGATTCTGGCCATCAACCGGGGCGAAAAAGAGGGCTTTTTGAAGGTGAGCGTCGCCCTGCCGGGCAACGAAGGCGCTGCCTGCGTGTGCCGGGCCGCGTTAAAGCCTACCGCTTTTGTATCCGCCTTTGTCCGCGCAGCCGCGGAAGATGCCTACACCCGGCTGATTTTCCCCTCCTTGCAGCGGGAAATCCGCAGCGATTTGACCGACCGGGCCTGCCAGGGCGCAATCCGCAATTTCGCCCTGAACTTAAAGCCTCTTTTGATGCAGCCCCCGGTAAAGGGATTTGTCACCATGGGCTTAGACCCCGGTTACCGCAACGGCTGCAAGGTGGCTGTGGTTGACCCCACCGGCAAGGTTCTGGCCACCAGCGTGGTTTACCCCACCTTTAACGAAAGAAAGAAGCAGGAAGCCATTGTCACCCTGTCTGGCCTGATGCGCCGCCACAGTGTCCGCCACATCGCCATCGGCAACGGCACTGCCTCCCGGGAAACCGAGGCCATGACCGTGGAGCTGCTCCGGGATTTCCCGGATGCCAGCTATGTCATCGTCAACGAGGCCGGCGCTTCTGTATACTCCGCATCCGAGCTTGCCGCGGCGGAATTCCCGGATTTTGATGTCAATCTTCGCTCCGCCGTTTCCATTGCCCGACGGCTGCAGGATCCCCTGGCAGAGCTGGTAAAAATCGACCCCAAGGCCATTGGCGTGGGTCAGTATCAGCATGATTGTCCTCAAAAAGATTTGGACATCGCCCTGGGTGGCGTGGTGGAGGATTGTGTCAACGCCGTAGGCGTAGATGTAAACACCGCCTCCCCCAGCCTGCTGCAGCAGATTTCCGGCCTAACCGCCACCACCGCCAAGAACATTGTTCTTTACCGGGAGGAAAATGGCGCGTTCACCAGCCGGGCGCAGCTGAAAAAAGTGCCCAAGCTTGGCCCCAAGGCCTTTGAGCAGTGCGCAGGCTTCCTGCGGGTTCCCGAAAGCAAGGAGCTGCTGGACAATACCGGCGTTCACCCGGAATCCTACGCCGCCGCCAAGGAGCTGCTGACCCTTTTGGATTGCAAAAAAGGTTCGGATTTGTCGGATTTGCCGGAGCGTCTGCAAAGCTACGGCGCGGCGCAAGCCGCCCAGAAGTGCGGCGTTGGCGAACCGACCCTGACGGACATCGCCAAAGAGCTGTCCAAGCCCGGTCGCGACCCCCGTGACGAGCTGCCCGCCCCGATTTTGCGCAAGGATGTGCTGGAAATGAAGGACCTGAAGCCCGGCATGAAGCTGACGGGAACAGTGCGCAATGTTATCGACTTCGGCGTATTCGTGGATATCGGCGTGCACCAGGACGGTCTTGTGCATATCTCTCAGGTGGCAAGCCGCCGCCTGCGCCACCCCAGCGAAGCTGTCAAGGTGGGAGATGTTGTAGAGGTTGTGGTGCTGGAAGTGGACGAAAAGCGTCACCGCATCAGCCTTTCCATGAAGCAGGCAAGAGCCTGATATTTGCCGGCACATGAAAATGTGCCGGCTTTTTGTTGGTAAAACACCCCTGTTTTCGGCGGAAGTTGACATTTTTTGTCTTTTTTGATATAATATCTAAAATCTTTATCCCCTTTCTTTCAAAGGAGACGGTCTTTATGCGCAAAATTTGGAAACAAGCCATCGCCTGGCTGATTGTTTTTACTTTGATTCTCAGCGCCGGATGTACCCCCACTGAGCCGGAAGCCACCGTCCCCTCCGGGACTCAGCCATCCCTGCCGTCTCAAAGCACGGAGCAGATCGGACTTTACGTCAGCGCCTGCCAAACCGCCCAAACCGCCGGCAGGCTGGTGCATGATTTCCGTTTTTCCGAAACCCGGGTCATTAGCGGGGAAAGCTTCCAAAAGTCCGGAACCGGCACGGCGATCTACGAAAATCTGGGCAAGGATAATTTCCAGGCTCTGATCAGGGAACAGCTTACCTTCGGCAGCTTTGCATCTGACTACACCCAGTCCTATATCGACGGCAGGGCCTACATCCAGGCCGGTGAGGCCTCTTTTACCTCCCCGCTTACCGCCGAGCAGTTCCTATCCTGCCAAACCCCGGCTGTGCTGATCGACCCCAGTCTTTATCAAAGCAACGCATCCACCGCTTTGCCCAGCGGCGGCTATCAGTTCCGGTTTTCTCAGCCCACCGGCTTTGCAGGCTGGATGATGATTCATGAGGAAGCTCAGCTGATTTCCTGTGAAGCCACCGCCACGGTGGATGCCCAGGGTATGCTGCGGGACAGTCGCTGCCAAATCCAGTATCAGCTCAAGGATATGGTCTGCACTCTGGAAGTCAGCAGCGTACTTTCCTATCTCAACACCCACCCCCTGTCCGAGCTGCAGCCCCAGTACGGCGAAAACTGCGTACAGTTGGAGGCATTCCTTGCTCCCAGGCTGATTCTTCAGACCATGGGCATGCTGAATTCCTCCGGGAATTTAACCTGCGTCCAGACCCAGTCCGCTTACTGTGAAGCAGCGGGCGTACTGCGCAAGCAGCAGCTGCAGATTGACCTGGTGGACAGCGACAGTGATTTTATGGCAAAAGCCAGCTACGCCGTCAATGTCACCAACTACACCGGCGCCCCTACCACCAACACCCAGACAGAAACCTTCCTGGACGGAAAATACCACTACACAATCAACAATTCCGAACCGGTTTACCAGGAGAATATCACCGCCGAGAAAATGCGCGATTACTGCAGGGAATCCGCTCTGTACGCCCTTTTGGCGCCGGAAAACCTGACCGGCGCCACCGTGACGGACACCGGTGACTTCTACTGCATCCAGTTTACCTGCGCGGAAAGCACCTCTGACCCCATTTTCTCCGAGGTTTTCAAGCTGCTGAATCTGAATCTGGACAGCTTCTCCCAAAGCGTAACCACCCAAGCTCCCACCGCGTATTTAACTATCAGCAAATACACCGGCCTGCCGGTGACCATGGGTAAATCCTTTACCCGAAACCATGTGATTGACGAAGTATCTTACCGCACTACCTTCCAGGTAGACCAGACAATTTCCCTTCCCAGCAGCTCCGCTTACAGCGCCATCACCGGTCAGGAGCCTGCCCCGGAGGAAGCTCCCGAAGCCAAGGCAACCCCGCTGTTTTATAAAATCAGCGACAAACGGGGCAGAACCCTGTGGCTTCTGGGTACCATTCATGTAGGCGACAACCGTACCGGCTTCCTGCCTCAGGAGATTTACGACGCTTTTACCGCATCCCATTCCCTGGCCGTGGAATTTGATACTGACGCATTTTTACAAATGGCCGCTTCCGACTCCATGCTTCAGGCCCAGCTGTCCTCCTCTTATTTCTATTCCGATGGCTCTGCCACGCTGAATCACATTCCCTCTGAGCTGCATCAAAAAGCCTACGCTTTGATTCTCGCCAGCGGCAGTAACACCATGGATGTTCCCTACATGCGGCCCATTATCTGGGAATCCATGCTGGGAAGCTTCTTCCTGGAGCAAAGCGGTACGCTGTCGGCAGAAAAGGGCATGGAAAACCGTCTGCTGGCTCTTGCCAAAGAGCAGGGCAAGACCGTTGAAAACATCGAATCCGGTCTTTCCCAGATGAAGACCTTCCTCAGCCTTTCCGACCAGCTGCAGACCATGCTGCTGGAGGATACCGTTTCTTCCAGCCTGGCTGAGTACTGCGCGGAAATGGAGAAATTATACGAAGTGTGGTGCAGCGGTGATGCCGCCGCCCTGGCTGCTGCTCTGACAGAAGACACCTCCAACATGACCGAGGAAGAGCTTAAACTGTATGAGGAATACTACAAGACCGTTATTACAAAAAGAAACTCCTCCATGCTCACAGCCGCCAAGAACTATATCAAGTCCGGCAAAACCGTCTTCTTTGCCGTTGGCGCTGCACATGTGGTAGGCGCAAAGGGTCTGGCAGCCCTTCTCAAGAGCGCAGGCTACAAGGTCGAGCAGGTAACCTACGCCCAATAATGTACATAAAAACTCCGTCGCAGTTTCCTGCGACGGAGTTTTTGTTACATATCAGAAAGGGATTTGGCTAAGTCCAGGGTCACTTCCGCACAGAGCCGGGCGGCAATGGCCTCAAAAACCGGGTATTCCATCTGCTCGGAGTCGTCAGCCTTGTCGGAAATAGCCCGGATAATCACATAGGGAACGCCGTTGCGGTAGGCTGTGTGACCGATGGCCGCCGCCTCCATTTCGGTGCAAATCGCCTGGGTGTTGCGGATGATTTCCTCCTTGCGCTCTTTGCTGGCAATAAACTGGTCGCCGCTGGCAATTCTGCCGGACCAGGTGTGACCGGGTTTTTTCTGCTCCGCCACAGCCAGGGCGCGCCGGATCAGCTCTTTATCTGCCGGAAACTCCCGGGTGTCCATGCCGGGCATCTGACCAACGGGATAGCCCAGGCAGCTGCAATCCATATCGTGATGCATCACTTCCTCGCTGATGACCAAATCGCAAATATCCAGCCGGGCATCCAGAGAGCCAGCAATGCCGGTGTTTATAAGATGGGTCACATCAAAGCAGCTGCACAGAACCTGGGTGCAAATCGCCGCGTTGACCTTGCCCACGCCGCACTGCACCACTACCGCGTCCACGCCCCGGAGCTTGCCTTTATAAAAATCCATACCCGCTTTGGATACCACGCAGCGATCTTCCAGAGTTTCCTTCAGCAGCTGCACTTCCACATCCATCGCGCCAATAATACCTAAAACCATATTTTCCTCCCGTTATTGCGGATAGTACATCCGGCTTTCGTCCATGGTTTGAAGCAGGGCTGCGTAACGCTTTGCCCAGTAGTTCGCCATGGGAAGATTCATATCCAGATAGTTTCCGCAATCCTTTGCGCTGGCGCCGGGCACTTCGTCGGAATAATCCGAAATGAACCGGAAGCAGTCCAGCACCAAATCTCTTACATCCTCGCTTTTTAAATCCCCGGCAAGAAGCAGGTAAAAGCCGGTGCGGCAGCCCATAGGGCCAAAATACAGCACCCGTTCTTTCCAATTAGGCTCATTTCGAAGATAAGTTGCCGCCAAATGCTCTATGGTGTGCATTTCTCCGGTGTTCATCACCGGCTCTTCGTTGGGGCTTGTCAGCCGCAGGTCAAAGGTTGTCACGGTTTCATTTCCAATCCGGTCTTTCCGGGAAACATAAAGACCTGGCTGCAGCTTGATATGGTCAATGGTAAAGCTTGTGATTTTTTCCACAACGCCACCTCCTTGTTTTTTCCCCTATCATACCCCAATCCCTTATAAATTGCAAGTGCCGCCCCGACAGATGGCGGTTTTTTCCGTTGACAACAAAAGCCTTACCGTGATACCATAACCTTACCATTTGCAAGGAGGGAGCGCTATGAACGACCAATACAGCCGTACACGCCTGGTCTTCGGGGATGAAGCCATGGAAAAGCTAAAGAATGCCCGGGTGGCTCTGTTCGGCTTGGGAGGTGTAGGCGGCTATGCCGCAGAGGCGCTGGCCCGCTCCGGCGTGGGGCATATTGACCTGATTGACGACGACACCATCAGTCTCACCAATTTGAACCGTCAAATCCTCGCCCTCCATTCTACCCTTGGTATGTCCAAAACAAAAGCCGCCGCCCAGCGGATTGCGGACATTGACCCCGATATTCAGGTTCGTACCTTTGATACCTTTTATCTCCCGGAAACGGCGAAGGAATTTGATTTTTCCCAGTACGACTATATTCTCGACGCAATTGATACCGTCACCGGAAAGTTGTGTTTAATGGAGCAGGCCCAATCCGCAGGCGTGCCGATTATCAGCTGCATGGGCACCGGCAACAAGCTGGATGCCACCGCATTCCGGGTTGCGGACATCACCAAAACCTCCGGCTGCGCGCTGGCCCGGATTATCCGCAAGGAGTGCGCCAAGCGGGGCATCAAGCATGTCAAGGTAGTCTACTCCCCGGAGCTGCCGATCAATTCCGGCGCTGACCCTGCCGCCCTGGAGGATACCCAGCGGGAAGGCTCCACCCGCCGCGCCATCCCCGGCTCCACCGCTTTTGTCCCCGGCGTTGCGGGACTTATCATGGCGGGAGAAGTCATCAAGGATCTGTGCAAATAAGCTCTTCCCCTCCCGATTTTGCCCGGGAGGGGAATTATTGTATATTCCCGCGTGTAATCTTGCATATTTATTCATAACAAAATTCTCATTCGTATTCATTTATACACTATTTTCCTATAATTTTGTATAGTATTCCTAGTTTATACCGCTTTTATTCGTATAAACATTGTATCTTCAGCCAGTTGACGGTGAATAATATTCGCAGTATAATGCAATCATCAAACACACCCCAACCGGTGCGAGAAAAGGAGAATATACATTATGAAAAAGATGATTGCTTTCGCTCTTGCAACTATTATGACCCTGGGTCTGTTGGCAGGCTGCCAGCCCGCCGCCAACAATGCAGCCAACAATGAGTACGATCTGGTTGCCGCAGGCAAGCTGACCGTCGCCCTTTCCCCCGACTTCTCCCCCATGGAATTTGTTGACCCCTCCAAGACCGGTCAGGATCAGTTCGTCGGCTTCGACGTTTCCCTGGCTAAGTTCATCGCTCAGGAGCTGGGCGTGACCCTGGAGATCAAGCCCATGGACTTCGACGCCTGCCAGGCAGCCGTCGGCACCGGTAAGGTGGATATGTCCATCTCCGGTTACTCCTGGACCGAAAAGCGTGAAAAGAACTACAACCTGTCCGATTACTACTACGCAGGCGAGAACGAGACCGAGCAGGTCCTCATTACTCTGAAGGGAAACGAGGGCAAGTACACCACCGCTGACGCTCTGAAGGGTGTTAAGGTGGGCGCTCAGGGCGCTTCCTTGCAGGAAGAGCTGGTTAAGGCTCAGCTGCCCGACAGCGAGCTGGTGCTCTACACCGACATCAACACCGGTCTGCAGCAGCTGAAGAAGGGCGACTTCGAAGTTATGGCCGTCGCTATCGGTAATGCCAACGCCCTGATCAACAACAACCCCGAGGCTATCATGTCCGGCTTCCAGTTCGTCGTTGACGAAAAAGAAGCCAACAACCTGATCCTCCTGCAGAAGGGCGACGACAAGCTGACCGAAAAGGTTAACGAAATCCTGGCCAAGGCTAAGGATGCCGGTTATTACGAGACCTGGTACGAAGAGGCACAGAACACCGCCGGTGTTGACATCTCTTACGACGCTGACGGCAACCCCATCGTCCCTGAAGACGATTCCACCGGAGCTGCAGATTCTACCGGAGCTGCAGAATAATTACCGCATTCATTCAGGACCGGCAGCCTCTGGCTGTCGGCCCTGCTTTGTCAATTCAGAAAGGAAATATTTATGGATTTTTCTCAGATGTTTCAAAACATCTTCCGGCTTCTGACCGAATACTGGCATGTTTATCTGCTGGAAGGTGTCAAAAACACCATGATCCTCACGGTCATCGCCGTGCTGCTGGGTACTGTCTTCGGCTCTTTGGTGGCATTCCTGAAGATGTCCCGATTTAAGATCGTCCGGTTTTTCGCTTCCGTTTACATCGAAGTCATCCGGGGCACTCCCATTCTGCTGCAGCTGTATGTGTTCTACTTCATTCTGCCGGAGCTGTTCCCCCTGCTGAACTTTACGGACTTCATTTGGGTGGCCATCGCTCTGTGCGTTAACTCTGCTGCCTACGTTTCTGAGATCATCCGCAGCGGCATTCAGGCCGTTGACAAAGGTCAGACCGAGGCCGCCAGAAGCCTTGGCCTCAGCAATACCCAAACCATGCTGCGCATCGTTCTTCCTCAGGCAGTGCGCAACATTCTGCCTGCACTGGGCAACGAGTTCATTATGATCTTGAAGGAGACCTCCCTGGCATCCACTTTCTTCATTGGCGATCTGATGACCTCCCACAAAATCGTGGCAGGCGCGGAATACCTGCAGCTGGAATCCCAGATCATTGTCGGCACCATTTATCTGTGCATCACCTTCCCCCTGAGCAAGCTGGTGGGTTGGTTTGAAAAGCGAATGGCAAACCCCAACAGTTACAAAAACCACAACCGGAAAAGAGCCCTCATGGCAGGCGGAAGGATCGGTGAGAAGTAATGGAAATGATCAAAACCGTTGATTTGCATAAAAGCTTTGGTGACCTGCACGTGCTGACAGGCGTCAACGAAACCATTCATAAGGGCGAAGTGGTGTCCATTATCGGCCCCTCCGGCGGTGGCAAGAGTACTTTCCTGCGCTGCCTGAACCTGCTGGAAACCCCGGAAAAGGGTCACATTTTCTTTGACGGCGTGGAAATCACCGGCAAGAAGGTGGATATTGACCTGCACCGCCAGAAAATGGGCATGGTATTTCAGCAGTTTAATGTGTTCCCCCACCTGACCGTAGAGGAAAACATCACCCTTGCCCCGAAGATGCTGAAAAAGAAAACCGCCGCCGAGGCCAGCGAAATGGCCAAGGATTTATTAAACCGGGTTGGCCTGCTGGAAAAGCTCAACGAAATGCCCGGCAACCTCTCCGGCGGCCAAAAGCAGCGCCTTGCCATCGTCCGGGCTCTGGCTATGGAGCCGGATGTGATGCTCTTTGACGAACCCACCTCCGCTCTCGACCCGGAAATGGTGGGCGAAGTGCTGGATGTTATCAAGGGCCTGGTATCCACCGGCATGACCAGCGTCATCGTCACCCACGAAATGCGCTTTGCTGAAGAAATTTCCGACCGGGTGCTGTTCATCGCTGACGGCAACATCCTGGAAGAAGGCACTCCGGAGCAAATCTTCCACAACCCCACCCATCCCCGTCTGCAGGAATTCTTAAGGAAGGTTCTGTAAAAACATGGATAAGCAGCTTCTATATCGGTGCATTGAGGAGAAAGCCCCCCTGCTGACACAGCTCAGCGACGCCATTTGGGAATACGCAGAGCTTTCCATGCAGGAGCATCGCTCCGCTCAGGCTTACTTGGACATATTGCGCGCCGAGGGCTTTACCGTGGAGGCGGAGCTTTGCGGCATGCCCACTGCCTTTTTGGGAAAATACGGCTCTGGTAAGCCGGTAATCGGCATATTGGGCGAATTTGACGCCCTGTCCGGCCTTTCTCAGGTGGCAGGAAAAACCCAGCGGGAGTGGAAAATTCCCGGCGGCAGCGGTCACGGCTGCGGTCACAACCTGCTGGGCGCCGCCTCATTGGGCGCGGCCATTGCCATAAAAGAGCAGATTGCCGCAGGCAACCTCCAGGGAACGGTCGTCTTTTACGGCTGTCCCGGCGAGGAAGGCTGCGCAGGCAAAACCTTTATGGCCCGGGACGGCATGTTCCGGGATTTGGATGCCGCCCTGTGCTGGCATCCCGGAGACGTGAATGAAGTCACCACCGGCTCCAACGCCGCCAGCGTGCAGGTTCAGTACACGTTCACCGGCGTTTCCGCCCACGCCGCAGGCGACCCGGAGCATGGCAGAAGCGCTCTGGATGCGGCGGAGCTGATGAACATCGGCGTCCAGTTCCTGCGGGAGCACATGCCCAAAAGCTGCGGCCTTCACTATTCCTTTTTGGATGCCGGCGGCATTTCTCCCAATGTGGTTCAGCCCACCGCAACGGTGCTGTACATGGTTCGGGGAAACGATGTCCGCATCGCCAAGGCCTTGTTGAAGCGGGTGGATAACATCGCCCAGGGTGCCGCTATGATGACGGAAACCTCCGTCTCCAGCCGCCAGATTGACGGCAGCTCCAACACCGTTTCCAATTCTGTGCTGGAAAAGCTGCTGCAGGAGAATCTGGAGCAGGCGCCCCTGCCTGAATATACCCAAGAGGAGCTTTCCTTTGCAGCCAAGCTGAAGGAAACCTGCGGCGAGCCGGTTCTTCCCGGCCAGTGGGTCAACGAAAACACCCAGCTGCAAAGCTTTTCCAAGGAAGCCTCCCAAAACGGCACCCTGCCCCTGAACAATTTTGTCATGCCCTACACCCCCTCCAAGCAGGTAAGTCCCGGCTCTACGGATGTGGGCGATGTCAGCTGGCTGGCGCCCACTGCTCAGTTTTCTGCCGTCACATGGGTTTCCGGTTCTCCCGGTCACTCCTGGCAAAATGTGTCCATCGGCACCCACTCTATTGCCCATAAGGGCCTGCTGCTGGCAGCCAAGGTGTTAGCCGGCGCCACTATGGATTTGATGGAAAATCCCGAAACCCTCCGGCTTTGCCGGGAGGAATTCGAAATCGCCACCCAGTCCGGCTACGACTGCCCCATCGGCAAGGAAGTGACATTCTGAAAAACAAACGCCCGACTTTCGTCGGGCGTTTTTCCTTATTTATGGGTCAATCACCACCGCCACAACGGCGCTGTGTCCATTGGCGTAGCGATAGGGAGTAATATCCCGGGTTTCTCCCGGCATCAGGTCAGGCAGCACGGCACTGTAAGTAATGCCGCCGATATGTAAATCCTCTTTAGCATCGTGCTGCTTGTAAAAAATCCGCACATAGGGAAGCACCCGATCTGTCAGGTTCGTCACCACCATGCCAAACCCCTCCCCGGGCTGAATCTGCACCTGGTCCTTTTCCCAATCGTAATCCCCGGGAATCAGGGTGCGGCAGCTGCAGCTTTCCACCGGGTCTAAAGAATATGCCGCCCGGTTCTTTTCTAAAATCATCACACTTCCCTTTGGCGGAACGTATGTAGCATCAAACACCAACTCCTGATTTCCCTGGCTCAACACCACCCGGACATATTCAATCCCCACATTGGCTGTGTTTTCCAGCAGCAAGCCGCACACCCCGGTTAGTTCCTCCTGACTGCCATCTTCAACATACGGGCCATCGTAGCAAACAAGATATTTCGCCACCAGATTGGTA
>JAFTMB010000002.1 GCA_017452605.1 Oscillospiraceae bacterium
CCGCGCATTCCCAGAAAAACTCCCGAAAGGGAGGTGGAATATAAACCGTTTTGCCTGTGTCGAACGGTGAGGCGGATGTTCAGCCTTCTTTATTGCTTGGGTATTTTATCACAAGGCGTTTCCCTTGTCAAGTACTTTTGAAAGAAAATTTCCGCCGCTGCGATGTGCAGCGGCGGAAACAGCAAGACAAATTACAGATACTGCTTGATTGCGTCGGAAGCAAGGGCAGGATCGTCGGAAATGGTGATGGTGATGTTCATGTTGTTGGTTGCGGCAAAGCCAGCGCACCACTGAACAAAAGCCTCGCCGGTGGCGCGGTCGGAGCCGATGGTCTTATACAGATTGTCGATGTACACGTTGGTAATATCAAAATTGCCGGCATGCAGGCCGCTTAAAAAACCCTTGAGCATATCAGGATTGGAAATGCCGTACTCCTGAGAGTCAACCAGGCGGATGCGGTAGTTGAGATCGTAAGTCAGCTTCTTGCCGTACTCGATGCAAACCACGTCGCCGGAAACGTGAGCCAGGGTTTCGTGAATAGAGTCGATGAGCTTCTTGGTTTTGCCGGAGCCTTTCAGGCCCATAATAAGATGAATCATAGGATTGTCCTCCTTTGCTAGCCTAATGTGGCTGTGAGATAATTTTATCAGCTATCGGGAGATTTTGCAATAGCTATTTTGGATTTTTTCTTATACTTCGTATCCGGGCTTGCCCAACAGCTGGAACATATTCCGCTTGTAGAACTCAACGCCGGGCTGATTGAAGGGATTGACACCCAGAATGTAGGCGCTGACGCCGCAGGCCAGTTCGAAGAAGTAGAAGATTTCGCCCAGCTTTTCGTCGTTTAATTCGCCCATATCCATGGTGATGACGGGCACGCCGCCGTCCACATGGGCAGCCAGAGTGCCCAGGAAGGCCTTTTCGTCCACAAAGTCCAGGGTCTTGCCCTGCAGGTAATTCAGGCCGTCCAAATCCTGGGCGTCGCCCATGATTTCCATCTTCTGCTCGGGAGCGTCAAAGCGAACCATGGTTTCAAACATGTTCCGCTCGCCCTGCTGGATCATCTGACCCAGGGAGTGGAGGTCGGCAGTAAACTCGGCGCTGACAGGGAAAATGCCCTTGCCGTCCTTGCCCTCGGACTCGCCGTACAGCTGCTGCCACCAGCCGCCCATCATCTTAAAGCCGGGCTCGAAGGATTCCAGAATTTCCAGCTTCTTGCCGTTGCGGTACAAAAGATTTCTTACGCCTGCGTACAGCCATACGGGGTTTTCAAAGGAGCGGACATAGTTATACTCCCGCTTTGCTTCTGCAGCGCCTGCCATGACCTTGCGGATGTTGATGCCTGCAACTGCCAGAGGCAGCAGACCAACGGGGGTCAGCACGGAGAAACGGCCGCCGGCTGCAGGGGGAATGTCAAAGGTTTCCCAGCCTTCCTGGGTAGCCATCTGACGAAGCGCGCCCTTGCTGGGGTCGGTGATGGCGAAAATGCGCTTACGGGCGCCGTCGGTGCCGTACTTGCGATCGAGCATCCACTTTAAGCCACGAAAAGCGATGGCGGGCTCGGTGGTAGTGCCGGATTTGGAGATGACAGCCAGGGAGAAATCCTTGCCGTCCAGGAGGCGGCACAGCTCATTCCAGCCGCGGGTGGACAGGGTGTTGCCGGCAAAGAAGACCTGGGGATTGCCCTTGCCCTTGCCGATGTTGTGGTTGCAGCCCTGCATCAGTTCGATAGCAGCTCTGGGGCCCAGATAGCTGCCGCCGATGCCGATGACCACGAATACTTCGGAGTTTTCCCGAATCCAGTCAGCGCAAGCTTGAATGCGCTTCATTTCCTCGGTTTCCTCGGTGGTGGGAAGATTCAGCCAGCCGAGAAAATCGTTGCCTGCGCCGGTGCCTTCCGTCAGGGTATTGTGGGCGGCGGCGACTTCCTGCTCAATGGCCAGCAGATCCGGTAAAGACAGCTGACCCCATACATTGGAAATATCAACTTTGATCATATTTTTCAATCCTTTCATGATTGATAATCTTTACAACTCTATCCTATCGTAAATCCTTTCCAAAGGCAAGGGAAAATTAGAAATTTTCCTCCAATTTCTTTTCCGCGTTCAGCGCGTCCACCACAATCTCGGGGTAGGGATTGACGATGACGGTGCGGTAGGTGTGATAAATGACCATGCCGGGTTTTCCGTTTGCCGGCTTTTTCACCTGCTTGACCGGGGTGACATCCACAGCGATGTTCTGTCCGCCGGAGGATTCTGCGTAGTAAGCCGCCAGCTGGGCGGCCTGGGTGATGGTGTCATCCGGCACGGCCGCGCCTGCGCAGGCGATGATGACATGGCTGCCGTGAACCTTTTGGGCGTGGAGCCAGATGTCGTCTTTTCTGGCGGATTTGAAGGTCAGCTCGTCGTTTTGCCGGTTGTTGCGGCCCACATAAATGGCAAAGCCGTTGGTGGACTCAAATTTCATGGGAGGAAGCTTACTGTGCTTGATCCGCTTTTTGCCGGTATCCTGGCGGACGTAGCCTCCTGCTTGCAGCTCCTGGCGGATTTCCTCCAGCTCTTGCTCCGCCTGAGCCCGGTTCAGCTCGTCCATGACGCTGCTCAGGTAAGCAAGCTCCGTTTGGCCCAAAGCGATTTGCTTTGTCAGCTCCTTTTCCGCGTTTTTCATGCGGGTGTAGTCTTTGTAGAACTTGGCGGCGTTTTGCTGGGGAGAGAGAATGGGGGAAATGGGGATGGAAATCACCGCCATGTTTTCGTCGTAAAAATCCTCGGCATCCAAGGTGGTTTGACCCTTTTGAATGCGGTGGAGGTTGGCGGTGACGATGTCTCCCAGCTGACGCAGCCGTTCCCGGTCGGCGGTTTGAGTCAGCTCCTTTTCCTGAATGGCCAGCTTGCGCTTGAGCCGGGAGCAGAGGTTTTGCACGGTTTTACGCAGGCCCTGCCCTTTTTGCCGCATGGCATCGGAGCGGTCACGGACAGCGTAGAATACATCCATCAGCTGGGAAAAGCCTTCGGCCTGCTGATATGCGCCGTACTGGCGGATGGGGCAAAAGGCATACTGCTTAGGGATATTGTCCTTGCCAAGGGTATAGCAGGGGGTGGGGTGACCCAGCTGCTCCTGAAACCACAGCGCCAGTTTCCCGGCAAGCGTAGGAATGTCAGCGCCGGATACCCGGGCATCCACATCCTCCCCGGCAAACAGCGCCGCCTCCCGGCAGACAAGGGGGGATAAGCCGCCCAGCTTGTCCATAAGCCTCTGGGCAAGAATATCTTCGCCGGGTTCTGTGAGCAGGTTTACATAATCTTCTTCTGAAAGGAGCCGAGGGTCTTTTTTCTCGATTTTTTCCGGGGATTCGTAGTAAAGTCCCGGCAGAGCCTGCCGCTTGACGGACTCATCAAAGCCAATCCGCCGCAGGCAGTCAATGATGCGGTTTTCAGGACTGAGCAGATACAAATTGCAGGTTCTGCCCATCAGCTCAGCCACCAGCTTTTTTTCCACACGGTCGCCCATCTCGTCGATGCAGTCAAAGGTAAAGGTTACGGCCCGTTCCATGGGGGGCTGGGTGATGGAAATCAGCCTGCCGCCGGAAAGATGCTTTCTCAGCAGCATACAGAACATGGGCGGCTCGGCGGGATTTTCCGGATTGGTGGCGGTTAAGTGCAGCCGGGGCGCGGCAGGGTTGGCTGCGATGAGCAGCTTTGCCCGGCCCTCCCGGTGCTTGAAATGCATAATTAAAGTATCCCGGCTGGGCTGGTGGATTTTCTCCACTCTGGGCTCCCGCAGGCTGCGGATTTCCTCCAGAACCAGGGAAAGGTAGGTTGCATCAAATGCCATGGTATGCCTCCATCATTTTGTCAAACAGCTCCAAAAGCCGCTTCTGCCTGCCTGCAAGCCACAGGGCGCCGAACAGGGTCTCCAGACCCGTTGCCACGGCGTATTGCCGGGCGGTGGCGGACTTGGGCGCGGCGTGGGAGTGGGCGTTTTTGCCCCGGCGGAAGTAGTCGGCCTCCTCCTCGCTTAAAAGAGGGAGAATGATTTCTGCCAATTTGGCCTGGGTGGGGGCTTTTACCAGCTCTACCGCTTCCCGGTGCAGCCGTTTTACCGTCTGGCCGCCGCTGGCGCAGATATGGGTACGGCAGAGGATTTCGTAGACGCAATCCCCCATGTGGGCAAGGCCCAGATTGGAGATGGCGTCAATGTCCCGCTTGGGCATATTCATCTGAAAATAGTTTTCCACAGTTGCTCTCTCCCATCGGTAAGTATTCTTAAAAATATGGTAGCAGATTTTTGAGAATTAGTCAATTTCACCCGGGAAAAAACCGGCGGGTACTGGATTTTTCCCACGGGGGAATGTATAATAGGGAAAAAAAGAAACTTGGGAGGGGCATTATGAAATACGGATTTGGCGTGGACTTGGGCGGAACAACGGTAAAGCTTGCCTGGTTCAATGCGCAGGGGGAAATGCTTCAAAAGTGGGAAATCCCCACGGTAACAGAAAATAATGGAGCAAGCATCCTGCCGGATATTGCAAAGTCGGTTTTGCAGCATCTGGAGCAGTGCGCAGTGCCCAAAAGTCAGGTAATTGGCATCGGCATCGGCGTTCCCGGCCCGGTCAACGATGCAGGCGAAGTCAACAAGTGCATCAATCTGGGTTGGGATCGGGTGGATATTCACAAGGAGCTGTCCGATCTCACCGGCCTGCGGGTAAAAGCAGGCAACGACGCCAATATGGCGGCGCTGGGCGAAGCCTGGCGCGGTGGCGGCAAGGGCTGCAAAAACATGGTGATGGTCACCCTGGGTACCGGCGTGGGCGGCGGCATTATCATTGACGGAAAGCCCGTTGCAGGCGCCCACGGCGCTGCAGGAGAAATCGGCCATCTGGTGGTGAACACCCAGGAAACGGAGCGCTGCTCCTGCGGAAAATACGGCTGCGCTGAGCAGTACTGCTCCGCCACCGGCGTTGTGAGAATGATGAAGCGCACTCTGGAAGAGGAAACTCAGGAAAGCGCCCTGCGGGGAAAGGATTTCAGCTGTAAGGATGTGTTTGACGCAGCCGCAGCAGGAGATATTCCCGCACAGCAGACTCTGGAACGGGTGTATGATTACATGGGTCAGTTTTTGGCAAATGTGTGCTGCACGGTTGACCCAGAGGCAGTTGTACTGGGCGGCGGCGTCAGCAAGGCAGGAAAGCCTCTGGTTGACGGCGCAAAGAAATATTTTGACAAGTATATTTTCCATGCCGCCAGAGCCATTCGCTTCCACTTGGCAGCCTTGGGAAATGACGCCGGCGTCTTCGGCGCGTTCAAGCTGATTTTGGATGCGGCGGAGGGAAATGGATGAAGGCGGAGCACAAAAGGACTCTGTGCGCCAGCTATATCGGTTATATCACCCAGGCGATTGTCAACAATCTGGCGCCGCTGCTGTTTGTCATTTTTCAAAGACAGTACGGTCTGACGGTGGCGCAGATTGGCTTTTTGGTCACATTTAATTTCGGCGTGCAGATTCTGGTGGATTTTCTGGCTGCAAGGTATGCAGAGAAAATCGGCTATAAAAAATGCATTGTGGCGGCCCATATTTTCAGCGCTGCAGGATTGCTGGGATTGGGAATCCTGCCGGAGCTGGTGGGAAATGCCTATTTGGGCCTGATGCTGGCCATTGGGATATATGCTGTGGGCAGCGGATTGATAGAAGTTTTAGTCAGCTCCATTGTACAGGCGCTTCCGCTGGACGCCAAATCCGCCGCCATGAGCCTTTTGCATTCTTTTTACTGCTGGGGACACATGCTGGTGGTGCTCCTTACCACGGTGTTCTTTTGTTTCTTCGGCACAGAAAACTGGAAATGGCTTGCAGCGCTGTGGGCGCTGATTCCTCTGGGAAATGTCTTTCTGTTTGCTAAATCTCCTGTTCAGGTGCCGGGCGGCAAAGGTAAGGGGCAGCCGGCAGGAAAGCTGCTGCGTTCCGGCTTCTTTTGGCTGCTGGCGGTGCTCATGATTTGTTCCGGCGCCTCGGAGCAGGCCATGAGCCAATGGGCGTCCTATTTTGCGGAGCAGGGGTTGGGTGTATCCAAAACCGCAGGCGATTTGCTTGGCCCTTGTTTATTTGCCCTGCTGATGGGTCTTTCCCGGCTGGTTTACGGTATTTTTGGAGAGAGAATCCATTTGAAAGGGTTTATTTCCGCCAGCGGCCTGGCCTGCGTGGCAGGTTATCTGTTGGCGGTGTTTGCGCCCCACCCTTTGGTGAACCTGATTGGCTGCGGTGTTTGCGGCATGTCGGTGGGCATTATGTGGCCGGGGGTGTTCAGCTTGGCAGCGGGGTATGTTCCCAGTGGGGGAACGGCCATGTTTGGCCTGCTGGCACTGGCAGGGGATCTTGGCTGTTCTGTCGGCCCATCGGTGGTAGGATCAGTGTCTTCCGGCTTTGGGGGAGAGCTGAAGGCCGGATTGCTGGCTGCCATTGCCTTTCCGCTGGTACTGGTGCTGGGAATTCAGCTCCTGCGCAGAAAACAATAAGCTAAGCACCCGCCTAGGGCGGGTGCTTTTTGTATTTACTTTTTTCGGGGAAAGTGGTATAATTTTGACAAAGAAACACAGGAGGAAACAGCCGTGAAAAGAGGAGATCCGCTTTACAGCGCATATCTGAGCATTCTGGAAGAGGAGCTGCGGCCTGCTATGGGCTGCACCGAACCCATTGCGCTGGCCTACGCCGGCGCCAAGGCAAGGCAGGTGCTGGGAAAACTGCCTGAAAAGGTGGAGATTTTCGTCAGCGGAAATATCATTAAGAATGTAAAAAGCGTCATCGTGCCCAACACCGGCGGACTTCACGGCATTATCCCCGCGGTAAGCGCCGGCATTGTGGCAGGTAACGCGGACAAGGTTCTGGAGGTTATCAGCTGCGTTACAGACCGGCAGCGTCAGCAGCTGCATGCATTTATCCGTGAGGCGGACATTCAGGTTAAGCCCGCGCAGTCGGAGTTGGTGTTTGACATTGACATTACCTTGTCCTCCGGGGAAGACCGGGCGCGGTTGCGCCTTGCCAACCACCACACCAATATTGTACACATTGAGAAAAACGGACAGGTGCTTCACAGCCAGAAGATTGAGGAGTCGCCGGAAGACCAGCTGACCGACAAATCCTGCCTGAGCATTGAAAGAATTGTGGAATTTGTGGACCTGGTGGACATTTCTCAGGTGGAGGAGCTGGTAGGCCGGCAGATTGACTACAACATGGCAATTGCCCGGGAGGGCCTGGAAAACAGTTGGGGCGCAAACATCGGCAGTGTGCTGCTGAAGCATCAGGGTCAGCTGCTAAGCAAGCGGGCGGCAGCCTATGCGGCAGCGGGCTCCGACGCCAGAATGAGCGGCTGCGAAATGCCGGTGATCATCCTTTCCGGCAGCGGCAATCAGGGCATTACCGCCAGCGTTCCCGTGGCGGTTTACGCTGAGGCTATGGGAAAAAGCCGGGAGGAATGTCTGCGGGCGGTGACCTTAAGCGATTTGGTTACCATCCACCAAAAGGCGGGAATCGGACGGTTAAGCGCCTATTGCGGCGCCATCAGCGCAGGCTGCGGCGCAGGCGCGGGCATTGCCTACTTACGGGGCGGAAAATTCCACGCCATTGCCCATACGGTGGTCAACGCCATTGCCATTCTGTCCGGAACCATTTGCGACGGAGCAAAGCCCTCCTGCGCCGCGAAAATTGCGGCGGCAGTGGATGCGGGCATTTTAGGCTGCGATATGTACTGGGAAAACCAGCAGTTTTACGGCGGCGACGGCATTGTTACCAAGGGTGTGGACAGAACCGTTTCCAATGTGGGAATTCTGGCAAGAGAGGGCATGCGCCAGACGGACAAGACCATTTTGCAAATCATGCTTGACGAAGACATCACCTGCTAAGGGAGAAAAAAGGACACGCACTTTTGTGCGTGTCCTTTTTTAAGCATGAAAAGGTCAGGAAACCCGCTTGGCGACAACTACAAGCCGGCCGTTGGAAGGGGATTCATAACGGGGCAGGCAGGTGGAAAGGGTGATAAGCATATCGCCGTACTGGGCGTCCACGCCGGTGTCGTAAAGCTGAAGGTTTTTAATATTCAAAAGGAATGCGTCAAATTCACTCTGGTTGGAGGCGGTGTTGAACTGGTGGTACGGATAACCGATGCCTGCATCGCCGGAGGTGATGAATACGCTGATGATTTGATAGGTGTGGTGCTCGTAGATGGTGTCAAACTGAATGGTCTGGTGGGCTTCCCAATAGCTCTTCTTCTTGTAGTTCATCAGGTCGGCAAACATGGAGCCGTTGTTCATGCGGTGACCGTAGATGACCACATTGTCAGAGGGGGTGAACACATTGCAGCTTTCCCGGACATAAATACAGCCGGACTGGGAATATTGCTTGTTGAAGTCCTTGTAAAGATAGTAGTCCATGTCGTGGGGAGTTTGCACAACGGGGTAATCCACCTGGGTGTCGGGGATTTTAATCCAGCCTACCAAATCCTGATTCATTTCGTAAAGGGGCTGGTATTCCGGCAGAATCTTGGAGCTGTCTGCCTCGCCGTTGGAGTTCCCGGTGGAAACGGGACTGCTGGGGGAAGAATTGTCGGGGGAAGTTGCCATATCCTGGCGGATGCTTTCCACAATGCTGGAAAGGTCCTTGTAATCCTTGCTTTGCGAGGATGTCTGCACAAAGTAATCGATCAGATATATGGCGCAGCCCAGAAAGACCATAGAAAGCAGGCAGATGAGAGCAATATAGATGATTTTCTTTTTGTCGGGTTTTTGTCCGGAGACAGGTTCTTCACCGGAAAGTGGTTTTTTGCCGAAAAGCATATTTTCGCCTCCTAAGGGATACTATTGCTATCATAGCGAAATACGGGGAAAAAGTAAAGAGCTTTCTTCCACTCCGGGAAGAAAAAACACCTGTCGGCTACAAATGTTTGCCTGAGAGAAACTTGAGGTTGTAATCCAAAGGGGATTGTGATAAAATACACCCTATGCTGAAAGAAATCGTTTACCAAAGGAGTGCATTTTTATGATTTCCAGAGAAATTTGTCAAAAGGTGCTGCAAAAAGCGGTGTCAACCGGCGCGGACTACGCGGAAATTTTTGCGGAAAACACCACCAATCATACCATCTCCATGATTGCCGATAAGGTGGATGCCATAAAGGACACCGTGGTTGCCGGCGCGGCGGTTCGCGTGTATTTGGGCATGCGAAGCGTAATGGCGTCCACTGTGGATACCTCGGAGGAGGGTCTCATTCGCTGCGCTGAGCGGGCAGCGGAGGCGCTGGGTCAGGGCACAGCCGCCATGGATATTGTGCTGAAGGAACGGCTGTACGGAGATATTCACCCGGTTCGGATTGCCCCGGTCAGCGTCAGCAACGCAGAAAAGGTTGCTGTGCTGAAAGACGGCTATTTTGCCGCCAGGGAGTATGACAGCAGCATCTGTCAGGTCAGCGGAATTTTGCTGGATGTAGACCACAATATTCTCATCGCCAGTAC
>JAFTMB010000028.1 GCA_017452605.1 Oscillospiraceae bacterium
AACTGATGATCGTAAGCCTTAAGCCGGATGCGGATCATTTCCTGGTTTGCCATGATTTGTTTTCCTCCTTGAATGTAACGTACTCAGTTTGCTTGGTGTCTGGGTACTGTCGAAATGTTGTGTTCACGCCGCCGTGCGTATCATTCTGAGCCATGAAAAATGGCCGACGCAAGCCGACCAATCCTCTGCCGCAGTGATATACGCAAAGCGCAAACAGAAGCAGTTCAGCCGCCCGATGACCGGACATACTCCGCGGAAGTTACCGTTTTTTAGACGCAATCTCCCGCATCATCGCAGTGCGCGCATAATATCCCTACACGCGCTCGATTATCTTACCATTATTTATTACATTTGTCAAGCACATTTTTAGAATAATTTACAAAAAAATCTCCGTAATTTCAGTCATTACGGAGATTTTTATTTCAGTTCCCACAGCTTGATCTGGCTGGCCTTTTCGTAAAGCCGCAGATAACTGTCATAACGGGTCTTTTCAATCTTTCCCTGAGCCACCGCCTGGGTAACGGCGCAGCCGGGTTCTTTCCGGTGGGAGCAATCGTGGAACTGGCAATCACCAATAAACTGCCCAAAATCCGGGAACGCATACTGAAGATTCTCTTTCAGGATCAATTCCATCTGGTCAGTATCAAAGGCGGAAAAACCGGGCGTATCTGCAACATAGGTTTCTTCGTCCAGCATATAAAGCTCCACATGGCGGGTGGTGTGTCTGCCGCGCCCCAGCTTTTCAGACACTTCCCCGGTGGGAAGCGCCAGATCGGGGCAAAGCTGATTGAGCATACTGCTCTTACCCACGCCGGAGTTTCCCGTAAATGCGGTGAGCTTTCCCCGGATCAGATTCCACAACTCTTCCCTGCCCTCGCCCGTTTGAGCGCTGGTACAAATTACCGGAAAGCCGGCGTTGCGGTAAATACGAACCAAATCCACCGCCGGATCCAAATCGCACTTATTGACGCACAGATACACAGGAACTTCCTGATCTCCGGCAATGGCGGCGACCCGGTCTACGAGAAACGGCTCGGTGACGGGATTGACATTGGCAGCAAATACCACCAGCGCGTCAATGTTGGCAACCGCAGGCCGAACAAAGCTGTTCTTTCTGGGCAGGATTTTTTCCACCATGCCCTTTCCCTTTTCCTCGGAGATTTCCACCATGTCGCCGGTCAGGGGCGCATTTCCCTCTTTTCGGAGAATGCCCCTGGCCCGGCAGGTGATCACACCCGCCGGAGTCTGGACATCATAAAATCCACTGATTGACCGGATAATGCGGCCAATTTGCTTAGTTGTCATCGTTTGCCTCTGTCTTTTCGTCAAAGTCCACGGTCTCGGTCCAGGACAGGCCGTTGTTGACCATCACGGTAAAGTCAATTTTTCCCTTGCCGTACAGCTCGACTTCCGTATAGAGGGTGCCTGCGGGAATCATCCGCTCCTCCACCACGGTGGTGCCGTTGTAAACGGTGATGATATAATCCTCCGTCATGTCATCCGGCAGGGCGATGCGAACTACCTTGGGCAGATAGTCAGACGGACGTTCTGTTTCCGAGGGCTGGGTGGGAACGGTTACTTCAATCCACTTGGGAATCCGAAGAACGATCTTGGTGGAGGTGGCAATGGTGCTGCCCTTGGTAACGGACTGGTAAAGAACCTGGCCCTGAGGATTGGTGCTTTCCACTTCCTCCACTTCAATGTTCATAAAACCGGAAGCATTGAGAAGCTTCTTTGCCATTTCCACATTCTGGCCCACCACACTGGGCATCATAGCGCTGTCCACTTCCGGGCCGGTGCTGACGGTGAGGTAAATGGTCTGATCCTCTGTCAGGGTTACGCCCTCGCTGGGCTCTGTGCGGATAATCTTGCCCGCTTCAATGGTGGCGTTGCTTTCTCTGCGGATCAGGATGCGGTCTCCGCTGATGCCCTGGGTGTTGGTCAGGAACTTCAGCGCCTGCTCTTCATCCAGATTGATCAGGTCTTCCATCACCTTTACCTTGGGCTCGGGGCCTGCGCTGACAACCACCTGAACGGTCTTGCCCTTTTCCACCTTGGTGTTGGGGCGGATCTTCTGCTCAATAATGCGGTCCTTTTCAAACTTATCGCTGTAAACCTTACTTTCAATTTCCAGCACATAGTCTTCCGACATGGCCGCTTCGTTGAAATCCTTGTTCACCAGGTTGGGAACAACCACCAAATTGGTGTCCGGATTCTTTCCGCTGTCGCCAAAGGCGGCATAGAGGAAAATACCGATGGCAACAATGGCTACAATGGAGCAAATCACAACAGCGATGGTGGCCGCCTTATTGCCCCGCTCCTCTTCCTCAATAATAATCTCTCTGCGCCGGGCAGGCTTTTTAGCAGGCTTACTCTGGCTGGGAGCCGGGCGCTTGACAGGCGCGGCAGCGCCTTTGTTATTTGCCACCCGCTCAGCAATGTTTCTCTGGGGCTGAGCCGCAGGCTCTGCAGGCTTTACCTGGCTTGCAATGGCAGCGGCATCCTCCAAAGAAGTGCTGGCATTGTTGTAATCAAACAAAATGGCAGGGTCTTTGCGGAACTCATCCATATCCTGCAGCATTTGCTTGGCGGTGCTGTACCGCTTTGCAGGCTCCTGGGAAATGGCCTTGACAATAATCTGCTCCATGCCGCCAGGAATATTGGGGTTCAACGTAGAGGGCATTTGGGGTTTGCCGTTGATGTGCTGAATGGCAACCGCCACCGGAGATTCTCCGTCGTAGGGCGGGCGGCCCGTCATCATTTCATACATCACAATGCCCAGAGAGTAAATATCCGAACGGCTGTCTACTCTGCCACCCTTGGCCTGCTCCGGGGAAATGTAGTGAACAGAGCCCAGTGCTTCCTTGGTTAAAGTGTTGCTCTTGGACATCACTCGGGCGATGCCGAAGTCCGTCACCTTGACAGCGCCGTTTTTCAGCACCATCACATTGTGGGGCTTAATATCCCGGTGGACGATGCCCCGGCTGTGGGCGTGGTCCAGCGCCTTGGCGATCTGCATGGCAAAATGGAGGGTTTCCTTCCAGTTGAGCACGCCCTTCTTCTCCATGTACTGCTTCAGGGTAATGCCGTCAATCAGCTCCATGACGATATAGTCTGCGTCATCGGAAGTGGAAACATCGTAAACGGACACAATGTTGGCATGGGAAAGCATGGCAACGGCCCGGCTTTCATCGTGGAAGCGACGGCGGAATTCTTCGTCCTGGGAAAAATCATCCTTCAAAATCTTGATCGCCACCAACCGGTTCAGCCGATGGCACCGCGCCTTGTACACAACGGCCATGCCGCCGGTACCCAAAACCTCTAATATTTCATAACGGTTATCCAGTAACCGTCCAATATACTTATCTTTATCCATAAGAGAAACTCCTTTCCTGCAGGTCAAACAAGAGTCAGCACGCAGGTCATATTGTCGGGCGCGCCCCGGCCACGGCCGATTTCCAACAGCCGCTGGCAGCACAGCTCCTTGTTGACTCCGTGGACGATTTCAAACAAAATTTCCTGGTCGTCCATGGTGTTGGACAGGCCATCGCTGCAAAGCAGAATAAAATCGCCCCGCTGCACATCCAAATGGAATACATCGCATTCCACCACCGGCTCTGTGCCGATGGCCCGGGTAATGTAGTTTTTACCGGGATAGGTTCTTGCCTGCTCTGGCGTCAAATCGCCCCGGTCAACCATCATCTGCACCAGGGAATGATCCCGGGTCACCCGACGAATGCCGTTCTGATTGACAAGGTAGGCCCGGCTGTCGCCCACGTTGACAAACACCGCCCACTTACCCTGAACCAGAGCCGCAACCAGCGTTGTGCCCATGCCGGAGAACTCTTCCAGCTGCTGAGCCTGGTCGTAAACCGTAAAGTTAGCCAGCTTCACCGCGCCCCGGAGCATCTGCTCCGCTTCTTCCGGGTCCATGCCGTTTACCCATGTTCTGCGGACTTCCTCCACAAACACGTCAACCGCCAGAGTGCTGGCAACATTGCCGGATTTGGCGCCGCCCATGCCATCGCATACGATGTACAAAGCGGTGTTCTTATCCAGTTGTTCAATTTGGAAGGCGTCCTGGTTTTGCGGCCGGACACAGCCCGGGTCTGTCATACCCCAACTTTGCATAATGATTCCGCTCCTTTCGGGTAAAGATCGCTTAGCTTTCCTTGGTGTATTTTCTGCGCAGCTGACCGCAGGAGGCGTCAATATCGCCGCCTAAGGTTCTGCGAACGGTGGCGGTAATTCCCGCCGCCTCCAATGTTTTCTGAAATGCCTCAACCGCCTTTCGGCTGCTGGGCTTATGGGGACTTTCCTCCACATGGTTCAGAGGAATGAGATTAAAGTGAGCAGGCAAGCCTTTCAGCCTGCGAATCAGCTCTTGAGCATTTTCCTTGGAATCATTGACTCCGTCAATCATGGCGTATTCAAAGGATATGCGCCGCTTGGTCGCGTCGTAATACCGCCTGCAGGCGTCAATCAGCTCCTGAGAAGGATAGGCCTTGTTCACCGGCATAATGGTGTTGCGGATAGCATCATTGGGCGCGTGAAGAGAAACAGACAGTGTCAGCTGCAGCTTCTTTTCCGCCAGTTGGTCAATTTTCGGCACAAGGCCGCAGGTGGAAAGGCTGATGTGCCGCATGGAGATGTTCATACCGTCGGCACTGTTGACCAGCTCCAAAAACCGCATCACATTATCAAAATTATCCAGCGGTTCTCCAATTCCCATCAGCACAATGTGGCTCACCGGCAAGCCGGAGTCAATCTGGGTAAACAGTACCTGGTCCAGCATTTCAAAGGGCTCCAGCCTGCGCACCAGACCGCCCAAAGTAGACGCGCAAAAAGCGCAGCCCATAGCACAGCCCACCTCCGTGGAGATGCAAACGGTGTTTCCGTAATGATAGCGCATGAGGACAGTTTCCACGCAGTTTCCGTCGGACAGCTTCCATAAATACTTAATGGTGCCGTCTTTTTTCGACTCCTGCTTTCTAACCACTTCCGGCGGGCAAATAGGATACTTCTCCTGAAGCTGCTGCCGCAGCGGTTTCGGGATATTCGCCATTTCATCATAGCTGCGAACACCCTTATGAAGCCAGGTATAAAGTTGCTTTGCCCGGAAAGACGGCTGCTGCATATCTTTAAGCAGCTGGGCAATTTCCGGTTGGGTCAGTGACTTTAAGTTCATAGCCTTTTCTTTCTTTGCATACGGCAGATAAAAAAGCCGTCTGTGTGATACTGGCCGGGCAGCAAGCGAAGCATGCCCGTGTTTTCGTTTCCAAACACCTCAGGAAGAGGTAGTTTTGTCAATGTAAAGTCAGAGTGGGCTTTCAGGAATTTTTCCACCACGCCCTCATTTTCCCGGCGCACCAGAGTACAGGTTGCGTAAATCAGCACGCCGCCGGGTTTTACATGCTTGCTTTGATTTTCCAAAATCTGCAGCTGGAGCTGGGGCAAATCCTTCATGGTGTCCGGGTCTTTATAGCGGATGTCCGGCTTTTTGCGGATAATGCCGTAGCCGGAGCAAGGCACATCCACGATCACCACATCCGCCTTCCCTTCCATTTCCGGCCAGCTTTGGGCCGCATCTTTCTGGGAAACAGTGATGTTTTGGAATCCCAAACGCTGAGCGCCTTTCACAATCAGCTCCGCCCGATGCTCGTGGAGGTCGGAAGCAAAGATTCTTCCCTTTCCCCCCATGGCAATTGCCGCGGCAAAGGTCTTTCCGCCGGGGGCGGCGCAGCAGTCTATCACCGTCAGGTCTTCCCCTTTCAGTCCGGCACAATCCACCGCCAGCCGGGCGGCAGCATCCTGGACATAAAACTCTCCGCTGCGGAACGCATCCAGCTTTTCAATGCTGCCGGTTGCGCCCAGAATCAAGCAGTTTTCCATCCAGGGGTGGCTTTCGGCACCTACGCCCTCCCGGGCCAAATGCTCCAACAGCGTCTGCTTAGTTACCTTTTGGGTGTTCACCTGCACCACGGTTTCCGGGGTTTCATTGTTGGCCCGGAGCATGGCTTCCAGATTTTCTTCTCCCAGATACCCTTTAAAAAGCTGTATCAGCTTTTCCGGGTGGCTGTATCGATCCGTCAGGCTTTCCGGCTGCTGCAGTTTTCCCGCCAGCCGGGCCGCGCTGCGAAGCACGCCATTGACAAGCCCCGGGGCGTTTTTTACCGATTTGCAGTATTTCTTTACCAGCGCCACCGATTCATTGACCGCGGCAGACTCTGGAATTTTATCCATAAAGTACATCTGGTAAAGGCCCAAATGCAGCACATCCCGCACCGCCGGGTGCAAATCCCGAAGTTTACCCATCAGCAGCTGCTTCAGGTAAAAATCCAGGGCGTTTCTGTTTTGCAGGACGCCGTAGCACAGCCGGGTGGCAAGAGCCGCATCCCGCCGATCCAGATTAGACCTGGCGATATAGGTTTTCAGCACGGAGTTTGACCATGCGTCCTGCTTTCGGCAGGCAATCAAGGCGCTGAGCGCCACTTCCCGAGCCGACATCAGCCGATCTCCAGGGGATGACCCCGGAAGTAATCCGTGGCGTTCATCCGTTTGCCGCCCTCTGCCTGCAGGCTGCGGATTTCCACCGCGCCCTCACCGCAGGCCACCTTCAGGCCGGTTTTGGTCAGTTCCAAAATGGTTCCCGGTTTCCCGGAACCGTCACACACCACTGCTTCGTGGATCTTAAACTTTGTTCCCCCCAGCTCCGCCGTAGCTACCGGCCAGGGATGCAATCCCCGAACCTGATTGTGAATCTGCCGGGCGGTTTTGTTCCAATCAATGGGACTCATAGTTTTATCCAGCATGGGAGCATAGCTTGCCTTGCTTCCGTCCTGGGGCGTAGCAGTTACTTCTCCTTTAGAAAGCCGGGTCATGGTCTGACTCAGGAGCGTTGCTCCCAACACGGCCAATCTGTCCAGAAGCTCCCCTGCGGTTTCGTTTTCGCCAATGGGGGTCTTTGCCACGTCAATCACATCGCCTGCATCCATTTCCCGGCAAAGGTACATGGCACTGACGCCGGTTTCCTCCAAGCCGTCCAGCACCGCCCACTGATAAGGGGCAGAGCCACGGTAAGCAGGCAGCAGGCTTGCGTGAATGTTGATGCATCCCTTGGGCGGAATGTCCAGCACCCGCTGGGGTAAAATTCGTCCGTAGGCCACAACCGCAATCACATCCGGCTGCAGTTGGGCAAGGGTCTGCACAGTTTCGTCATCCCGGAAGTTTTCCGGCTGATATACGGCAATACCTGCACTTAAAGCCAGCTCCTTCACAGCAGATGCCACCATCTTCATGCCACGACCCTTGGGCCGGTCCGGCTGGGTATAAACTGCCACAACATCCATGTTGTCATCAAGCAGTTGTTTCAGGCACGTTGCCGCAATATCCGGCGTACCCATAAAAACGATTCTCATGCCATTCCTCCTTGAGGGAAGCTACCTACTCGTCATCCATTTCCAGCTCTTCTTCTGTTAAGAAGCGCTCCATTACCTGGGTGTACAAAATACCGTCCAGATGGTCAAGCTCATGACAGAAGCAGCGGCCAATCAATTCCTCGCCCTCAGCTTCAAACCAGTTTCCGTCCCGGTCCTGAGCCCGGACCTTGGCGTAGTAAGGTCTTTTCACAAGGCCGTACTTTCCGGGAACACTGAGGCAGCCCTCTGCTCCCGTCTGTTCTCCGCTGGTTTCCACCAGCTCCGGATTCACCAGCTCCAGAATGCCTTCGCCGGTGTCTACAATCACCACCCGGCGCAAAATGCCTACCTGGGGAGCAGCCAGACCCACGCCGTTTGCTTCCGCCAGGGTTTGCGCCATATCGTCAAGCAGCTTGTGCAGCTTCCAGTCAAATTTTTCCACCGGCTTGCACACCTTATGCAGCGCCGGCTCTTTATCTGTTAAAATCTTTCGTAAGCCCATACAATCCCTCTAATCTTCAAATCCATTGATGTCAATAAAGGCCGAAACACCCCGGTTTGCCCCGTCCTTGCTGAACTGCTGCAAAAGATGGGCAAGCAGCTGACGCAAAGGCTTGGTCATGTGACAGCGCAATGTCAACCGGTAGCGGAAATGATAGTTGATTTTTGGCACAGCGCAGGGAGCAGGCCCAAGCACCGTGCATCTTTCTTTTCTGTACGCCTCCAGCTTCATACAATCGCTGAGGCTATCCCGGAATTTGGCTGCGCCCCGAATGACCTGGCCCTCGTCCTGGCCAATAAAGGTAACGCTTGCCAAATCGCCAAAGGGCGGATACTCCTGAGCCTTGCGCAGCGCCAGCTCCATTTCGTAAAAGCTGTCGTAATCCTGCTGGGCAGCCAGAGTAATCACCTTGTGCTGGGGAACCATAGTCTGAATCACAGCCTGTCCGGGAGTGTCGCCCCGACCGGCTCTGCCAACCACCTGGGTCAGCATATTAAAGGTGTTTTCCCCGCCCCGGTAAGAACCGGAATACAGACTCATGTCCGCATCCAGAACGCCCACCAAAGTAACATTGGGAAGATTCAAGCCCTTGGCAACCATCTGCGTACCAATAAGCACCGGAACTTTGTCTTTCTGGAAATGCTCCAGAATTTTTTCATGGGTGTTCACCGCGCTGACAGTGTCAGAGTCCATTCTGGCAATTTCCACGCCGGGAAGCAGATTTTCCAGCTCCTGCTGCACCTTTTGGGTGCCGGTTCCCACTGCTTTCAGCGGCCCACCGCAGACATCGCACCGCTTGGGCGCTATGCGGGAGTAACCGCAGTGGTGACACATCAGCCGGTTGTTGGCGCTGTGGAAGGTCAGCCGCTGGCTGCATCTGGGACATTCCGGCGTTTCGGAACATTCCACGCACACAAGGGCGCGGCTGTTGCCCCGGCGATTCAGGAACAAAATGGTTTGCTTTTTCTGCGCCATATTTTCCTGAATGGCTTCTGCCAACGCAGTGCTGATGCTGAAATCATTTCCCTGCTTAATTTCCTCTTTCATATCCACAATCCGAACCTGAGGAAGGTCTTTGCCGTTATACCGCTGACGCAGGGTGTACAGTCGGTAAGTTCCGGATTTGGCCCGGTACATAGTCTCCACCGATGGGGTAGCAGAACCCAGAAGTACCAGCGCATTTTCTTTCAAGCCTCGCCACAGCGCCACTTCCTTGGCGCAGTAACGGGGAGAATTTTCAGATTTATAGGTGTGCTCCTGCTCTTCGTCGATGATAATAAGCCCTAATTGTGAACTGGGTGCGAACACCGCAGACCTTGTTCCCACAATCACCCGGGCATCGCCGGAGCGAACCCGCTTCCACTGGTCATACCGCTCTCCGGCAGACAGGCTGCTGTGCAGCACCGCCACCCGGTCGCCAAAATGGGCAGCCAGTAAACTTAGCAGCTGAGGGGTCAGGGCAATTTCCGGCACCAACAGCATAGCCGCCTTGTCTTGCTCCAGCGCATGGGCAATCAGCTTCAAATACACCGCGGTTTTTCCCGAACCGGTTACACCGTACAGCAGCGCAGACCCCGGCTTTTCTTCGTCCATTTGCCGGGAAAGGCCGAGATAAGCTTCCTGCTGCTCCTGATTGAGAATAAGCTCACCGTCTAACTTGGCAGGCTTTATCTCACTGCAGCGAAGAACCGGGCGGTCACTCAACTCCAGATACCCAAGCTCCGCAAGCCGCTTCACCGTTGCGGGTTTTGCGCCGGTGTAATAACAGATTTCCTTCACCGCCGCGCTGCCCACAGCGCACATCAGTTCCAAGACGCTGCGCTGCATCGGCGCCCGCAGGCGCTGCTTGGCAAAATCCAGAGTTTCCTCCGGGCTGGCTGCCAAGGTGGCAATTTTTTCCGTCTTGTCGGATAAATTCCGGGCAAAGTCTGTTTCATCCACCAGCCACTTCTTTTTCACCAAAAAGGCGATGGCCGCCTGCCGCTTTTCATCATCGGGAAACCACTGGCGCACCACCTGTCCGGTGGCCTCGCCGCCGCACTCCGCCAGCAGCGTCAGCAGCTTCTTGGCATCGGCCTGGCGGATTTCTTTTTCTTCCCAGCTGCGGCTTTCCGTCAGCCGGTAGGTATCCTTGGTGCGAAACCACAGCCCGCCGGGGAGCATGACCCGAACCGCATCGTAAAAGGTGCAGAAGCACCGCTCTCTCATAAAGGCCGCAAGCCGGAGCATGTGCTGCGTGAGCAAAGGCTCTTCATCCAAAGCCCGCTCCACGGTTTTTAAGGTTTCCGGGGTGTCCCCCGTTTCCGGTTCCACAGAAAGCACCACGCCCTCTGCTTTCCGGTTGCCTCTGCCAAAGCTGACAACCACCCGGCATCCCGCAGCCAAGTCCATTCCTTCAGGAATGCGATAGGAATAGGGCTTATCAATGGCAAAATTGGCCGCCGAAACAGCAATTTTCGCAATCATAGCCCTACTCCTTTCCTTAGTTCATGTATTCGTCCTTCAAGCTGGCACTGAGCTGGCCGTTGGCCACTTCCTTGATTGCCAGGGTTACCGGCTTTTCTGTCAGTTCTTCGCCATATTCTTCTGCCTCGGATGCAATCTGGCGAGCCCGCTGGGCAACCACATTGACAAGCAGGTAACGGCTTTCAACATCCTTCAGCAAATCTGCTACAGGGGGGTACAACATATCTAAATTCCTCCAATTATTCCTCAACGCAGCTTTCTGCGATGATATTCAGTATTTTTTCAGCGCAGGCATCCACCTGGTCGTTGACCACCACATGGTCATACCAGCCGATTTGCTCCTGCTCCCACACAGCCCGCTCCAAACGCATTTTCATCTGCTCGTCGGAGGTGTCGCCACGGCCGCGAAGCCGATGCTCCAGCTCTTCCATGGACGGTGCCTTCACAAAAATCAGGATGGCATCCGGCCGCTTTTTCCGAACATTTCCTGCGCCCACAGGCTCTATGTCCAAAATCACATTGCCCAGCTTCAGCTTGTTCTCCAACTGACTCCAGGGCGTGCCGTAGAGGGTGGCGTTATGTTCGTCGTATTCCACGAACTCGTCCCTTGCAATCATATCAAGGAACTGCTCCCGGGTGACGAAGTAGTAGTTTACGCCGTCTATTTCACCGGGTCTGGGAGGACGGGTGGTGGCAGAAACGGAAAACTGCAAATCCTGCCGGGCATCCAAAACCTTTCTCAGAACCGTGCTTTTTCCCACGCCGGAAGCGCCGGAAATTACAAACAATTTACCCTTGCTCACTAACCTTCCTCCTCTTCCGCTCTGCCGGAAATGGTTTCCGGCTCCAAGGCGGATAAAATCACATGGTCTGTATCCATCAGGATTACCGCTTTTGTTTTATGCCCGTAGGAGGCGTCAATGAGCATGCCTCTGTCCCTTGCCTCCTGAATGACCCGCTTGACCGGGGCAGAGTCCGGCGACACCACAGCCAGCATTCTGCCGGCGGCCACCATACTGCCAAAACCAATGTTTATCAGTTTCATAGCGCCCTCTTACTCAATGTTCTGGGTCTGTTCCCGAATCTTTTCCAGCTCAGCCTTAATGTCCACCACAATTCTGGCAAGCTTGACATCGGTACACTTGGAGCCGATGGTGTTGGCTTCCCGGTTCATTTCCTGCAGCAGGAAATCCAGCTTCCGTCCAACGGCGCCGCCGGTGGCGAGCATGGCGTTCATCTGGTCTAAATGGCTGCGAAGACGCACCGTTTCCTCGTCCACCGCCACCTTGTCTGCAAAAATGGCGGCCTCGGTCAAAATGCGGCTTTCGTCGATATTGGTGTTTTCCAGAACCTCCCGGATTTTAGCTTCCAGACGGGCTCTGTAATCTGCCACGGTTTGTCCATTTCCCTGCTCCACCTGACTGACCAGTTCCAAAATGGTGCAGCCGCGGCTTCTCAGGTCTGCATCCAGCGCTGCGCCTTCCGTGGTACGCATGGCGTTGTAGCTATCCAAGGCCTTCGCCACAACAGACAGCAAGTCCTTCATCAGCTTTTCTTCGTCCATCTCCGGCTTTTCCACGGAGAAAACCTCGGGAAGGCGGGACAGTGTGGTAACACTGATGTCATTTTTCACGCCGAATTGCTCTGTCATCTGCTCCATAGCAGCCAGATAACCGGCCACAACGGTTTTGTTTAAGGTGATGGTGGTATCCTCGCAGGATTCGGATTTTACGGTGATGAAAACATCAATCTTACCTCTGGATACCGCCTGCTTTACCGCCTGCTTTACCGCGTCTTCCGCAAAGGAAAAACTGCGGGGCAGCTTGATATTGCAGTCAAGATACCGATTGTTGACAGAGCGAAGCTCAACTGTAAACTCCCGTCCGTCAATGGTTTCCACAGCGCGGCCGTAGCCGGTCATACTTTTAATCAAGGTCATTATCCCCTTTTGTGCGGGGTTTTTGAAACCCCCATAATTGTTTTCTTTCGCTGCTGCGCCTGCAGCATCACTTTATGTGCGGCATTACGAGCCCTGCACCAGAATACTGATGTTGTTCGGGCCCAGTACGCCCACGCCGGGGAAGGCGCCGTCTACGTACACCTGGGCAGGGAAATAATTCTCACCCAGCTGCGCATCGGCAAGGTTCACGCGAATGGTCAGGTGCTCTTCCGTCATGGCGTCGATCTGCGCCTTGGGTCCGCGAACCGCAATCGTGCAAATTTGCGTGCCGATTGTATATGTCATGCCCGCAGGCAGGCCGGACACCTGAATCTTATCCCGGGCAATAGACAAGGTCTTGGTTTCCAGCTCCGGGAAGGAGATGGCAACCGTGGCCTCTGTCACACCGGACAGATTCATCAAGCCCTCGGTCAGGTTAATGGGGAAGGTCTTGGTGGTATCCTCAAGCATATCTGCAAGGTTTACAGCGCCCAAAGTCAGGCTGTTGAAGTTCTCCAGCAGAGCTTCGCTGCCTGCCACCTTAATAGTCAGCGGATCAATGGCGATGTTGGTGGTATCTGCCGTTGCGCCGCCGCCGTATTTCACATCCAGCAGCAGCGGAATTTCCTTCACCCGCAGCACTCTCAGGGTCAGAGTGACTTCTGCAACGCTTGTTTTGACCTGGGCGGCATCCACCGGCTGGTCATTGGCATCGCACAGCGTGTAGCGGAAGCTTTCGCTGAAGGTCTGGCCTCTGCCGTTTAAGTCCACATCCAGCTTTGCCTGGGTGATTTGGTCAATCACGGTTTTGGGGCCGGTAATGGTAACCTTTTCATGGTCCAGCTGGGCGCTGTCTTTGTCGATGATATAGTCTTCGGCTACATTGCCTACATAGCTGATGACCACATCAATTTCCTTGGAGCCCCACTCCACTACATTGAGGTTTACCTTGTCGGGGCTATGGCTGAGCACCTCAAAGGCATTGTCGGCAAACTCGCCGGGATAGGAAATGGAGTAGCTTAATTCCTGCTGCCCGGCGGCGTTGATTTTGGACAAGTCCGCAAGCAGGGTAATATCCGAGTTTTTCAGTTTGTTGAGGTCGGTACGGTTGCCGCGGAGAACCAAGGTCACCTTGGGTTCAGAATCCGCTAAAACCATCAGACCCTTATCCTTCAGCACCGACTCATTGGTCATGGACACGGTAATGTCATAGTAAGTCTGTTCTGCCTCAGGGTTGACTACGGTAATGACATACAACCACAAGCCAAAGGCAATGATTGCAGACATCAGCGCATACATTGCTTTTTTCTTCATTGCTGATTCTCCTTGCCTTTCTTTTGCAGTTTCTGACGAAGCCGCACTGCCAGCTTTTCTTCATCCTGGGCTTCCGTCGGGCATAGCTCGTTGGTGAGCAGCTTTTCCAGCATTTGAGGCGCCAAATGACGCTTAAGCATGCCGCCCACTGCCACGGAAATGGTTCCGGTTTCTTCCGAAACAATTACCACCACCGCATCAGACACCTCGCTCATACCCACACCGGCGCGATGCCGGGTTCCCAAATCGGCGCTCAGCCGATTGCTTTCCGACAGCGGAAGCACACAGCCTGCAGCGGCAACCTTGCCTTCGCGAATAATCACCGCGCCGTCATGTAAGGATGCTTTCGGGAAGAAAATGTTGCGAAGCAGCTGCTCAGAAACCTGACCGTCGATGATGGTGCCAGTCTTAAAATAATCTTCCAGATGATTGGTACGGGCAAAGACAATCAGCGCGCCAATCCGTTCCCGGCTCATAACCTCACAGGCCTGAACCGTCTGGGAAACTACCGGCGCCATTTCCTGAGTCTGCTTATCCGGTCCAAAAATGTTTTTCAGCTTCACATGACCCAAATGGTCCAGCATCCGACGCAATTCCGGCTGGAACAGTACCACAAGGGCAATCAGACCGATTTGCAAAAACTGGTCAAGAATAAAGCTGACCGTATGCAGATTCAGCTGTCTTGTCAGCCATGCAATGATAATGACAACGGCAACTGTTCCGGCAATGCGCATGGCGCCCGTTCTTTTGAAAAGCGGAAGCAACCGGTAAAGCAGGTATGCCACGATGATAATATCCAAATAGTCAGACCAACTCATATTGGCCAATTGCTGTAAGAAATCACCAAATGTATTCATAGCCCTGTTCTACCTCATTTCTAATGCTCTTTTTCGGTCCGCCGCGACAATCGCATACCTACCCTATTATCTGTTCTATTATAGCGGATTTGTCCATGGATAGCAATAGAAAATGAAAATATTTTTGCTCCTTATTCCCTCTTTATCCCAAGGATTCCACGGCCCAGCGCCTCAATCTGGCGGAAATTCCCATCCGCGCCGAAGCTGAGCCGAACCGTGCCGGTTTCCAGCGTTCCGGCACTTTCATGAGCCAAAGGCGCGCAGTGTAATCCCGCCCGGACAGCAATTCCCTGCCGGGCAAGACCAAGGGCAAATTCCTCGCAGTTTTCCCCGGGAAGAAAGGACACTGTGGAGGCCTGATGCGCTCCGCGAAACACAAAAAATCCCATATCCTCCAGCATTTCCCCGCATACCTTTGCTAAGGCATGCTCCCGCCGGGCAACAGCATCTACGCTCTCTTTTGCAAGATAAGCCACCGCGGCACCAAGCCCGGCAATCCCCGGCACATTCACCGTCCCCGCCTCCAGCCGCTCCGGCAGCGCCAAAGGCATATCCCGGGATACGGAGTCCGTACCCGTTCCTCCGTACAAAAGTGGCTGCGGTGTATCCGCGCACAGCAAAATCCCCGTTCCCTGAGGACCTAATAGTCCCTTATGCCCCGGCATGGCAATAAAGCCGGCGCCCAGTTTTTTCAGGCTCAGCGGTATGGTGCCTGCCGACTGCGCCGCATCTATGATAAAAGGCACGCCATACTCTTTGCAAATTGCCGCCATTTCCTCCACTGGCAGGATATAGCCAAACACATTGGAAACGTGGGTAAATACCGCCCCGTCTGCCCCCTGCTTTATCGCCCGGGTAAATTCCGTCAGCATAGCATCCCAATCAAACAGTTTTCTGCCGACAACGGTTACCTTGGCACCCAAGGCATACAACGGCCGCATTACCGCATTGTGTTCAAATCCCGACACCACCACCCTGCTTCCCGGCTTCACCATGGAACGGATGGCAATATTCAGTCCATGGGTGCAGTTGGCAGTAAAAACCACCTGCTCCGGCTCGCAGTCAAACATAGTTGCCACACGCTCCCGACACCGGTAAACCACCTCAGCCGACCGGGCGGCGGCATCATACCCCCCTCTTCCGGGGTTGGCGCAGGTAAGCATGGCTTTGCTTACCGCCCGGTAAACGCAGGCCGGTTTCCATAGGGAGGTGGCGCCGTTATCCAGATAAATCATAGCGTTCGCTCCTCCCAGCGGCCGTCTTTTCTTTGGGCAAACACCTTTCCTGACAGCATGCCTTTTTCCTGCAAAAGCATCACTGCATCCACAATGTGCTTCTCCCGCAGCTGCAGGCAGTAACTGCACCCACGGCTGGAAAGCCCCATCGGCGTTCTTCTCAGGCCGCTGTCAATATACTGCTCCCTCAGCGCCCGCTGGGCTTTTTGCGCGTAGGTGACAGACTGAAATGTGACAATCCACAAATTGTTCATAGAAATCCCTCCCGGCACAGCTTATGCTTAAGCTGTCGAAAGGGTGAAAATCCCATCAAAAAACCGCCCCCAAGGCTTTCCTTGGGAGCGGTAATTCTTTTATTCTTCCAGCAGGCACACCGCATGGCAGGCGATGCCCTCCATATTTCCGGTAAAACCAAGGCCCTCTTCCGTTGTGGCCTTGATATTCACCCGGGAAGTTTCCGTTTTCAGGCGTGCGGCGATATTTTCCGTCATCTGGGGAATGTGGGGCTTGAGCTTGGGTGCTTGCGCCAAAACCGTCACATCCACATTACCGATGCGATAACCCTTCTTTTCCAGCATTTCCACCACTGCATCCAAAAGCTGCAGAGAGTCCGCGCCCTTGTACTTAGGATCTGTGTCCGGGAAATGGTAGCCGATATCCCGCATGGCGGCTGCGCCCAGCAGCGCATCCATAACCGCGTGGGTCAAAACATCCGCATCGGAATGACCCAAAAGGCCCAGCCGGTAGTCGATTTTCACACCGCCCAGAATCAAATCCCGGTTCTCCGCAAAGCGGTGTACATCGTAGCCGTGTCCGATTCTCATGTGTTATCCTCCCAAAACAGCTCCGCGATTTTCAAATCCAGGGGCGTTGTGATCTTGATATTCCTCTCATCGCCCTCTACCATCCGCACAGACATACCGATTCGCTCCACCACAGAGCAATCGTCTGTCACCTGCGCGCCGTCCTCCTCCGCCTTTTTCATAGCGGCTTTCAAAAGGTCAATGTCAAACACCTGAGGTGTCTGCACAGCCTGAAGCTGACTTCTGTCCGGGGTCTGGGCGATGATTCCTCCCCGCACCACCTTGATGGTATCCTTCACCGGGATTCCCGGCGCAGCCGCGCCGTAGGTATTGGCAGCGCGAACGGTTCTGTCAATCACCTGCCAGGAAACAAGGGGTCTTGCCCCGTCATGAATGGCGGCAAGCTTTACCTTGTCAGAAAGAGCATTTAAGCCTTTCGCCACCGATTCCTGCCGGCTGCTGCCGCCTACAAGCACCATTTTTACCTTATCAAAGGCATGGCACAAGTCCATAACGGGAATCAGCAGATCCTGCCGGGTGACAATCACGATTTCTTTAATGGCATCGCACTGCTGAAAGGCCCGGGCCGTTTTGACAATCATTGGTTCTCCCCCCAGGGGAGCCATTACCTTGTCAATGCCACCCATCCGGGAAGCGCTGCCCGCTGCCACAATCACAGCGCCGCAGTAACGCAAAGGCAGCACCTTTCTGACAGCCTTTGTATACTTGGAAACATTCATACTCAAAGCTCCATAATTAGTTTCTTAAACACCTGACCGCGCACCATAAACTTCTTAAACTGGTCAAAAGCGGCGCTGGCGGGGCTCATCAGCACCACATCTCCGGCCTTGGCATCTTTTGCCGCCGCCAATACGGCAGTTTCGAAATCCCCGCAATCCACAATTTCCGGCGCGCCGGGGGCATAGTTTTCCGCCTGCAGGGTGGCGTCCTTAATCTGCTGCGCCGTTGCGCCGTTTAGGTACAGCCGTTTGACATG
>JAFTMB010000029.1 GCA_017452605.1 Oscillospiraceae bacterium
CAGAGATAACAACCTTCTTGGCGCCGGCAGTGATGTGAGCCTGAGCCTTTTCCTTGGAAGTGTAGAAGCCGGTGCACTCCAGAACGACATCGACATCCAGCTCGCCCCAGGGCAGCTCGGCAGCGTTAGCCTTGGCGTAGATGGTGATCTTCTTGCCGTCGACAACGATGTTGTCCTCGCCAGCCTCGACAGTGTGAGCACCGAAGGGAGCAGCGTAAGCGCCCTGGGTGGAGTCATACTTCAGCAGGTGAGCCAGCATCTTGGGAGAAGTCAGGTCGTTGATAGCGACAACTTCAAAACCTTCAGCACCGAACATCTGACGGAAAGCCAGACGGCCGATACGGCCAAAACCATTGATAGCAACTTTTACGGACATGGTGATTTTCCTCCATTTCAAATTACTGCTTTAGATGCAGTATGGTATACATTTTGTCTGTGGGCGAAAAATTGCCCCAGTTAGGATCATTATATAATATTTCTCCTGCATTGTAAAGTATTGGATTTGTAAAAATAAGTGATTTTTTATCGAAAAGAATTGACAGGGGTAACAAAAAGCCCCTGCCAAACCCCTCATTTTCCAAAAAACGAAAGAATTTCCTCCCGGCGCGCCCCAAGGTGCCCTTGCTGGAATTCCGGCTTGCCGCCTCCCCGTCCGCCAAGCGTCTGGTTCATATCCTTTCCCAGCTGACGCAAATCAGCGCCGGGCTGGGCGAGGCAGTAATCAAAGCCGTCGCCGGCGGAAGAAAACACCGCCGCAAAGCCACTGCACACACCGGAAATCTTTTCCGCCAGCAATCTTAACTGACCGCCGGTGAGATCATCCTCAAAGTGTACTACATTCTCTTGGTTTACATAATCTTTGGCTGTGCTTTCAAACACCTGCTTTTGCAGCGCCGCCGCCCGCAGCTTTTCTTCGTTTAATCCATCGCTCAGCCGCTGCACAGCCTGAAAGGTTTCCGGCATTTTGGCAGAAAGCAGCTGGGAAATCTTCCGGTTTTCCTCAAAAATCGCCGCCATATATTCATAGGCCCGTCCGCCGCACACCAGCTCCAGCCGCACGCCGTCGTGAAATTTGGCGCAGCTGACAATCTTGATAAGCCCCACCTCCCCGGTGGTTTTGGTATGCACGCCGCAGCAGGCGCAGCTGTCGATACCGGGAATTTCCACAATCCGCACCGGCCAGGGCAGCTTCCGTTTGCTGCGGTACACCGCTTTTTCCAGCTCCTCGGGGCTGGGTACGGAGCAATTTACCGGCAGGTTATCCCAAACCGCCTGGTTGGCTTGTTTTTCCAAATCCATGGCCTGCTCCCAGGAGATGGGGCCATCGAAATCAATTTCCACCATCTGCTTTCCCATGTGGAAGCCCACATTGTGATAGCCAAAGGTCTTGTGGATCAAGCCGGAGAGGATATGCTCGCCCGTGTGCTGCTGCATCAGGTCCAGCCGCCGCTGCCAATCCACAGCGCCGCTTACCCGTTCCCCCACCGCAAGAGGCTTGTCGCAAAGGTGGATAATTTCTTCTCCCCGCTCTTTCACCTGCAGCACATTGGCATCTGCCAGAGTGCCCAAATCCCAGGGCTGTCCGCCCCCTTCGGGGTAAAAGGCTGTGGCATCCAGAGTGATCTCCCAGAGGCCGTCTTTTTCCTCGCAGCCGGTAACCGCTGCGGAGAATTCCTTTAAGTGACAGTTTTCGTAGTACAGCTTTTTCATGGCTATCCGCCTTTCTCCGATTCTATCAGCAATTATACTAAAGAAAACACCCTTTTGCAATGGGAGGAAATTTTTGAAATTTTTGAAAAATTCCATCAGGACACTGGAAGTTAAAGCGGATATATGTTATAATGCGAATAAGTATAGCCTATGGAGAGAAATGCTATGATTGAACTACTCGCACCTGCCGGTTCCATGGAAGCCCTGCGGGCCGCCGTTCAAAACGGCGCAGACGCGGTCTACCTGGGCGTGGGCACCTTTAACGCCAGACAGGGCGCCAAGAATTTTACCCTTCAGACCCTTGCCGAAGCAGTAAAATACTGCCGCGTCCGGGGTGTGGCGGTTCACCTTACCTTAAACACCTTAGTTTCCGACAAGGAATTGCCGGAGCTTTCCAACACCATTCGCCAGGCCGCCCTTTGCGGCGTGGATGCCTTTATTGTGCAGGATTTGGGCGTTGCCCAGCTGTGCCAGCAGATTGCCCCCTCCGTCAGCATCCACGGCTCTACCCAGATGACCGTCCATTCCTTAGACGGCGTGCTGTTCTGCGCCGCCATGGGCATGAGCCGGGTGGTTCTCAGCCGGGAGCTGAGCCGGGAGGAAATCCGCTACATCACCGCCAATTCCCCCATTGAAATTGAAGTATTCGGTCACGGCGCGCTGTGCATGAGCTACAGCGGCCAGTGCTACCTTTCCTGCGCCATCGGCGGCCGCTCCGGCAACCGGGGCCGCTGCGCCCAGCCCTGCCGTCAGAGCTATGGCTACGGCCGCTGGGACAAGCAGTATCCCTTGAGCCTGAAGGATAACTGTCTGATTCCCTACCTGCAGGAATTGGAGGAAATGGGCATCGCCTCCCTGAAGCTGGAAGGCCGGATGAAGCGGCCGGAATATGTGGCCGCCGTCACCGGCGTTTACCGGCAGGCGCTGGACACCAGCATTGTCACCCGGGACATGATGAAAACCCTGGCTGCTGCCTTTAACCGGCAGGGCTTTACCGACGGCTACTATACCGGCAAAACCGGAAGCGCCATGTTTGGCATCCGGGAGGATAAGTACGACAACGCCAAATGGCTGCAGGAAATCCGCCAAAGCTACGAGGGCGCGGAAAATGGCCGGGTGAACATCCGGTTCCACGCCATCGTCACCTCCGCCGGCAGCAGCCTGACGGTCACTGACCCCCAGGGCCGCCAGTGCCGGGTCATCGGCCCCATTCCCCAGATTGCCCGGACAACGCCCCTGACTGAAGAATCTTTGACTCAGCGCCTGGAAAAAACCGGGGGTACGCCTTACCGCTGCATGGGCGTGCGGTGCGATTTGGAAGACGGCCTGATGCTCTCCGCCGCAGACCTGAACGCCATGCGCCGGGATGTGCTGAATCAGCTGACCGCCCTGCGGGCCCGGATGGATAAGCCCAGTGTGCGTCGCCTGGAAAAAATTGTCCATATTCCCAGCAAGACCTCTCACCCCGGTTTTACGGTTCAGGTGACCACCCGGGAGCAAATCACAGAAAAACTGCTGAAATTGCGCCCCCAGGCGCTGTATGTTCCCGTTCACATTCTGGCCGCCGACCCCCTTTACTGCCATGAGCTGGCGCGAAAAGTAACCGTCGCCGCCGCGCTGCCGCGGATCATTCACGACGGAGAGAAGCAGAAAATTCTTTCCCAGCTGCAAACCTGCCGGGAAATGGGCGTTCGGGAAGTGCTTGCAGGTAATGTGGGCCAGCTGCTCCTTGCCCGGGAAGCAGGCATGCGGGTGCGGGGCGATTTCGGCCTGAATCTTTACAATTCCGCCGCCGTCAATCTCCTGCGGGAGCTGCGGCTGGTGTCGGCTACTCTGAGCTTTGAAATGACTCTGCCCCAGATTCGGGACATCAGCAAAGCCATTCCCTGCGAAATTCTGTCCTACGGACGGCTGCCGCTGATGGTAACGGAAAACTGCCTGATCCGCAGCAAGACCGGCGCCTGCTCCTGCACCCAAACCTCCACCAAGCTGACCGACAAGACCGGCGCGGAATTCCCCGTGATTCGGGACGGTCAGAGCTGCCGCAGCGTGCTTCTCAACGGCAAAAAGCTGAACTGGCTGGACCGGCAGGAGGACCTTGCCAAGCTGGGTCTTTTCGCCACCCGTCTGTACTTCACCACTGAAAATCCCCGGGAGGTGGATCTCATCCTCGCCGGTGTTACCAATCCGCCCCCCTTCGACCCCGGCGCCAACACCAGAGGTCTTTACCTGCGGGGACTGGAATAAGAAAGGATGCCGCCTATGGCGCTGATACTCGCTTCCCAATCTCCCCGCCGCCGGGATCTCATGCAGCTTTTCCATTGCCCCTTTTCTGTTCAGGTGGCTGACATCGACGAAACCATGAACCCCAACGCCGCCCCTTATGATGAGGTGGCCCGCATCAGCCGCTTAAAAGCGGAGGCTGTTTCCAGAAAGGCTGAGGATGTGGTGGTTTCCGCCGACACCGTGGTGGTGCTGGAAAATGAGGTTCTGGGAAAGCCGAAGGATGAAGCCGACGCGAAACGGATGCTTCACGCCCTTTCCGGCCGGGATCATCAGGTGATGACCGGTATGACGGTTTTAAGGGGAGATACCGCCGTCACCGTTACAGAGGTGACCCACATCCATTTCCGCCCCTTGACCAGCAAGGAAATTGACCGCTATGTTGCAAGCGGCGAGCCCATGGACAAGGCCGGCAGCTATGGAATTCAGGGCGGCGCGGCGCTGTTTGCCGAGAAAATGGACGGCGACTATTACAATGTTATGGGTCTTCCCGTTTGCCGCCTTTTCACCATTTTGCAGCAGATCGCCCCGGAAATGCTGGATGTTTGACATTTGCCCCACAAGGAGTTTCTTATGAAATATTATTTCACCACAAAAGTTAAGCTGGTTTTGATTGTTGCGGCGCTGCTGGCCGCCGGTCTTGCCATCATTGGCAACCTTACCGGCAAAACCCCCGGCGATATGCTGGTGCAGGGCGTTTTAACCCCTCTTAGAAACGGCGTCAGCTCCATCACCGCCCAGGCCGAGCAATTTTATAATTATATGTTCCGCTACGAGGCTTTGGAGGCGGAAAACGCCGCTTTGAAAGAGCAGCTTGCCCAGTACCGGGAGGACGCAGGCAAGTCCGACTCCTTAGAGCGGGAAATTCAGCGGTTAAAAATTCTTCTGGAGCTGAAAGCCCAGGAGGAAAGCTTCCAGCTGGTGGACAGCTATATCATCTCCTGGAACTCCAACGATTGGAGCAAATCCTTTACCATCAACCGGGGCTCTGCCCACGGCATTCAGGAGGGTATGTGCGCCATTACGGAAACCAAGGCGGTTGTGGGTCTGGTTACGGAGGTGGGCCCCAACTACGCTGTGGTCAAGTCTGTGCTGGACTCCTCCCTGGAAATCAGCGCCACCATCGCCTCCTCCGGTTACAGCGGCATGGTGCAGGGCGGCTACTCCACCGAGCAGGAGGGTATGCTGCGGATGGACTATATCCCCAGCTCCGCCGTCATCCGTAACAAAGACCAGGTGGTCACCGCCGGCTCTACTGTGTATCCCAGAAACCTGATTATCGGCCAGGTGGTGGACGCAGACTTTGACGAAACCGGCGTTGCCAAATACGCCATTTTGGAGCCCGCTGTGGATATTGACGCGCTGGAGCAGGTGTTCATTTTAACGGATTTTTCTTTGGGGTAAGACTATGCTTTTTAAACGCAAACATGAATTCAAGCCGGACAAGCCTCAGGGAAGCGGTCTGCTCAGCAACCTTTACCTGACCAAAAAACAGCGGCTGAACCTGGCAAAATGGGTGCTTCTTGCCGCCGTGCTGGTGGTGCTTTCCGTAATGCAGGATGTAATTATGAGCCGGGTTTCCGTATACGGCGCAACCACCGATTTGGTGGCAGTGGCCATTTTGCTCATCTGCATTATGCTAGACCCGGAAATCGGCTGTGTGTTCACCTTAATCAGCGCCCTGCTTTATAAATTCTCCGGCTCTGCCCCCGGCGCGTATGTGATTGTCCTGCTGCCGGCTTTGGGCCTTTTTATGAGCATTTTCCGCCACAGCTACCTCAGAGCAAGCTTTGGCGCAACCTTTCTGTGCGCCGCAGGCGCCATTATGGTGTATGAACTGATTGTGTTTGCCATCGCCTGCTTTTTAGGGCAAACCACCTTTTCCCGTCTGTCTAAATTCTGCCTGACGGGTGTTTACTCTCTGGCCGTGATTCCGTTACTGTACCCGGTCATATCTTCTATCAGTAAAATTGGAGGCGAAACATGGACAGAATAACCCGGGTGCGAGCCGGTATCCTCTTATTGGCTTTCAGCATCGTCATCGGCCTGTTCGCCTTTCGGCTGTATGATTTGCAAATCATCGAAACCGGCGGCAAGGTGGACAATGTAAAATACTACACCACCGAAACCCGGGTCAAGGCCGCCCGGGGCGAAATCACCGACCGAAACGGCAACGTTCTGGTCAGCAACCGGGCCAGCTACGACCTGGTGTTTAACCACTATGTCATCTGCAGCGCCGAGGGCCGCAATCAGTTGCTTTTGGAGCTGGTGCAGCTGTGCCGGGAAATGGAAATCCCCTACACCGACCGTTTCCCCGTCACCAAAACCGCTCCCTTTTCCTATATCTTTGATGAGGTAGGCCCTACCTGGCAGGGATATTTCCAGAAATATCTGCCGGAAAAAGGCGGCCTGGACTCGGATATTTCTGCACCGCTGCTGATCGTAAAGCTTCGTAACCATTACGGCATTCCCGACACCTGGTCAGACACCGACGCCCGGGCGGTTATCGGCATCCGCTATGAGCTGGACCTGCGCCAGGGCATTACCAATCTTCCCAACTACATTTTCCTGGAGGACGCCCAGAGCGACGCTTTGGCCGCCATTTTGGAACTGAACACCCCGGGCTTAAAGGCAGAAGCCACCACCGCCCGGGAATACAACACCTTGTATGCCGCCCACATTCTGGGCCATGTCGGCTCGGTCACTGCCGACCAGTGGGAAAACATCTACAAGGATTTGGAGGGCTATGCCAAGGACACCCTGGTAGGTCAGGACGGCCTGGAGGAAGCCTTTGAAAGCTATCTGCACGGCATTGACGGCATCCGGGTAGACGAAACCTACACCGACGGCTCTCTCCGCCGCTCCTACTGGAAAACGGTAAACGGCGTGGAAATGCGGCCCGTTGCCGGACAGAATGTGGAGCTTTCCATTGACCTGAACCTGCAGGCCACCGCCGAAGACCAGCTGGCCGCCCTGATTACCGACCTGCGGCAAAGCGGCGAAAACACCCCCGAAGGTCAGGCAAAGCCCGACGGCTCCGACGCAGAGGGCGGCGCTGTGGTGGTGATGGATGTAAAGACCGGACAGGTGCTTGCCTGCGCCAGCTACCCTACCTACAACCTTTCCACCTTCCGGGAGGATTTTTCCGAGCTGCAAAACGCCCCCTATGCGCCCCTTTACAACCGGGCGCTGCTGGCGACTTACCCCCCCGGCTCCACTTATAAAATGTCCATGGTTATCGCCGGCGTCAACTCCGGCGCCATCGACCGGATGACCTCCATCCGGGACGAGGGTGTTTTCAGAAAATACGAAGACTCCAACTTTGCGCCCCAGTGCCTGATTTACACCAACAACGGCTGGACACACGGCTCCCTGAACGCCATGGAAGCCCTGCGGGATTCCTGCAACTACTATTTCTACACCCTGGGCGATATGCTGGACATTTCCGTAATGGACGCCACCGCCAAGGCTCTGGGTTTGGGTGAAAAGACCGGTGTGGAGCTTTTCGAGTATTTGGGTCACCGCTCTAATCCGGAAACCAAGGCCCAGCTTCATGACGGCGACCTGGGCCGCTGGTACGCCGCCGACCGGGTCATGACCGCCATCGGTCAGTCGGAAAACCGGTTTACCCCCATGCAGCTGTGCGTGTACACCTCCACTCTGGCCAACCGGGGTACCAGGTATAAGGCAACCTTCCTCAACCGGGTGCTGACCGCCGATTACGGCACTGTCACCCTGGCAAACGAGCCGGAAATTCTGAGCAAGCTGGAAATCAGCGATGAGGCCTACCTTGCCTACACCGAGGGTATGCGTATGGTGGCAACCGACGGTACTGCCGCCCGGTTCTTCAAAAACTACCCCATCGCCATCGCCGCCAAGACCGGTACTGCTCAAACCGACGCAGGCGACAAGTACTCCGACAATGGCGCCTTCGTCTGCTACGCTCCCTACGACGACCCGGAAATCGCCGTGGTGGTTTACGGCGAAAAGGCAGGCCACGGTACTACCATGGCTCAGATTGCCAAGGAGCTGCTGGACACCTACTTTGCCGACCGTATTTACGGCGATGTCATCGCAGGTGAAAACCAGGTAAGCTAAAAAAGCAACCGCCCTGCGGCGCAAATGCCGCAGGGCGGTAATTTTCATCTATCAGCCAAATTGGCGGTCGAATTCCTCGGAGAACCGGGCGCTGTAAGTCATGTGCTCCCGCAGCTGCTCCAAATAATCCGGGAATTTCTCCACCGCCTGCTCATAGGCATTCATCAGCTCCGGACAGAGGGCGGCGCAGGTGGTGTTGGGCTGCTTTTTCATTAAAACGCCCTGAATTTCCTTGGGAATGAGCCGCATTCCTTTTTCCAGAACCGTTCTTCCCACCCCTTCTCCGGCGGAGAGAACCCTGGTGTAAAACGCCATGCCTGCCACATTCCGGCGAACCGCGGCGGCTGTTGCGGGAGGATAGAAACGGGAAATGGTTTCCGCCTCTCCGGCGCTCACCGTGAGATGCTTGCTCAAATTATGGGAATAGGCGGGGATTTTTCCGTCCTTCTCCAGAAGATAACGGTCAAACTCCGTTTCCAGCTCCATGTGCTTTACCTGCTCCCGCTGCACAATGGCGCTGACACTTTCGTGCAAAATGCTGTCCAAACAGTAATGACAAAGCACGCCGTAAAGGTAGGCAATCAGCGCTTCACTGCGCTCCAACCGCACCGTGCGGCACACCCGGGTGAAAAACTCCCGGCCTGTCTGCTCATGGTATTTAATGCCCAGATAATCCTTCTGAGAAGGAATCAACGGGACACTGTAATAGAAAATATCCGGCCCGTGAAGACCCAAATCATACAGACCGCGAAAACGCTGAATGGTTTTCCTGACATCTGCTGGAAATGTAGCCAGCAATGCGGCGCCAAAACGGTAATGCGCGTAGACAGACGGCACAGCTCATCCCTCCCCCATATACAATATTAACATAACAAATTCTGTAAAAATTGTCAATGTTCCGTTGCAACCGGAAGCTTTTTTTGATAGAATAACTTTACAATGATTCTGGAGGTGACAGTCTGTGGCAAACCCATCGGATTATATTGCGATTTTTGACTCCGGTGTGGGCGGCATCAGCGTGTTAAAACAGCTGGTAAAGCAGCTTCCCAACGAGCGGTTTTTATACTTTGGCGACTCCGCCAACGCCCCTTACGGCACCCGGCCTGCCAAGGAAATTCAGCAGCTTTGTATCCATGTGGCTGAAAAGCTGATCGCCCAGGGAATCAAGGCGCTGGTGGTTGCCTGCAACACTGCCACCGCCGCCGCCGTGGAGCTGCTGCGCCAGCGTTACAGCGACCTGATTATTGTGGGAATCGAGCCGGCGATCAAGCTGGCTGCCGATACATATCCCGGCGGCAGAGTGGGCGTTATGGCCACGCCGGTTACCCTGCAGGAGGAAAAATTCCGCCTGCTTGCCCAGCGGTGCGCCGACCGTTGCAGTATCGTCACCCTAAGCGCCCCGGGTCTTGCGGACCTGGTGGAGGCGGGAAAGGGCAATTCCGAAGAATCCGAAGCGCTGATTCGCTCTCTTTTGGAGCCTTGGGTGGGCAAGCTGGACGCGGTGGTGCTGGGCTGTACCCATTACCCCTTTGTGACAAAAACCCTGAAAAAAGTGCTGGGCGACACCCCTCTGCTGGACGGCAGCCTGGGTACGGCTCAGGAAACCCGGCGGCAGCTGGAACGAAGAGGCTTGCTGCATGAAGGCCCGGGAGAAATCATCATTCAAAACAGCTCTTTAGACACCAGCCTGCTTCGTCTCAGCTGGGAACTGCTGGAG
>JAFTMB010000030.1 GCA_017452605.1 Oscillospiraceae bacterium
GAGGTTAACCAATGATTGAACCCAAGAATTCAGAGAAATAACCCTCGGTTGTTACGGTGATTCAGTAACAAACCGGGGGTTATTTCTTTTTGTTTTTGGATTTTGGTATTTCTGCAAGATTCGTGGGCATCCACACCCTAAATGGGTGCGTCTGCCCACGAATGGATTCTCCCCCGGGCTAAAAAACATGCCACCGGCATGTTTTTTGCCGGTACTATGTGCCGGCCGACCTCTTCGAATCCCTCAACACAATAAAAAATGTGGGAATAGCAGAAGCTATTCCCACATTTTTGGTCGGAGTGTCGGGATTCGAACCCGAGGCCTCTTGGACCCGAACCAAGCGCGATACCAAACTTCGCCACACCCCGTTAGCCAAGCTATTATATTGAAAATCAGATGCAATGTCAAGTGCTGCAGGAACATTTTTCCTAACCCGGCATGGATTATGACTCCGCGCATATTCTAAATTGGAGGGATGCAGATGTCTTATCGAATTGTTTATGAAAAGGGTGGAGGATATAGAAAATATAAGCAGCGATCCGGCAGGTGTAGGATAGGCATTATTTTGCTGTCCGTCACCATTTTGGCGAGTTTATTGTTCTATGGCATAAAAACTGCGCCGAGGGATGTTTTTCTGCCGGGGAATGCTCAGGTAACGGGGCAGGCGCTGGATCATATGGTGGAAAACTTAGGCAGCGGTTTGACCATTGACGATGTTTTCGCGGCGTTTTGCAGGGAGATTGTTTCAGATGGGAAAATCAGATAGGGAAATGACGGTGGGTATCTCCGCCACCGCCTGCCTGCTTTTTGCCTTTTCCTTGCTGATTCTGCCGCTGAAATGGATCGTCGCTGCGCTTTTTGCCGCAATCATTCACGAAGCGTGCCATGCACTGGCGGTTTTTTTATGCGGCGGCAGGATTCATGGATTAAAAATTGGGCGAAACGGCGCGGTTATGGAGGCAGGCGCAATACCGCCCGGCAGGCAGTGGATTTGTTCTCTGGCAGGGCCTTTGGGCAGTGGATTCCTTGTGCTGCTGATTCCTTATCTTCCCAGGGTTGCCTTTTGCGGCGGCGTTCACTGCCTTTATAATTTGCTGCCGCTATATCCTTTGGACGGCGGGCGGGTGCTTCTGTGTCTTCTGGATAAACTGCCATCAAGCAAAAGGGATAAAGTATATAAAATCATTGAAACCGTGACCTTATCCGCGCTGACCGTTGGCGCTGTGTATCTATGCTTCTGGCTGGAGCTTGGCTGGACACCCGTATTCCTTGCGGCGGTGATGTGGTTTCGCGCCAGAAGAAATTCCCCTTGCAAAGAAGACCGATTGGGATTACAATAAACGAAGAATTTGTAAAGGGGTACTTTCATGACCGAATTACTGAAGCGTATTCTTCCCACCGTTCAAAAACCGGCCCGGTATACCGGTGGAGAGTACAATGAAATCAAAAAAGATTTATCCCAGGTTCGGGTTCGGGTGGCGTTTTGTTTTCCCGATACCTATGAAATCGGTATGTCTAATGTGGGTATGCGGATTCTTTACGGCCTGATGAATGAAATGGAAGGCGTCTGGTGCGAGCGGGTATTCACCCCTTGGGCGGATATGCAGCAGGCTATGCAGCAAAACGACCTTCCCCTGTGGGCGCTGGAAAGTCAGAGCCCGGTAAAGGACTTTGACATGGTGGCCTTTACCATCGGCTATGAGATGTGCTATTCTAACATTTTGAGTATGCTGAAAATGTCCGGCATTCCTCTTCGCTCAAGCGAGCGCAAAGGGCTTAAGAACATTGTGTTTGCCGGCGGCGTCTGTGCCTTTAACCCTGAGCCCCTGGCGGAGTTTGTTGACTTCTTCTGCCTTGGCGAGGGCGAGGACATTGCCCGGGAGGTTGTGTCCTTATATGATAAAGCAAAGGCTGAGGACTGGACGAAGGAGCAGTATTTGCTGGAAGTCAGCAAGATCCCGGGGGTTTATGTGCCGTCTTTTTACCGTCATGAATATAACGAAGACGGAACACTTTCCGCAATTGTTCCTTTAAATGGCGCGCCTAAGGTTGTCACCAAGCGCATTGTTGAGGATTTGGACAGCGCTTACTGGCCCACTAAAATGATTGTTCCGTCTACGGAGATCGTCCACGACAGAGCCAATCTGGAGGTTTTCCGTGGTTGTATCCGCGGCTGCCGTTTTTGCCAGGCCGGCTTTTCCTGCCGCCCGGTTCGCAAGAAAAGTCCTGAGGTGCTTTACCGTCAGGCGGTGGAAACCCTGGAGCATTCCGGCGACAATGAAATCACCCTTTCCAGTCTTTCTACTTCCGACTACCGCGGGTTAAAGGAACTGACAGATCAGCTGATTCCTTATTGCGAGCAAAATCACATTAACCTTTCCGTTCCCTCCCTACGGGCAGACAATTTCTCTCGGGAGCTGATGGAAAAGCTGCGCTCCGTCCGCAAAACCGGCCTTACCTTTGCGCCGGAAGCGGGCACCCAGCGGCTGCGGGATGTTATTAACAAGAACCTGACTGAGGAGGAAATCCTCACCACCTGCCAAAATGCCTTTTCCGGCGGTTGGAGCAGCGTAAAGCTCTATTTCATGCTGGGTCTGCCCACGGAAACCGACGAGGATGTTTTGGGCATTGCGGAGCTGGTTTATAAAGTGATTCAAACATGGAAAGCCTATGCAACCAACAAAAAGCGGGGACTCAGAGTCCATGTTTCCACCTCCTACTTTGTACCCAAGCCCCATACGCCCTTCCAGTGGGAAAAGCAGATTTCCCCGGAAGAATATCTGCGCAGATGCCGGCTGCTGAAGAGCCATTTTTATTCCCACTCTATCGTTTACGATTATCATGGCCCGGATTTAAGCCAATTGGAAGCAGTGTTCGCCAGAGGTGACCGCCGTTTAGGTAAGGTGTTGGAATGCGCCACAGAGCTTGGCGCAAAGCTTGATGGCTGGGATGAGTATTTCAACTATTCTTACTGGTACGATGCTTTCCAAAAGTGCGGCATTGACCCTAACTTTTATACAGTTCGCGGATATGGTGAGGAGGAGATTCTTCCCTGGGATGCCATTGATGTTGGTGTCAGTAAGGCGTTTTTGCTGCGCGAGCGCAGGCGGGCTTATGAGGGATGCGTCACTCCTGATTGCCGGGAAGGCTGCGCGGGCTGCGGCGCCAACTGTCTTCTGAAGGAGGTGTCCTGCGATGCCTAGATTGCGGTTTATAAAGCAGGGAAGAGCTGCCTGGATTTCCCACCTGGATTTGATGCGGGTGTTTCAGCGGGCATTTAAGCGGGCGGGTCTGCCGTTAAAGCATACCCAAGGCTTCAATCCCAGACCCTCGGTGTCTATCGCGCTTCCCATGTCTGTAGGCGTTTCCAGCCGGTGTGAGCTATTGGATTTTGACCTGGAGGGCATGAGCCTTCCTTGCGACGAAATCACCCGCAGGCTCAATGATGCGCTGATTGAGGGCGTGGAAGTCATAAAAACCTACGAACTTGGGCAAAAAGTAAAATACATCGGTTTTCTCGACTGCAAGGTCAGTATGCAGTATGACGGCGGCGTAAAATGCGGCGCGGTGGAGAAAATTGCGGAACTTTTTGCCAGAAAAGAGCTTTTTGTGGAGAAGCAGGGTAAAAACGGAACGGTTTTACGGGATATTATCCCTATGATTCGCAAAATCTCCGTTTCCGCTGACGGCGAAAACCAGATTTGCATTTTTGCCCGGATCTGCTGTCAGGAACCCAGTTTGAATCCTGCTCAGCTGGTTGTGGCTGTGGAAAAAGAGCTGGAAGACTTGAAGCCGGACAGTGTTTCCTACGAAAGAATAGAAATTTATGATAGGGAAGAGAACCTCTTCCAATAAGGAGTTATTATGGAAAATGTAATTGAGCTGGAAGAATGCCCCTGCTGCCGGGGTAACGGCGTGATGATGCATGAGGGCGGCTGGAGTGTTCAGGTGGAATGCGCGGATTGTGGCAGCCACACCACCTATGTGGAGTACGAAACCGAGGAGCAGAAGCTGGAAGCGGAACGGAAAGTGGCAATGCTGTGGAATATCGGCAAGGTGATTAAAGCCAATCCCAGTGAATGAGATTGTATCCCCGGAAGTCTTTACGGATTTCCGGGGGTTGCTTTTTGGCTGTAAATTTTTTTGCAAAAACTGAAAAATAGTACTTGCATTTTTTGACAAGCTATGCTAGAATACTCTAGCGTTAAGTGCTTAACGTAATATTTCCGGGTGTGGCGAAGTTTGGTATCGCGCTTGAATGGGGTTCAAGAGGCCTCGAGTTCGAATCTCGACACTCGGACCAAGACCGAAAACCGAAAGGTTTTCGGTCTTTTGCTTTGTGTTGCAATCGAACTTGAGGCCTCTTGTATTTCAATCCGCCTCAGCAATCCTGCAAAGCATGGATTGCTTCGAGTTCGAATCTCGACACTCGGACCAAAAAGCAGAAAGAGTTTCATCTCTATCTGCTTTTTCTTTTTATCTATAGAATTTCAGCATTTGCCAAAGAAGGAAACTGTTGACGGCTTTAGCACAATATGTTACTATATAAGGTATAATAAAGGAAATATGACCAATTTTCGGCAACCCCATATTTTCGCGTTTTCAGGAGGATTATATGAAGATTTTTAAGCGATTGCTTGCCATGATTCTTGCCGTTTTGATGGTGATGTCTATGGCGGCCTGCAGCAAGCAGGACGCTACCGACGGAACCGGGCAGGGCGGCGCAGACGGCGAAAAGGGCAATTACAGCGTATCTGTAAAGTCCAAGGGCGGTATGCCCATGGCAGAGCTGGATGTCTATGTTTATGCCGACAATTCTCTTGCGGATTTGAAAGACTACGGCAAAACCAATGCCGATGGCAAAGTATCTTTCAATCTGCCGAAAAAGGATGGCTACGCGGTTGTTGTTTCCGGCGCTCCTAAGGGCTACGATGTTAAGGAATACTATTCCTTCTCCGGCGCTGCTGCCAACATTACTTTAACCTCCTCCTTGATTAAGGGTGAAAGTCTGTCCGGCGCTACCTTGGGCCTGGGCGATGTAATGTATGACTTCACTGTCACCAATGCCGACGGCAAGGAAGTCACTCTTTCCAACATGCTCAAGGAAAAGGATGTTGTGCTTCTTAACTTCTGGTACACCACCTGCAGCTGGTGTATCACTGAGTTCCCCATTATGGAAGAAGCTTATCAGATGTACAAGGACGATGTGGGTATCATTGCCCTTGACCCTCTGGACGCCGAAGCCCTCATTCCTCCTTTCCAGAAGGATATGCAGCTGACTTTTGACATGGCAAGCTGCCCGGCAGCCTGGTCTGCCTCCTTTGGCGTAGCCGGCTATCCCACCACCGTTGTGATTGACCGCTACGGCGTAATTTGCTTGGTAGAATCCGGCGCAATCACCAGCCTGCGTCCCTTTATGAGTATGTTTGACCACTTTACAGCGGATGACTATAAGCAGAAGATTTGCGAAAACGGTGTTTCCGATCTGGTTACCGCAGTAAAGCCCACTCATACCATGCCCTCCACTGAGGACATTTCCAATGCTGTTAACAGAGGTGACATTCAGGTTACTTATCGGGCAGAGGACGGTGCCGCTGCCGATGTTACCTGGCCCTTTATCATTGATAAGAAGAACGATCAGACCTGTCTGAAGGCATCCAATGTGGGCGTTGACGATTCCTTCGCTATTATCTATGCCGATGTAACGCTGAAAGCCGGTCAGGCCATAGCCTTTGACTATTTGATTTCCTCCGAGCAGGGTTCTGATGTTCTGGTGGTCATCGTCGATGATGAAGACATTTACCAGATTTCCGGCACCTCTCAGGCGGAGGAGTGGAAATCCTGTTATCCCTGGGTGGCTACCGCAGACGGTACTTATGAGCTGGCGCTTTGCTACCTGAAGGATGAATCCGACGCAGAAGGCGACGATACGGTCTATGTTAAGAATATGCGGATTGTGGATCAGTCCCAGATTGACGCCGTTTCCTACATTCCCAGAAATGCGGCTGTCAGCGCCGACGGCTTTGACTATAACTATGTAGAAATCTTCTATAATCAGGCTGATGGCTACTACCATGTGGGCAGTGTCAACGGCCCTCTGCTGCTGGTGGATATGATGAACTATACCCAGTTCAGCGAAGAGCAGACTCTGTGGGACATCTGCTATGACGGCGCGGCGAAGAATTATTACGAAGCGCTGGAAGACTATTTCAGCTACGCATCCAACTCTTCCTTAAGCGGCGTTTGTACCGTAAACAGTGAGCTGTGTGAACTTTTGAAGAAGGTGGACGAGGCTGCAGGTTTTGACAGTGAAGACAATAATGAATGGCTGAAGCTGTGTAAGTATTACCAGGTCTATGGCTCCGGCGATGCTCAGCTGCAAGATCCTATCAAGGGCTTAGCGCCCTTCTCCGCCTACAAGGCTACTCTCGGCAAGAATGTGGTATCTAACTTCTTCTACTATGACCACATCATTATGCCCAGAGGCCTGCTGGCTGAGTTTGTTCCCAGCAAGTCCGGCGTTTACCGCGTTACCTCCCGCAGCGAATCCATTCAGGGTGTTGACGGCTGGATCTTTGATGAGAACCATCATGAGCTGCTGGTATACGAGATGGATGAAAGACTTTACAGCGATAATACCGAAGTTTCCATGGTTTACTACATGGAGGCAGGGAAGAAGTATTATATTGATATCGCTTTCTGGGATCCTTACGAAGAAGGTTATATCTACTATGACATCGAGTACATCGCATCCAGCTATAAGCACTTCCGTCTGGCATCTCCCGGCTATTTTACTTACGACACCAACGCTACCGGCGACGCTATGTACCACCTGATTGCCGGCGGCATCAAGCCTGTTTTGGGTACCGACGGCAAGTACTATGAGGATTTGGGCAAGGATGCAAACGGCAACCAGAAGTACGGCAGCCTGCTGTACGCTGATTTTACCGGAATGACATCTCTGTTCAGCGCTCCCATTGCAACAGTCCCTGCTTATGACGATAAGGGCAACGCCGTGCTCGATGCAAACGGCAATCCCACTATGGTTAAGGGTATGATTGATTTGGGCGGCTTCGATCTTAGCAAGACTGAGGAGGATCTCTACGTTATATCCATACTGAATAAGCATAATGGAGACCAAGCTGCGGCTGACGCTTACCTCAGAGAGTACTGGGGAGAAGAATATGACGCCAATGCGGCGGCCTATCAGATTAAGGATGTCTTTGCCGGCCGTTATCACGGCAAGGGTCAGGACTATACCGCGGAAATGAAGGGATACCTGAATAAGATTATTTCTACCGGCGGCGCGGAAGTTCGTGGCTGCGTGGTAGTTGATGAGCGCCTTGCTGAGCTGTTGCAGATGCTTATGGATAAGTACACCTTTGAAAACGTGGATCATTCCTGGATCAAGCTGTGCTACTACTACGATTATCTGGGCCCCCAGGGCTGATTTGAGGAACCATTATGAAAAAGACTAGAATTTTTATCCTGGCAGTTATGGTTATCTGCGTTGCGCTGGTGCTGGCTGCCTGCAGCGAAAAGACCCCTGCGGAAATGACCTACAAGGTCACGGTTACTGACGCATTGGGCAATCCCTACACCTCCGGTGTGGTGGTAAAGTTTATGCAAAACGGCGAGCAGAAGGCCATGCAGGTCGTAAATGACAATGGCGTGGCAGAAAAGGCGCTTCCTACCGGTGATTACAACGTAGAACTGACCTTTACCGACAGTGCGGATGCCTATTACTATGATACCTCCGATGTGATGTTAACTCCGGAAAAGACAGAGGCGACGGTCACGCTTGCCAATAACCCTGTGGAGTCTGTTGGACTTTTTGCAGCAGGAGAGGAGATTACTGCCTATCACGCCAGCATCGGCAGTACCTATGCGCAGCTTGTGGAAGGTAAACGCAACTATTTCCTGTTTACGCCCACTCAGGCCGGTACATATCGGTTCTCTGTTACGGACAATACTGCCGTCATCGGTTATTACGGCGCGCCTCATTTTGTTCAGAGCATGAGCGCAGCAGAAGTGGTGAATAATGCCTTTACGATTTCTGTCAGCGCCAGCATGATTGGAACAAACGGTACCGGTACCACGGTAATTGTTGTGGGTATTGATACCGGCGATAATAACCACTGCTTACTCAATATTGAGCGAATCGGTGATCCGGAACACACTCTTTCAGACGAGCCGTGGACGATCTACAAGGCAACGGTGGACTTAAAGCCCTACAAGCTGCCCGCAGGCGCAGCGCTTTCTGAGTTTGATCTGACCGCTTCTTCAGATGCTTATAAGCTGGTGCTTAATAAAGAAGACGGCTTTTATCATTTGGGCTCTGCTGACGGCGCGCTGGTTCTTGTACGCCTTGGCGAAGACTCCAAATACTTGGCTTCTTTCAAGACCATTTTGGAAAACTCCGGTGTTGTGAAGTATTTCTTTGATGAAAATGAAGAGTTCGTCAAGAAAGAATCCTACAGCGAATGTTTGCTGGAATACATTGGCTGCATGGATGAAGAAAAGAGTGTTTACCCCCTGACGGAGGACCTTAAGTACATTATTCAGCAGCGGGGCGACTACTCCGGCTGGTTCGATTCTGAACAAAGCCTGTACCTTTTCAAGGATGTAAACGGCGAGCCCATTGCCGGTATTAACCCTGAAATCTCCTGGCTGTTTATGTGCTGCTATATTGCTAAGTAAATTCGATTTATATTTTCGGAAAGCATGTGAGTTTATGAAAAATTTCATTAGTAAGCTGAAAGAAAACAAAAAGCTGCTGTGGATCACTGTGGCTGTGGCAACCGTGGTCTTGATCGGCGTTGTCATCGGCATTATTGCCCTTTGCGGCGGTTTTTCCGGCGATGCAGATGTGAATGACCCCGCCGTCGACGGAGCGTATTCCGTTACGGTAATCACTGAGGGCGGAATGTCCCTTTCCGGGTTGGATATCTACATCTACGCAGACAAAGAACTCAGCGACTTGTTTGCTGTTGGTAAAACAGATGCCGACGGTGTCATGACTTTCACCGCCGGGAAGTCCGATGATTATGCCATTGTCATCAAAGGCGCGCCTTTGGGCTATCTCTGCGAGGAATCTTATCCCGTGGCAGGGAAGGACACCAAGATTACACTGAAAGCCCAGCTTTTGAAGGATGTGGATTTAAGCGCCGCTACCTTTGGCCTTGGCAGTGTGATGTTCGATTTTGAGGTTACCGCCGTGGACGGAACGGCGTATACCCTTTCCAAGTTGCTGGAAGAAAAGGACGCAGTGGTTCTGAACTTCTGGTATACCAACTGCGGCCCTTGCAGAGCGGAATTTCCTTATCTGCAGGAAGCCTTCACCGACTACTCCGGCAGTGTGGAAGTGCTTGCCTTAAATCCTGTGGACGCAGATGATGCAGAAATCTCCCAATTCCAGAGTGACCTGGGCCTTACCATTCCTATGGTAAAGGTGGACAGTGCCTGGGAAAAGGCTTTTTGCCTTACGGGATATCCCACTACGGTGGTGATTGACCGATACGGCACCATCAGCTTGATACATAGTGGCAGCGTGGACAGCGCCCAGCCCTTTACAGATATTTTCACCTTCTACACCGCCCAGGATTACAAGCAGCAAATTGTGAAAAACCTTGCTGATTTAAACAAGGTTGAAGCCAATCAGGGAACTGCGGAAAGTCCCTACGAGTTCGGTGGCGTTACCGAGTTTGAGGTGACAGTCGGTGCAGGTCAAAGTGTGTACTGTGATGTCTATAAGGTATCCGGTATGCTGTTGACTATTGAAGATACCGAAGTGGAAGTTCTTTATGATGAGAAGACCTATAAGCCCGAAAACGGCGCTGTGAGCTTTATGGTGGAGTCTGCAGATACTTACACCCCTGTGAAGCTGGTGATAACCAATCCCGGCAGCCAGGAGAAGACTTATAAGGCAAAGCTCAGCTTCCTGCCCGGCACCATGAGCAATCCTTTCAAGCTGGAGCTTGGCGAGTTTACCGTCAATGTGGAAGCCGGCAACGACCAGGGTGTTTACTACACCTATAAGGCAGCTGAAAGCGGCAATATGACCTTAAACTGCACCGGAGCTACCGAAGGCGTTGCGTATACCTTTACCCTTTACAATTTGAATACTTATGCGTATATGACCCCGGATGAGGGGGTGAACACCCTCACCATTCCCATGAATGCCGGGGATGAGCTGCAGTTTTCTGCAGGGTCACTGCCTAATCAGGAAAACGAGTATCCGGCGGCACAGCTTCATTTTACCGCAATCTTTGAAGCTGGTGAAGTGAATATTACCACACCCACGCTTCCTGACGAGCCTGCGGTGACCCCCACCCAGCCGAGCTCCGGTACGGTCACGCCTACTCCTACTCCTACACCCACGCCTACACCTACACCCACCCAGCCCAATACCGGAACCGGCCCTACCGTGCAGGTTCAATTAGCGACTCCCTCCGGAAAATTCCAGGCTCCGGCTTTGGGAACCGGCACATGGAAGCGTCATGACTACTACGATGTGGGAGAGGGTAGTGTCAGCGCTGCAATGGTGGAAAACACCATGACCTATTTCATTTTCACGCCCACCCGCTCCGGCGTTTATAAAATCAGCGCCTCCGGCTCAACTGCCGTTGTTTTGGGCTCTTATGGCGGTCCTGCTTATCCGTTGGCAAGTTCCACTGTGGATGCCAGCGCAGGTTATTTTGAACTGGATGTCAAAGCCTCAAACATGGGCGACGATACCAGAGAAACCACCCAGTATGTCATCGGCATTTATGCAGCTGACAAGAGCGCAGGTACCTGCACCCTTACTGTCACACGCATCGCGGATTCCAAGATTACCGCGGCGGATGTTGACTGGCAGGCAGCGGAGGCGGAAACCCGCTATCTTGTTCCCTGGAATGATGCCGGAACGCTCAAAGACATTGATATTACCAATGCCTCTGTTCAGGTTGTAAAGGACAGCGAGGGCTACTATCATTACGGCAGCCTTAGCGGACCGTATGTGCAGATTCGCATTACTTCTGCTTCCCAGTATCTGGATTCGTTCACGAAGATTTGTGAAACAACTGCTCTGGGCGTTCACTATTACAAAAACAACGGGGACTTCAGCCACAAGGTGCAGTACAATGACTTGCTGGCGGATTATGCGGCTGTGTGCAATACCGACGGTGTATGCCGGCTGAATGAACAGCTTGCGGAAATGATCCAACTGGTTGGCACGCAAAAGGGTTGGTGGGATAGCACCTCCCCAAACTACCGCTTTGAGGACGTCAATGAGGTTCAGACTGTAGCCTGGCTCTTTGCTTGCTGCTATTATGAATGAAAATTTATTCATAATTTTGAAATATTTTCCCTAAAAAGTCTTGTAACCCACAAAAATTAGTGTTACAATATAGGATATAATTCAAGCATTTTCCTCTTTTGCGCTTCAAAAGAGGAAAATGGTCTTGAGGAGGAACGAAATGAAAAGCATAAAAATGCTGCTGGTAATTGTCCTGGCATTGTGCATGGTATTTACCCTGTGCGCATGCGATAAAGATACTTCCGGCAACGATAATTCCACCCCCGAGGACACCGGGGCAAGCAATTTAATCAACTCAACCAACACCGATGCTTCCGAGAAGGACGACGGCAAGGTGAGTTATACGGTCAGGGTAGAGGATACCGAGGGCGCTCCCATTGCCGGCGCAATGGTTCAGCTGTGTAAGGACGCCTGCGTTCCCGGTGTGACCGATGCATCCGGCGTGGCTTCGTTCCAGCTTGCTGAGGACGACTACAAGGTCACAATGATGACGATGCCCGCAGGTTATACATACGTCTCCGATGAAACGGAATTCCACTTTAACGACTCTCGCGATATTACCATCACACTGAAAGCTGCTGAGTGAGGCGGCAAAAGGGTAAAAATCCCTTTCGCAGAAAAGGGTTTTTATAAATCGGATATTATTAAAATGGAGGTATATACTATGAAAAAATTAGTAAGCCTGATCATGGCGCTGGCTCTGGTGCTTGGTCTGGCAACCGTGGCTTTTGCAGATACTCCTGCAACTGTCCTGGATGTTACCGGTGATCCGGACAACGGCTGGAGCACCCACTACGATGCTCCCGGTTCCTACTCTGTAACCCTGCCTGCCGGCTGCACTTCTGTGTTTGTTGATTTCTGGGGCATGCCTGGCAGCATTATGGGCAACAGTGTTGAAGTCAGCTCCCTGACTTCCGGCGGCGGTGTGAACAATGATTACAGCATTGATGCCGGCGGTATGATGCCTGTAACTCCCGATATGGGCGGCAATGCCAGCTTCGAGCTGGGCATGATGAACTGGGGCACTTTCACTCTGAACGGCGAAGCCGGTGACGTTTTCACTTTCTCCATTGTTGCGCCTCCCGTTGGTACATTCGGTTTTATGGACGAAGTGACCCTTTCTGATTATTTCTATTACGGTGGCAACGCTAACAGCCAGATCATGCAGATGGACTGGAATGTGCTTGAGTTTGCTGTCACTCCTCCTGCTGACGACACTTATTTCGGCGAATATTATTATAATATCTATAATGATTACAACTCTTTCTACATGACTATCAGTGATGTGGAAGCTGTTGTTCTGCCCGGTCAGGAAGTCGCTGACTCCGAGCTGAAGTGGAGCGTTTCTCTGAACACCATGTACGGCCTTGCTGATGTCACTTCCGAGGAGCCTGATGAGACTTCCGCCACCGCCGGTTTTGAATACGGTGGCTCTTATGCTTTGATGGTTTCTGCCGGCCAGTACGACAAGACCACCGGCGAGCTGGTAGGTCCTGCCGCTATCAAGTTTACCCTTACTTATGATTATCCCGAGGTTTTCTCCGAGCTGAATCCCAAGTATGTTGAGGTTATGGAGATGCCCGACTTCTTCCAGACTGTTTCCATTCCTGCTAGCGAGCTGGTAGAGGATAACTACTACGGCCTGGAGTATTACTACTACGACTTGTATAACAGCGAAAGCTGGGGCGCACAGATCACCATCGCTGATCCCAATGTGGTTGTTAAGTATAACGGCGAGATTTACACTGCCGCGGATGACAGCGATGACAACGATCAGATTCTGCATGTGAAGCTTCCCTACGATATGGATCTTTTCTCCATTGGCATTGCTAACCTGAACGAAGCTGAGAAGCGTTTCGTCGTGAATGTTGATTTGCTGGACGGCTATGTCTACAATCCTGCCGATCTGTCTCTTGGCGAGAACAAGATCTCCTTTGATTCCGATTGGGGCGGCTACTACAACGAGTACTACTTCTACACCTGGACCGCTAAGGAAGACGGCACTTTCGCCATTGACGACCTGAAGGCTGTCCTGCCCGAGGAATTGGTTGATTTTTATCCCGAAGACGCTGCGCCCGAAGCTGAGATTTATCTGTACCTGAATCTGGATGTGGACAGGGCATACAACGATCCCGATTACGAAGTTCCCATGATTGAGGGCAACTCCGTTGAAGTCAAGAAGGACGATGTTGTCACTGTTTATTTGGGCATCGCCTACGACGACGAGCTTTGGGAGTGCCCGGCTGCCGACGTTAGCTTCGTTGCTAAGTTCCTGCCCGCTAACCCCATCGTTGTGAATGCTGCTACCGACCTGGCCGGCATCGAGCTGGGCGCAGGCGAGACTGCATACTATGCCATCAACGGCAAGCTCAATGGTCAGATCCTGACCATCAACGGCGACGAGAACACTGTTGTTGTTCTGAACGACCAGGAGCTGACCGCTGTCAACGGTGTCTTCACCGCTGAGCTGACCGGTACTCCCGTTAACGCTCTGATCGTGACCAACAACGGCGCTGCTGCCGCTACCTATGCTGCAAGCATCGCCTTTGCTGAAGGCTCTGCAGGCAACCCCATCTCCGTTACCACCGAGCAGGGTCTGGCTGGCGTCAAGGTCGAGGCTGGCGCTGAGATCAACTACCTGGTCAACAGCAAGCTTGACGGCGCTGTTCTGACCGTTACCGGCGAGGGCGCTTACGTTATCGTTGACGGCGTCAAGACCGAGGCTAAGGACGGCGTTGTTACCGTTACCCTGAAGGCCACCAAGGCTACCATCGCCCTGGCAATCGGCAATGCCGGCACCGCTGCTGCTTCTGTTGCTATCACCTACGCTGATAACCCCTCCACCGGTGATATCAGCCTGGTAGCTCCCATTGCTGCAGTTCTGATGTCCGCTATGGGCACTGTTGCTCTGGTTGTCAAGAAGAAGGAATTCTAATTCCTGATTTTCTAAATCATAACGCCCACGGAAGAAATTCCGTGGGCGTTTTCTTTACCTAAAAAAGCACCTCCGCATAAATGTATGCGGAGGTGTCTGCCTAGTTATTCAATTGGGCATCCACAACTTCCTTCAGCTGTTCATATTCTACAGAAGAGAGGAAGTTTGCTACAATGACGCCATTTTCATCCAGGATTACAGTGTAGGGAAACATTCCCCGACCACCCAGGGAGGAGTAGTAGCCGCCATTCAGACCTACATCGTCCACGGGGTAGTCCTTTGCGAAGAGGATGCTGGAGTCGCTGTAATACTTGCCAATATATTCCGGCGCGGTTTCCACAACCATGTGGGTGTGGATGGCGATCACGGATACGGAGTCTGCGTATTCGCTGGCAATCCGGTCAAAGTAGGGGAGCTCATTTACGCAGGGGGTACACCAGGTTCCCCAGAAGTTGATTATGGTAATTTTTCCGGTGTTGATGGGATTGACGGTATCCTGACTGATTCCGTCTTTGGTTAAAAGCTCTAAATCGTAGCCGTAGCACAAATCACCGATCTCGTTGCCAAGCTCCGCGTTAACGCCGCCGGCATCATCGTTCCAATAGTAGGCAAATGCGCCGATGAGCAGGGCAATCATCAAAACATAGGAAACAATGCGGGCAACCTTCCGCGTTTTATTTGGCTTATGTGGGATGTCGTTTTGCTTCAGGAATATTCCCGCGCCCTTCCAGGAAATTGCTTTGGTGGGGCATATGTCGATACATTCGCCGCAGCTGATACATTCCTGGTCGCCAACATGGTGAATATCCATTTTGCAGTGGGCGGTGCATAGTCCGCAATCGGTGCAGGTGGCTTTGTCGAACTGCACGCCAAATATGGAAACCTTGTTAAACAGGCCGTACAGCGCGCCCAGGGGGCAAATAAACCGGCAGAACAGCCGGAATATGAATACGCAGCCAATCATGATGCTGATAAGCAGCAGAAACTTCCAGGTAAACAGAGGGCCGAGCATGGAGAAGTAGCTTTCGTTTACCTTGTTTGCCAGCAATCCAAGGCCGCCCTCCAGTGTTCCGGAGGGGCAAATGTACTTGCAAAAGGCGGGCTGGGGCGTGTCCTTAAAGGCGTATGCAATGGGGATGATCAGAACAAATACAACTAAAAGAACGTATTTTAAGTAAGACAGCAGCCGGGTGACCGGGCTTTTTTTCAGCTTTGGGGTTTTGATTTTGTGCAGCAGCTCCTGAATCAAGCCGAAGGGGCAAAGCCAGCCGCAGATGAGTCTTCCAAACAGAACGCTGTACAAAAGGAGAATTCCGCCTACGTAGTACAAGGTGCTGCGGTCGGCGCTGAATGCGCCCTGCAAAGAGCCCAGCGGGCATGCGCCGACGGCGCCGGGGCAGGAGTAGCAGTTCATGCCGGGAACGCACACGCTTTTGGTGCTGCCCCGGTAGATGTTTCCGGTGACATAGCCTTTTAGGTTTGCGTTAAACAGAAGTCCGAAATACAGCTGCATCAGCTTGCGCTTGCTGGGAAGATAGCGTTTTACTGTACTTATCATCTTTGTCATAGCCATCACCCCAATCCTACGCATTCTGTGCAGATGTTGATGGCTTTCGTCAGTACATCGGCTGTGCCGCCGGAAAGGAATCCGTACATCAAAACACCAATGCCAATGACCAAAAGCGCCACGCGCAGAATGGGAACAGCCAAATTTGGCTTTTTCTCAGCCGGAGCGTCCTGCTTGGCTGCCACGGGAGCAAGCTTTAAAAGGGCGATTTCCTTTTGAATGCTGCGCCGGGCGTGGAACGCGGCAAAAATGCCGTATGCGAAGGGAACTGCCATGCAGGGCAGCAGGATGTACATGGCGCTGATTACGGAAGAATTGATTTCAGATGGGTGGAAGTGACTTCCGTCCAAAGCGTAAATCAGAAAAACTACGCTGCCAACCAGCAGCAATGCCGCGCATATTCCCTTGTGTATCAGGCGGGATTTTTGCTCCTTTGCAATTTGGGTTTTTAACTCGGGATTACAAAGGGACATGTCTGCTCTCTCGTGAAGTCGCCTGCAAATAGCGGAATACTGTTTATCAACAGCTTTCGTTTTACTTATTGGAAGGCACAAATCCAGAGCAAAGCCGAGAACAACAAACACAAGGCAGAGATAAACGGGGATGGCGATAGGGGAGAACGCGGCGCTGACTGCCTCCCGGGAATAGGGCTGCCCGCCGGATCGGTAAATCCCGATGCACGCCGCCATCAGGCAAATGCCTGCAATCACAATAGAAACGCCGATTATCCAACTTATAATCAGGTGGATGCGCTTATTCTGTTCTTTTGTCATAGCATCGCCTCCGGAATACTCATTCTTTCTAACAATATATCATATTTTCTGCGGAATGCAAATGCTAATTACCTGAAATTTGTTGGATGGAATGACTGTTTGCTGGATAATAATTCTTGCATTTACAGTAAAAATGAGGTAATATATAATGAGGTGTATTATGGAATAATACTAGGAAAAACCAATTGAGAAAGGCGACAGACAAATGATGAAGACCCTTCCCAAATTACTTAGAACAACCTTTGTTGCTTTGGTTGTTGCAGCCATTGCGCTGGGCGCGATCCTGATTCCCCAGGCAGGCGCTGCCGGCTACCGGGCGTCTTATATCGACCGGTTAAACGGCAATGTATCTGTTGATTTTAAGGAGTATCTGGATAGCTCTGTGCTGTTTGAGCTGCCTGACAATGTCAGTGACGATGAAGATATCTCTGTCATTATCACGGTGGATGTTGCGAATTTGATGGACGCATACGAAAAGACGGACAAGACCATGTCCTTTACGGAGTATGCCCTTCATAGCGATGACGCCGCTGACATAACCAAGAAAATCGGCGACGAAAAGCTGCGGATTTTGAAGCTGCTGGATGGGAAGAATGTGAAGTATTCTGCCGGCGTTGAGTATAACACCGTCCTCAGCGGCTTTGAGCTTACCATCAAGGCAGGGGATTTCAAGAATACCTGCAAGGCTTTGGGTAATGGCGAGGGTATCATCGTCAGTGAGGTGTACAAGGCTGCGGAAACCAAGCTGGTGGAAAATACCGTTAATGTGTACGAGACCGGTATTTTCAAAAGCGGCGATTCCGGCTATGACGGCACCGGAATGGTGGTAGCCGTTCTGGATACGGGTCTTGACTCCAATCACTCCGCATTTTCCGTCAAAAACTTTACCTCCAATAAGCTGGGCCTTACATATTCCGATGTAGCCGCTGTTGTGGGTCAGACCACTGCCAATAAGCAGCGGGGCGGCCTGACGGTAGACGATGTTTACATCAATGAAAAAGTGCCTTATGGCTATGACTATGCCGATAACGATCCCGATGTATACTCCACCCATAATAACCACGGTACTCACGTTTCCGGTGTGATTGTCGGTAAGGACGATACTATCACCGGCGTAGCTCCCAATGCTCAGCTGGTTTCCATGAAGGTCTTCTCTGACATTATGGACACCGCCCGCAGTACATGGATTCTTTCCGCTCTGGAAGACTGTGTGGTTTTGGGCGTAGATGTTATCAACATGTCCCTGGGTACTGCCTGCGGCTTCAGCCGTGAAACCGACGAAGAAATCCTTAACGGCGTTTACGACAAGATTCGTCAGGCTGGCATCAGCATGGTGGTGGCTGCCTCCAACAGCTATTCCTCTGCCTACGGCTCTGAATCCAACGGTAACCTGGGCCTGACCTCCAACCCCGATACCGGTACGGTCGGTTCTCCCGGCACTTACGAGGGCGTTATGTCTGTCGCGTCCATCAACGGTGCGGAAACTCCCTACCTGCTTTATGATAAGACTATTATTTATTTTGATGAATCCAATACCGGCGCGGCAGAGGAAAATGACTTCTGCGCTACGCTGCTTGGCGATCAGGAGTCTATCGAAATTGAGTATATTGTCATCCCTGGCGTAGGCCGCAGCGCCGACTATACGGGACTGGATGTAAAGGGCAAGATTGCCCTGGTTCGCCGCGGCGATAATACCTTTGAAGAAAAAGCCATGATTGCCGAAGCCCAGGGCGCTGCAGGCATCATCGTTTACAACAATGTTTCCGGCGATGTCAAGATGAATGTGGGCGATGCCAAGCTGGCTGTCTGTTCCATTTCTCAGGATGACGGCGAAATGCTGGCGGAAAAGGGCAACGGCAAGCTGAAAATCAGCAAGAGCCAGTCCTCCGGCCCGTTCATGTCCGACTTTTCCTCCTGGGGTCCCACCCCCAGCCTTGGTATTAAGCCTGAAATTACCGCCCACGGCGGCAATATTCTCTCCTCTGTGACCGGCGGCGGTTATGACCGTCTTTCCGGCACCTCCATGGCTTGCCCCAACCTTTCCGGCGTGGTGATCCTGCTGCGGCAGTATGTAGTGGAAAACTTCCCTGAGATTGCCAACGACAATGTTAAGGTAAGCGCCATGGTCAATCAGCTGATGATGTCCACTGCGGACATTGTCTACAACACCAACGGCCTGCCTTACGCTGTCAGAAAGCAGGGCGCAGGTCTTGCCAATCTCTTAAATGCTATTAAAACCCCTGCTTATATCACTACTTACGATAAAGACGGCAAGGCTATGGACAAGACCAAGCTGGAGCTTGGCGATGACCCCGAAAAGACCGGCGTTTATCAGCTGTCCTTTACCGTCACCAACTTCGGTAAGGAAAATCTTACCTACGATATTGGCTACTATGCCTTTACCGAGGGCGTCAGCGACACAAAGACCAACTCCGGTATGACTACCGTCACCGAAGAGGGCTGCGAGCTTTCCGGCACGGATGTTTCCATTGACAGTGTAGAGGGCGGCAAGCTCAGCGGCACCAAGCTGACGGTGAACGCAGGCGAAAGCGCCGATGTGACCATGACCATCACCTTAAGTGATATTGACAAGGGTTATCTGGACGCTTCCTTTGAAAACGGCATGTATGTGGAGGGCTTTGTAACCCTGACTGCCACCAAGGGCACAGAAATTGACATGGCCATTCCTTATCTTGCCTTCTACGGCGACTGGACCAAGGCTCCCATGTTCGACCGGGACTACTACGAAACCAACGCCGACGAGCTGGATGACGCCATTGCAGTGGAAGACAAGGTTATGGCTGATGCCTATGCATCCCGTCCCATCGGCGGACTGTCTGAAGACTATGTCAGCTATCTGGGTTCTTACTACTTCCTGCAGGATCCCGACGATATGGTGATCTCTGCCAACCGGGATTATATTGCTCTTTCCAATCAGGAGGGCACCATTCACTCCCTGCGGTTTGTCTGGGCAGGTATGCTCAGAGCCGCTGCCAAGATTGAAATCACCATTACCGACGACACTACCGGCGAAGTGGTCTTTGAGACCGTGGATACCGATGTTCGTAAGTCCTACGGTGACGGCGGCAGTATTTATCCTGCCAACATCGAAATTGAGTTCGACACCATGGACTATAACCTGGCCAACAACTCCGAGTATACGGTTAAGCTGGTCGGCTATATGGACTATGGCAATGGCGGTCTTGAAACCAACGAAAAGAATGTGTTCGAGTTCCCGCTGGTGGTGGACTTTGAAGCTCCCACCGTTTCCGATGTGGAATTCTACTACGAATACGATAAGACCCTGAAAAAGAACCGTCTGTACGCAAAGGTGGGCATTTACGACAACCATTTTGCCATGTCCTCCCAGCTGGGCTATGTCACCATGGGCGCTGATGAAAACGGCAACGAAATGCCGGAAATGAAAGCCTTTGAGCAGTACATGACTCCCGTGTTCTCTCAGAAAAACAGCACCACCTATGTAACCTTTGAGCTTACCGATTACATCTATGACATTAAGGGCAAGTCCATCAACGAAAACAGCTTTGTTGTCACCTGCTATGACTACGCCCTTAACTACGCCACCTATGAAATCGGCCTGCCGGATGAATATGTGGACTTCTACTTTGACGGCCTGGAGGAGGGAATCACCCTCAGCCCCAACGAGGTTTATTCCATGGAGCCGCTGGTTCACCCCGAAACCGAATGGGCGGAGCTTTTGGAGTTTACTTCCTCCAGACCCAGTGTCGTCCGGGTGGTCAACAACAAGCTGGTTGGTGTAAAGACCGGCAACGCTGTTGTCAAGGTTCGTGACCCCGCCACCAACAAGAGTATGACTTTCCAGGTTACGGTTCTAGGCAAGGAAGATGAGGGCTACCGCCGCTACGATAAACCGGTGGCAGATAACTTCCAGCTGACGGGCTATAAGACGGTAAAAGCCTACTATATGCTGGCCAACGAGGATAAGCTGTTGGGCGATGATGGCGATATTCGCTTCTTCGAGGGCGACTATTCCCTTACCATGTATCCTTCCGAAAGCGTGCTTCTGAACTACAAGCTGGACGCTTATTTCCCCAACGATACCACTGTGGAGTTTGAATCCAGCAACGAAAACATTGTCAAGATTGACGCCGCCGGCAATGTGACCGCGGTAGGGGAGGGCTTTGCCTCTGTTACCATTAAAGTCATGCAAGACGGCAGAAGCACCTATTATTCTGAGTCCGTTTCCGTTGAGGTAAAAGACCCCTATGTTACCAACGGCGCAAGCCTGACCCATTACTACGGCAACGGCGGTCTGGTTACCATTCCCGAGGATTTGTCCTTGCGGGAAATCGGCAATTTCGCATTCTCCAACTTTGACTATGTAGCCAAGACAGAAGAAGAGCTTGCTTTTGACGATGAGC
>JAFTMB010000031.1 GCA_017452605.1 Oscillospiraceae bacterium
GATAGCAAGCTTTTAAAGGACATTCAGAAGGCTATTCAGGTTTCCGATCTGGGCATTAATCCCCAGAACGACGGCAAGGTTATCCGTCTGATCTTCCCCCAGCTGACGGAGGAACGCCGTAAGGAACTGGCCAAGCAGGTTAAGAAGTACGCCGAAGAGGCCAAGGTTGCCATGCGTAATCTTCGCAGAGACGGCATGGACTATGTCAAGAAGCTGAAGAAGAATTCCGAGATCACGGAAGACGATCAGAAGAAGGCTGAAAAGGACCTGCAGGATATGCTGGACAAGTATATCAAGAAAGTCGACGATGCCCTGGCTGCCAAGGAAAAGGAATTGATGGCCCTTTAAGACACATATACTTTGGGGGCGGAAGTCGCCCCCAAAGCTTTGTATTATTGATGAAATGAGGCGCCACTGATGGCACAAACAGAAAACAACATGCCCCGGCATATTGCCATTATCATGGACGGCAACGGCCGCTGGGCGAAAAAAAGGGGATTGCCCCGCACAGCCGGTCACAGCGCCGGCGGCGAAGCATTCCGCAATATCGCAAATTACTGCCGCACCCTGGGTGTGGAATATTTAACGGTTTACGCTTTTTCCACAGAAAACTGGAAACGATCGGAAGAAGAGGTTTCCGGCATTATGAAGCTTCTGGGTAAGTATTTGGAAGAAGCCTTGCGGGATATGGAGAAAAACCATGTCCGTTTCCGCTTTTTCGGCGACCTCAGCCGATTGAGTCCCCAGCTGCAAAAGCTTTGCCTTGACGCGCAAAGCCGCTCTTCCCAGTACGATGAGGTGCAGGTGAATTTCTGCCTGAATTATGGAGGAAGAGATGAAATCATTCGGGGTATCCGCCAGTTTGCCCAGGATGTGGCGGCGGGTAAGAAATCTCCCAATGATCTGAATGAAGAAGAATTTTCCCGGTATCTGGATTCGGCGGGCGTGCCCGATCCGGAGCTGGTGATCCGTCCGTCGGGAGAGCGCAGAATCAGCAATTTCCTGACCTGGCAGACGGTATATTCTGAGTTTGTATTCATGGATGTTCTGTGGCCGGATTTTGGCCCGGAGCATTTGGATGCCGCGATTGCGGAATACCAAAAGCGCAATCGCCGTTTTGGAGGCGCATAAGAAATGAAAACACGGATTCTGGCGGCGATTATTCTGCTTCCGCTGCTGCTGATTGTGGTGCTGGCTCTGCCGAAGTTCATTACAGCTATTTTGTTTGGCCTGATGTGCGCGCTGGCTGCCTACGAACTGCTTGTCCCCACCGGCTATGTCAAGCATCCCAGGCTTGTTGCCTACGCTGGGCTGAGCGCGTTTTTGGTGGCTCTTTGGAGCTATTTTGGCGCGAATTATGCCGCTGGCGTATTGTGGACTCTGCTGTTTGTGGCGGTTTTGTTTGCCGAGATGATGGGTTCTCAAGGAAAGCTTACCTTTGACAAGATGGGAACGATCCTCATTGCAGGTCTTTTGATTCCGTTCCTGCTCAGTAGCCTTGTAAGAATTCACACCCTGGAAACCGGCCGCCATCTGATTTTGATTCCCTTTGTCATTGCTTTTCTTTCCGATACTTTTGCCTACTTTACCGGCATATATTTTGGAAAGCACAAGCTGGCGCCTAAAATCAGCCCCAAGAAGACAGTGGAGGGCATGATTGGCGGCATTGCGGGCGCAGTTGTGGGCATGGTGCTTTACGGTACGGTGCTCCAGTTTGCCTTTGGCTTTACGGTACATTACGGCTTTGCTCTGATTTACGGCGCGGTTGGCTCTTTGGGCGGCGTGTTTGGCGACCTTTGCTTCTCCGTTATCAAGCGGCAGACAGGCATCAAGGACTACGGCAATTTAATTCCCGGTCACGGCGGAATCTTAGACCGGTTCGACTCTATGATGATTGTGGGCCCTCTGGTGGAAGTACTGATGATTTTAATCCCTGTGGCGGTGAAATAATATGATGAAATGCGTTACCATTCTTGGCTCTACCGGCTCTATCGGTCGGCAGAGCCTGGATATTATCCATCATCTTTCTTTGAAGGTGGGCGCGCTGACAGCCGGCTCCAATGTGGAGCGGATGGCCCAGCAGTGCCGTGATTTTCAGCCGGAGCTTGCGGTTATGGCTACGGAGGAAGCGGCTCTTCAGTTGAAAGAAATGATCAAGGACTTGCCCGTGCGGGTTTCCTGGGGCGAAGAGGGCCTGATGGAAGCTGCCACACTGGAAAGCACTGACTGCGTAATCACCGCTGTGGTGGGCATGCTGGGCCTGAAGCCTACCCTTGCCGCCATTCGCGCAGGCAAGCGAATCGGCCTTGCCAACAAAGAAACCCTGGTTTGCGCCGGCGAGCTGGTGATGGCTGAGGCGGAAAAGTACGGCGCGGAGATTATTCCCGTGGACTCGGAGCATTCTGCCATTTTCCAGTGCCTGATGGGCGTTGGAAACAAAAAAGAGGTACGCCGCCTGATTCTTACCTGCTCCGGCGGCCCGTTTTTCGGCATGACTCAAGAGCAGTTAAAGTCGGTTACCAAGGCGGATGCATTAAAGCACCCCAACTGGAAGATGGGCGCAAAAATCACCATTGATTGCGCTACGCTGATGAATAAGGGATTGGAAGTGATTGAGGCGATGCGCCTTTATAAGCTTCTTTTGGAGCAGGTGGATGTGCTGATTCATCGGCAGAGCATTGTTCACAGCATGGTGGAAACCGTAGATGGCGCGGTGATGGCCCAGCTGGGCACGCCGGATATGAGATTGCCCATTCAGCTGTCGCTGACCTACCCCGAGCGCACCGATTGCCCGGTGGAGAAACTGGATTTAACCAAGTGCGGCGCGCTGACCTTTGTTGAGCCCGATATGGAGGCATTCCCCTGCCTGAAGCTTGCAAGGGATTGCGCCAAGCTGGGCGGAAATGCCTGCGCGGTGATGAACGGCGCAAATGAGGCGGCGGTTGCCCTATATCTGGAGGATAAAATCGGCTTTTACGATATTTACACGCTGGTAAAGGGCGCTGTGGATGCTGTTCCTTACATCCATAAGCCGAATTTAGAGGAAATTCTTGAGTCTGACCGGCTGGCCAGAGAATATGTTATGACCCATTGTTGAAAGGAATTCCATGAGTATCATTTTTGCAATTTTGCTCTTTAGCTTGCTGATTTTTGTTCATGAGCTGGGACACTTTTTGGCGGCGAAAGCCTCCGGTGTTCAGGTCAATGAATTTGCCCTTTTTATGGGACCTGCCATTTTTAAGAAGAAGGTAGGAGACACCCTGTATTCCATTCGCTGCATTCCCATTGGCGGCTACTGCGCCATGGAAGGCGAGGACACGGATACCGATAATCCCCGTTCCTTTATAAAGGCGGCCTGGTGGAAGCGGCTGATTATTCTGGTGGCCGGTTCGTTTATGAACTTCGTCATCGGTGTGATGATTATGGTGATTTGCTATCTTCCGGTGCAGCAAATCGTCGCCCCGGTTATAGACAGCTTTGAAAGCTTTTCCACCGTAGACGAAGCGGGGGGATTGCAGGTTGGCGACCGGATTTTGGAAATTGACGGCGAGCCGGTGTATATGCAGTCGGACTTTTCCCTGATTCTTTCCTTAAATCCCGGCGATGTCCACGATTTGGTGGTGGAGCGCCAGGGTCAGAAGGTTACCCTTGACGATTTCCGTATGGAAAAGCACACGGTAACCGACAAAGACGGCAATGAAACCCAGCTTTACGGCATGAATTTTGCTGTCCACAGTCCCAGTTTTGGCGAAAAGCTTCAGTATGGCTGGTATCAGTCACTGGATGCTGTGCGGATTGTGCGGCTGAGCCTGCAGATGATTTTTTCCGGGCAGGCAAGCGTTTCTGATGTCACCGGCCCGGTGGGCATCGTTGACCAAATGTCAGACATGGCGGCCCAATCGGCCACATGGGTGGATGCGCTGCTGAATATGCTGTATTTTGGCGGCTTTATCGCCATCAATCTTGCAGTGATGAATATGCTGCCCATTCCTGCGCTGGACGGCGGACGGGTGGTTGCTTTGCTGTTAACCACCGGCTTTGAAAAAATCACCAAGAAGAAAATCAATCCCAAGTTTGAAGCTTATCTGCACGGCGCGGGTATGGTTTTGCTTCTTGTTTTAATGGCAGTGATCATGTTTAAGGATATTTTCACCATTTTCAAGGGGTAATTAAAATGACTCGAAAGATTCAAGTGGGAAATGTGACCATTGGCGGCGGCGCGCCGGTGGTGATTCAGTCCATGCTGAACACAAAAACCACAGATGTTAGTGCCTCTTTGGCCCAAATCCGGGCGCTGAAAACCGCCGGATGCCAAATCGCACGGCTTGCCGTTCAAAATATGGAAGCCGCCAGAGGCTTTGCAGAAATTTGCAAGGAAAGTGAGCTGCCCCTGGTTGCAGACATTCACTTTGATTATAAGCTGGCCATTGCTGCCGCTGAGGGCGGCGCATCCAAAATCCGCATTAACCCCGGCAATATCGGCGGGGAAGATCGGGTGAAGGCCGTTGTAGATGTATGTAAGGACAAGAAAATCCCCATTCGCATTGGCGTAAACGGCGGCAGCCTTGACAAGAAGCTGCTGGATAAGTACGGACATCCCACTGCTGAAGCCCTGGTGGAAAGCGCCTTTGAGCATTTGGAGCTGCTGGAAAAGTTCGGGTTCTATGACACCTGCCTTTCCATGAAGTCTTCCACCGTTTCTACCATGGTAGCGGCAGCCCGGCTGTTTCGCAGCAAGTGCGACTATCCGCTGCACATCGGCGTAACGGAGACCGGCCCGGTGAAAATGGGCATGATCAAATCCGCCATGGGAATCGGCGCGCTGCTGTTGGACGGCATCGGCGACACCATTCGCGTTAGTTTGACCGACGATCCCGTGCAGGAGGTTTATGCCGCCAAGGATATTTTGAAGGCCGCCGGTCTTCGAAATGAAGGCGTGAACATTATTTCCTGCCCCACCTGCGGCAGAACCCGGATTGACTTGATTTCCCTTGTCAATCAGGTGGACGAAGCGCTGAAAGACTGCAAAAAACCCATTACGGTTGCAGTGATGGGCTGCGTGGTGAATGGGCCCGGCGAAGCCAGAGAAGCTGACATCGGCATTGCCGGCGGCGACGGCTGGGGTATGATTTTTGAAAAAGGGGAGCAGGTGGAAAAGCTGCCGTTTGACGAGCTTTTGCCTGCCCTGCTGAGACGGATAGAGAGATTTTAGAGGACAACTATGAGCAACTGCACCTATTTTCCCAATATGTTTCCTGACTATGAGCTGCCTGAGGCGCTGAAAAGCGCGCTTTCTCAGGCGGCCATTGTTGCTGCGGATATGGATGTTCAGGCAAGATGGGTCAGTGTACGGCTTTATAGCGAGGTTTATATTTCCGACCGGCAAATGGAAAAGGTAAAGCGGGATATTCAGGCGCTTTACGGCCTTTCCAACCTGGAAATCATCACTACATTTCCCCAGGATAAACTCCATACCGTTCCATATGAAGAGCTTATGGAAATGTTTATCGGCCAGGATTCCATGGCGCTGGGTTCTCTTGCCGGGGCGAAGTGGATTTGGGATGAGAACCATTTAACCGTACAGCTCATGGCAAACGGAAAAAAAGAGCTGGAAAAGTGCGCGGTTGCAGTTCAGAATAAACTGCGAGAGCAGTTTTCCTGCCCGGTGGAAATTACAATTGAGGCAGGAAAAGCCCTGGAAGGGCAGGCGCTTTACGATGCTATGAATCAAATGAGAGGTGATATTCTCTCCCAAATGCCTGCTGTGGCTGCTGCCGATGTGAAAAAGGAAGCGCCGTCTTTCGCTTCCGGCGACGCGCTTTTTGGCCGGCCCATTCGCGGCGGCGTCACGCCCATGAAGGAGCTTTCCCTGGATATGGGTACGGTAATTGTGGAGGGAAAGGTGTTTGCCGTTGACCACAAGGAACTGAAAAAGCGTAACGCATGGATCATTTCCTTTGATCTTACGGACTATACCGGCTCTGTCAGAGTTAAGCAGTTTTTTGAAAACAACAAGGCAAAAGCCTTTTTGGAGCATGCCCAGGAGGGTAATATTCTTCGCCTGCAGGGAAAGCTTGTGGTGGATAAATATGACGGAGAGACTGTCCTGCAGCCTTACAGCATGATGCTTGGCGCTATGCCTGCCCGAAAAGATACCGCCACAAACGGTAAACGGGTGGAGCTTCATTTACATACCAACATGAGCATCATGGATGCGCTTACTGATACGGCTGCCGCAGTAAAACAGGCGGCTGCCTGGGGACATCGGGCCATTGCCATTACAGACCACGGCTGCGCCCATTCTTTCCCTGCAGCCATGAGCGCCGCGGCCAAATCCAAGGTGGCCGGTACAGATGAAAACATTAAGGTTTTGTACGGCTGCGAGGGTTATTTTGTCAACGATGTGGACGATCGGAACATCGTCTGGGGCGACCAAAATGCGGACTTTTCCCAGGAATTCGTTGCGTTTGACCTGGAAACCACCGGATTATCCCCGGAAAATGACCGGATGATCGAAATCGGCGCCGTGATTATGCAGAACGGCAAGGAAATCCGCCGCTATCAGACCTTTGTTGACCCCAAGCGGAAGCTGGAACAGAAGATTGTAGAACTGACGGGCATCAATCAGGAAATGTTAAAGGATGCTCCCAGCGCTGAAGAGGTTCTGCCGGAGTTTCTGGAATTTGTGGGGAATAGACCCCTTGTTGCCCACAATGCAAAATTTGATTTGAGCTTTTTGATTGCGGAGTGCATCCGACAGGGGATAAAGCATGACTTTACCGCTGTGGACACACTGCCCCTTTCCCAGCAGCTTTTGCCCCATTTGGGCCGGCACAAGCTGGATACCGTTGCCAAGTCGCTGAAGCTGCCCAGCTTTAACCATCACCGAGCTGCAGACGACGCCATGACCTGCGGTTTGATTTTTATGAAGCTGATTCCCAGCTTGCGGGAAAAGGGTGTTCAGGACATTCAGGGTATTGACCCTGCTATGGGTAAGCTCCAATCCAAGGGCGTGATTTTCAGTATTCCTTTCCCCAATCACATTATTCTTCTCGCCAAGAACCAGACGGGCTTGCGAAATCTATACCACCTAATTTCCCTTTCCAATCTGGAATTCTACAAAAAACGCCCGAGAATTCCCAAGTCTGCCTTGGTGAAATATCGGGAGGGTTTGATTATCGGCAGCGCCTGTGAAGCAGGCGAGCTTTTCCAGGCTGTGCTCGATAACAAAAGTGATGAGGAACTCAAGCGCATCGCATCTTTTTACGATTATTTGGAAATTCAGCCTCTGTCCAACAACTCCTTTATGCTGTATAACGGCAAGGCGAAGGATATGGAGCAGCTGAAGGATTTCAATCGCACCATTATCCGCCTGGGTGAAGAGCTGAATATCCCCGTGGTTGCTACGGGAGATGTGCACTTCCTCAATCCCGAGGATGAAATCTTCCGCCATATTCTCATCCAGAATTTTGACGATGCGGACCGGGAAAATCCCCTCTATTTCCGCACAACCGACGAAATGCTGAAAGAATTCAGCTATCTGGGTGAAGATAAAGCTTATGAGGTGGTTGTTACAAATCCCAATCTGATTGCGGATATGTGCGAAACCCTGCGCCCCGTTCCCAAGAAGCTGTTTGCGCCTACCATCGAGAACTCGGTTGAGGATTTGAAGAAGCTGGTGTTCGATAAATTCCACCGGCTGTATGGCGACAATCCTCCGGAGCTGTTTCAAAAGCGTGTGGATACGGAGCTCCATGACATTATCAGCTGCCACTACGATGTGATTTATATGTCCGCCCAAAAGCTGGTGCAGAATTCTCTGGAAAACGGCTATCTGGTCGGCTCCCGTGGCTCTGTGGGTTCTTCCATTGTGGCGTTTTTGTCGGGCATTACGGAGGTTAATTCCTTCCCGCCCCACTACCGCTGTCCCAATGAACACTGTAAGCACACCATTTTGGATGTGCCGAAAGAGTATAACTGCGGCGCTGACCTCCCTGATGCGGTGTGTCCCAAGTGTGGCGCTGTGCTTGAAAAGGACGGATTTAACATCCCCTTTGAAACCTTCCTTGGTTTTGGCGGCGGCAAGGTGCCGGATATTGACCTGAATTTCTCCGGCGAATATCAGGCCCGGGCCCATGCTTATTGTATTGATATGTTCGGAAAATCCCATGTTTTCCGGGCGGGCACTATCAGCACCCTGGCAGAAAAGACCGCATTCGGCCATGTAAAGAAGTTTTTGGAGGAAAGAGGGCTTTCCGCTTCCACAGCGGAAAAGAACCGCCTTGCCCAGGGCTGCGTGGGTGTCAAGCGCACCACAGGACAGCATCCCGGCGGTCTGGTTGTTATTCCTCAGGAAAATGAAATTTGGGATTTCTGCCCGGTGCAGCACCCGGCAGATACCGAGGATTCCGACCAGATCACCACTCATTTTGAATACCACTCCATGGAGGACAACCTCTTAAAGCTGGATATGCTGGGTCATGATGACCCCACTATGATCCGCATGATGGAGGATATGACCGGAGTGGATGCCAAGAAGATTCCCCTGGATGACAAGAAAACCATGTCCATTTTCACCTCCAGCAAGGTGCTGGGGTATGAAAATGACGAAATTCTCGGCCCTACCGGCGCGGTGGCCATTCCGGAATTCAACACCCGGTTCACCCGTGGTATGCTGATGGACACCATGCCCAGCCGGTTTGATACCCTGGTGCGGCTTTCCGGCTTCTCCCACGGCACGGATGTGTGGCTAGGCAACGCCAAGGATTTGATTACCTCCAAAACCGCCACGGTTGACAGCACCATCGGCTGCCGTGACGATATTATGATTTATCTCATTTCCTGCGGCATCCCGGAAAAGCGAGCCTTTAAGATCATGGAAGCTGTCCGTAAGGGCAGAGGCTTGCCGGATGGGGCAGAGGATGAGATGCGGCAGGCGGGAGTGCCGGATTGGTACATTGGCTCGTGCAAGAAGATCAAATACCTGTTCCCGAAGGCCCACGCCGTTGCCTATGTTATGATGGCGTTCCGGATTGCCTGGTTTAAGGTGTATCACCCTCTGGCGTTTTACTCGGCGTATTTCTACCGCCGGAGCAAAAAGGGCGGCTTCGATGAAGCGCTGATGATTCACGGAATTGAGGCCACAAAAGCTCACATCGAGGCCATCGACGCCAATGAAGACGCCACCGGCAAGGATGAGGATCTGCTGACCACATTGGAGGTTGTCTACGAATTCTATTTGCGTGGCTTTGAATTTTTACCCATCAGCATCTACGAAAGCGACGCGACCCAGTTTTTGATTAAAGACGGAAAAATTCTGCCTCCCTTTGTTGCCATTAACGGTCTGGGCGAAAATGCGGCCTATGACATTGTAAAGGGCCGGGAGAACAACAAGTTTATCTCCATTGAGGAGTTCTCGGCGGCCTGCCCCAAGGTTTCCAAGACCCACATTCAAATGCTGAAGGAGGCAGGCGCTTTTGGCGAACTGCCGGATACAAGTCAGGTTAGTCTGTTTTGAAATTGATTGAGGTGATATTATGCAAGATATTGGAAAGCAGTTTCATATCCACTGCCGTCAGGGGGATGTGGGCCGGTATGTGTTCCTGCCCGGTGACCCCGGCCGGTGCGAGTCTATTGCGGCGCTGTTCGATAATCCCATACATGTAGGCATGAACCGGGAGTATAACATCTACACCGGCACACTGTGCGGCGAAAAGGTCAGCGTATGCTCCACCGGAATTGGCGGCCCGTCTGCCGCCATCGCCATGGAAGAGCTTGCAGCCATCGGCGCGGATACCTTTATCCGGGTTGGCACCTGCGGCGGCATTGATTTGGATGTTTGCCCCGGAGATGTGGTGGTTGCCACCGGCGCAATCCGGTATGAGCATACTTCTATGGAGTATGCGCCTATCGAGTTTCCTGCTGTGCCGGATTTCTCCGTTACTGCGGCGCTGAAGGATGCTGGCGAGGCTTTGGGGTATCGCACCCACACTGGCGTCGTTCAGTGTAAGGATGCCTTCTACGGTCAGCACAGCCCTGAGAAATCTCCCGTGTATTATGAGCTGCTGCAAAAGTGGGAGTCCTGGAAGCGCTTGGGCGTAAAGGCAAGCGAAATGGAGTCTGCTGCTCTGTTTGTGGTAGCGTCGGCTCTGCATGTTCGCTGCGGCAGCTGTTTCCATGTGATTTGGAATCAGGAGCGGGAAAAGCTGGGCCTTTCCATGGACATGACGGAAGACACCTCCGGCGCAATCCGGGTGGGCATTGAAGCCATGAAGAGAATCATTCTGGCGGATAAGAAAGCATAATCTAACAAATTGTTGAGCGCAGGCTGAAGCATTTTCAGCCTGCGCATTTTTTTGTCGGTTGGCTGTTTTGATGCAACCGTAACTGGGTTTCACTGCTTGGTTGAGGACAAAAAGTCCTCCATAAGGATGAAATCAGGAGGTAAACCAATGCAAACAATTCAGTTGGATATAATCCAAAAAGAACCGGTAGCTGCTTTGAATGTAAAGCAGGGAGATGTGGGCAGAACTTTTTGCCTGCAGATTTTTGAGGGGGGCGAAAGCTATAGAATTGCCCCGGACGCCATCATTTCCATGTGGTATTCTTCCACTTCCGGCGCGGGTAACTACACCATGATTGGGAATAAATCTCCCTTTCAGGTAAACGGAAATGAAATCGTGGCAGAAATGATTGCCCAGATGACCGCCTGCGCCGGAGGCGGCGAGCTGTGCCTGCAAATCAATGAGCGCAGCGGGGCTCAGGTGGGACTTTGGAACATTCCCTATTTTGTGGAGCGTGTTCCCGGGTTTGACAGTGAGGGCGCGAAGGATCAGTTCAGCGCCTTTTCCGAGGTGATTGCGAAATTCAGCCCCGATAAGACCCTGACCCTTGCAGATATGCCTGCAGAAGCGAAGGCGGTGGGCGCTGCTCTTTCCAAAAAGGTGGACAAGGGTGAGCCCGATGGCTGTTACATCGTCAGAAGCGCTGAGGAGCTTAACTATGCGCTGCTGATGATTATCGGCACGCTTAAAGACATGAAGCACCACCGCTGCATTTTACACATCTTGACAGATGATGCTGACCTGCCCCGGGGCGCATGGCAAATGGAGCTGGTACGAGTGGGGACAAATGTGCAAATCACCGGCGTGTGCGGAAATAAGCGGGTATTCAGGACCTATGAAGATTCCATGCTCCTTAACGGCTCTTTTGAGGCAGAAGTATCCATTCCCGGCTGGGTTAGCAAAGATCCTCTGCTGACGAAGGTTAACGGGGAGAAAGTATGCTCCGGCCTTGCTTCTTTGGAGATTTGCAACTACCATCAAAACGCTGATGTGACTGTGATCAGTGAAGCGGTTTCGGTAACCGGCGGTGAAGAGTATCTGGGTGGCGCTTATGTGTCCGGCGGGGGAAACTATATCATCGGTATTGACTTTTATGACGGCGTGGGAAAAAAGGTGGGTCATAAAAGCATTTCCGGCGAAGCGGCGGAGGATTGGCAGCTTGTAACTATGACAGCTGCTGCGCCGGAGACCGCCGAAAAGGCGGCTCTGATTCTTGGCGGCGCAAAGGAAAGCTATGGCGTTTTGTATTTCGATAACGCAAGGCTTTATTTAAGCGAGGGCGGCGCGAATCTTTTAAGTAATCCCACCTTTGAAGCAGGCGTTGAAATTCCCGGCTGGCAGGCAAATGACCCCGAAGGAATCATGTGCGTAGGCAGTAACTTGTATGCAGGCAACGGCAATACCGCCCTTAAGTGGATGGGCTATTCCACCGGCGAGAATTCCGAGTTTGCAAGCGAGTTTATGGATGTAGATTCCGGCGTAAATTATACCGCGTCCATGGACATCAGCGGTGGCACGATTACCATTGGAATTTCCTACTTTGATGAGAATTTTGCCTGCATTTCCAGCCAGGAGGCAACCTTTCTTGCGGTGGAGGGCGCATGGTCTCACGCCCATTTGGATTCTGCGTCTCCCGTCGGCGCAGCCAAAGCAAAGCTGGTTCTCAGCTTCCCGGAAAATGGGTATGGGGTTATGGTGGATAATGTGGCCATGCAGCTGCAGACGCTTCATAATCAGGATGTGAAATCCGAGAGTCGATTTAGCGACTGGCGCTGGGAAGAAGGAGCCAATGCGGTAACGGAGATTCCGGCAGTAGGCAGCTTGGAGGAACTTTCTCAGCGGGTGATCCAAACGCTTAAGACCATGGCTGCGCCGGAGTCGCGGAAGATTTGCCTTGGTTTGGATATGAACGGCGGCAGCGCGGTGGTTACGATTCATAAGGGCGTAGGCATTGACGGCGCCCATGAGGCAACGGCACTGGTGACTAACTCTACGGGGGACATTCTTCTGGGAACAGGCTACGATGACAGCTTGGCAGGCTACTGGGAGGACATCGACTGGCTCTGGCTGAATCCCCCTATGGAAGCGGGTGTGGAATACAAAACTGCCCATCGCCGGAATTACCGCAGCGTTTATGTCAAACGCGTAAATATTGGCAATCTCCCTGCAAGCGGCAGCGCATTGTGGAACACCGGCATTTCCAAAGCGGAAAGGCCTGCGTTTACAGACTTTGCAGCATATGTTTCCAATGAAAATGCCCATTATCCCATTGGAAGCTTCCCCTATGCCAAGGCGTATCTGTGGTGCGACGGCGAAAACTGGTTCGTCAAGGTGGATTGCGTAGCAGATTGCAGCGGCTATCAGGGCGAAGCGGTCATTTGTTATACTAAAGGGTGAGGTGACAAGTAGTGATTAAAAACAATCAGGAATTAGTGGCAGCAGCCATTTTCGCGGCGGAAAACTGCAAGACTCTGTATGTTTTAGGCTGTTTTGGCGCGCCTATGAATCCCGCCAATAAAAAGCGGTACTCTGCAAATTACCCCTTTAACGCCAAGGAAACCCGTTCTGCCAAAATCCATGCCGCATCCTCCGATACCTTTGGCTTTGACTGCGTCTGCTTTATCAAAGGGCTTTTGTGGGATTGGGCGGGGGACGCTAATCATACCTACGGCGGCGCAAACTATCAATCCAACGGCGTGCCGGACATTAACAGCAGCTCCATGATAAATGCCTGCAAGGAAAGTTCCACGGATTTTTCTGTAATTGTGCCCGGCGAGGTGGTGTGGATTCCCGGTCACATCGGCATTTACATCGGCGACGGTAAGGCTGTGGAATGTACTTACCGATGGAACGACGGCGTGCAGATTACCGCGGTGCATAATATGGGGAAAATCGCAGGGCTGAATGGTCGTGTGTGGACAAAGCACGGAAAGCTTCCCTGGATTTCCTATGTAAAAGAAGCCCCCAAGGAGGAAGCGTCCAAGGAGGAAATCCCGGCAGAAACTGAGCTGGATAAGGCGGTGACGGTTTTGGCTCTGGAGGTTATAAACGGCAGATTTGGCAACGGTCAGGAGCGCAAGGAAAAGCTTTACAAAACCGTTCAGGACAGAGTCAATCAGCTTTGCAAGGAGGGCGTCTCATGAGCGAAGCGATTGTTGTGGCTTTGATTACGGGAAGCCTTTCCTTGCTTGGCGTCATGTTTACAGGACTGATGACTGCAAAGAAGAATGAAAACGCCGTGAAGACCTCTCAAGCGGTGACCGATACCAAATTGGAGGAGCTGACCAGAGAAGTGCGGGCGCAGAATCAATATGTGCAGAAAGTGCCGGTGGTGGAGGAGCAAATCAAGGTGATTAACCATCGCATTCGGGATTTGGAAGCATTCCAAAAGGCAATTGGAGGCGTAAGCAGTGGAATTTCTTAAAAATCTGGCGGCGCTGATCAAGGTGAAAACCATTGTGACCATGGCTGTGATGGCGGTGTTTGTGATTCTTGCCCTGCGCGGCAGCATCACTGCTGACAATGTGATGATTATCACATCCACTGTGGTGGCGTTCTATTTCGGCACAGTGGCAGAAAAGAAAATTTAATATGCGTAAAATCCCTCTGCATGAAAATGCGGAGGGATTTTTTGTTGCATTTGGTTAGCTGCCATGGTACAATGTATCTGGAAAAAATTGCACGCAGGAGGTTTTAACCATGGATTATAAGAAATTACAAAACGGAAGCGATATTCGCGGCGTTGCGCTGGAGGGTATCGAGGGTCAGAATGTGAACCTGACAGAAGAAGTCTGCCGCAACATCGGCAGAGGCTTTGCTCTGTGGCTGAAGGAAAAGCTGGGCAAACATGCAGGCATCCGGGTCGCTGTGGGCAGAGATTCCCGTCTGTCCGGCCCTGCGCTGTGCGCCTGGATTTGCAGCGCCATGGTGGAGCAGGGAATTGATGTTACCGATTTCGGCATGGCAAGTACCCCTGCTATGTTTATGTCCACCGTAACCGAGGGCTACCGCTTCGACGGCTCTGTGATGATTACCGCAAGCCATCTTCCTTTTAACCGCAATGGCTTTAAGTTTTTTACGGAAAAGGGCGGCCTGGAAAGCGCTGACATTAAGCAGATTCTTGCCTACGCTGCATCCGACGAGCAGACCGGCATGGCAGCAGGCAGCCTGTCAAGCAGTGAGTTTATGGATGCTTATTCCAACATTTTGGTGGAAAAGGTTCGCCAGGCCACCGGTGAAAATATGCCCCTGGAGGGTTTCCGGGTTGTGGTGGATGCCGGCAACGGCGCAGGCGGCTTCTATGTAGACAAGGTTCTGAAGCCTCTGGGCGCAAACACCACCGGCAGCCGTTACTTAGACCCCGACGGCAGCTTCCCCAACCATATTCCCAACCCGGAAAATGCCGAGGCTATGGAGAGCATCACCCAGGCAGTTAAGGAAAATTCTGCGGATTTGGGTATTATCTTCGATACCGACGTAGACCGGGCAGGCGCAGTTTTGTCTGACGGCAGCGAGCTCAACCGCAATCGCATTATCGCAATGCTGGCTGCTATTTTGCTCAGAGAGTATCCCGGCACCACCATTGTCACCGACTCCATTACATCCACCGGCCTTGCCAAGTTTATTGAGGAAAAGGGCGGCGTTCATCATCGGTTCAAGCGGGGTTACCGCAATGTTATCAATGAGTCTGTTCGCCTGAACAATATGGGTCAGGACAGCCAGCTGGCCATTGAGACCTCCGGCCACGGCGCATTGAAGGAAAACTACTTCCTCGACGACGGCGCATACCTTGTCACCAAGCTCCTGATTGAGCTTGCCCGGGGCAAGAAGGAGGGCTACACTTTGGAATCCCTCATTGCAACCCTGGAAGAGCCCGCAGAAAGCCTGGAATTCAGAATGAACATTCTGCTGGAGGACTTTAAGTCCTACGGTCAGCAGGTCATCGACGAGCTGACAGCCTATGCAGCCAGCCAGCCCGGCTGGAGTCTTGCTCCCAGCAACTATGAGGGCGTTCGTGTAAATCTGGACGAAGACCACGGCAACGGCTGGTTCCTGCTGCGTCTTTCCCTCCACGATCCTCTGCTGCCGCTGAACATTGAAAGCAACTCCGTTGGCGGTGGAAAGATCATTGCCGCAGAGCTGGCAACCTTTATTTCCCGATATGATAAACTGGAAAGCAGCAAGCTGACTGACTTTGCGAAGTAAATGGATAGAGCCGCACCGATTTCGGTGCGGCCCTTTTTATTGGGAAGGAAGGATTTGTTTGCAATTGAATCGTTCAAATCCCAATTCGGTTATAAACAAAACCCTCCCGTTTGGGAGGGTTTATTTATGGCGGAGAAGGAGGGATTTGAACCCTCGATACCCTTTTGGGGTATACACGATTTCCAATCGTGCGCGCTCGGCCAGCTACGCGACTTCTCCAAGTTCGCTTTTCTCGTCAGCCTGAACATAATACAACAGGAAACGAAATTTGTCAATACCCAATTTCCTTATTTTCGCAATTGTTATTTGGTAAGCTATGATAATTGTTTATAAAATGATTACTATGCATTCACAGTTTCTTTATTCTTCGCAAGAAAATTATAGTAGAGTATTCTTGTAAGGAAAGAAGCGGTGGGAAATGCTGATGTCCCGGCAAACGCCGGGAATAAGCCGACAGCACGACCGTGACACATCGCTTCTCGGCATAAGGGAAAAGCGGCGGTTTTTAACCGCCGCTTAATTATTTTCGGTTTCTGTTTTGTCTTCCTTAATGGGCTCAATCATAGCGCCGTGGGTGCAGTAGAGCCGGACATAGTCGGCAAAGGCAAGAAGCATAAAGCCACAATCCACCGCAGTGATGATATTGACAATGGATTCGTCAATTCCCTGGAATGCGGGAAGAATCACAAGGAAGATCAGGCTGACAAACAAAACGGTGGTGCAGATTTTGCCGGTGATTAAAGCGCCTTTGAGGATTTCACCCTTTTTTACAAGGAAAAGACCGGCGATGAGCTGGAAGGATTCCTTGATGACAAACAGTGCGATTAAAATCAGGAGCACGGGGTAGTGGATGATCAGGCAAATGATCAGAGTCAGCTGGGTGAGCTTATCTGCAAGAGGATCCAAAATCAGGCCCACCGTAGACTTCATATTAAAATGTCTTGCGATTTTTCCGTCAATCATATCTGTGATGCACGACACTGCCAAAATGGCGGCTGCCAGATAATAGTCTTCCGGACTGTCCGCTCCCAGATAGATTACCACATAGACGGGAATCATAATGAGCCGGAATAAGCTCAGAAGATTCGGGATGGTAAATAAATCCTTTTTCAAGTCTTTGATGAACATGAAACTTCCTCCGTGCAAAGGGGTAAAACGTTAAACTATATTATAATAAACACAATGGATATAATCAAGGCATTTTCTTACAAAAATGTAGAAAGTTATAAAAAATTTACAAATTATTGGGCTTTAAGGTTGCATATTGGCATTTGCCGCGATGGGGTAATGGAGCGCTAAGTTTTTCCATGTAAGTTTATCCAATTGCCCGGTAATGGGCAGCTGATTCATCTGCTGAAAAGAGGCGATAGAATCTGAGGTTGCCACATCCAGAACACCGGTCATGGAAGGCGGCGTAATGCCGGCGTAAAAATCGGAAAGTACCTGAAGTACTGCCTGAACCACATATAAATGGGGGTTTTCTTCTCCCTTGCGGATTATCTGCCCGGGTTCCAGAACAATCAGCAAAGGCTCTGCTTCCAATATTTCCACTTCCGCATTCTGGTATACCGACACAATGGATTCCCATGTACTTTGGTCGGCTACGCCGGTAACCGGCAGGCCGTAACGTCTTTGAAAATAGGTCACAGCCCGGGTGGTATCCGGGCCGTAGACCCCGTCTGGGACAACGCTGGGGTGGTTTGCGTCGGACTCTGCAATGATACGCAGCATGGTCTGCAGGCTGCGGATGGGCTGACCTACCAGGGTTTCATTTGGCCTCATCGAATCACCTCCTGTTTGATGGGGTCTTGCTGGCCTGATGCCAAGTCCCTGCCGGGGAACTGGGTGATGGTTGTGGTTTTGGAATAATTGTTTCTTCCCCGGCTTTGATTGTTGGGGGCAAAGGCCTGCACTGCGCCGCCGGTCTGGGGGAAGGTTTCCCCGTTTCTCAGGCTGCGGTTTTCAATGCCGGCGAATTGATCGTATATTTCATCCCATGTGGCTTCGTCCACAACGCCGGTTTGGGGAAGACCCAGCCACTGCTGGGCTGCAATGACTGCGCTGCGGGTGGCAGAGCCGAAGATACCGTCAACCTCCAGCGAAGGGATGTTGGAAATGTAGGCAGACAGGACACTGAGCATATATTGCAAATGCCTTACTTTATCCCCGGTAGCGCCTGTCTGCAGGCCGTTGGGGTAGGCCCAGCTGATGTTGTAATACTGCTGACCCTGGCTGCGCAGTTCGGATAAGCTTGTAACAGCGGTGTAAAGCCGAACTAAGGCGTACCAGGTTGCCGGGCCGACGACGCCGTCGGGGTTCAAGTCGAAAATCTCCTGAAATGCTCGGACGGAGGCTTCCGTTCGGCTGCCGAATATGCCGTCTACGCTGGCAAGCTTGGGAATGGCAGGATAATTCTGGGATATGCGGTTTAATTCCACCTGAATGACAACTACGGATGGGCCTGAGCTTCCCCGGCGCAGGGGCGTGCCGGGATAGGAGTTAGTGATGCCCCGAATGGGGGCGTTAACAACGGTTTCCACATTGCCATAGTAGCTTCTTAAGATCTGGGTGGAGTTATACCCTTGCCGGGCCAGATTCTGACTGCCCCATTGGCTTAAGCCTTCGCAGGTTACAGTCGTGCCGTTGCAGAATTTTGCGGCCAGGGGTTCTACAAATCCCGGTCTTCTTAAATAGTCGTTAAACAGCTCATCCACAAGCCGGGAGATGTTTTCAAAATAGCTTCTTCCTTTGACAAATGCCTGGTCGAAGGCGGTGGAGCTTGTGATTTCAAAATCATAGCCCCGGCTGCGGTAAAATTCCGTATATACCCGGTTTAAGGCAAAGGAGGTGATAGCCAGAATGTTTGCCCGCAGGGCGCTGTCTTCCCATGTGGGATAGATTTCACTGGATGCCACATTTTTCACATAATCGGAAAAAGACACCGTCACATTTTCTGCATTGGAGCTGGGGGAACCCAAATGGACGGTGATTCGTTGAGGGATAAAAGGAATTACAGTTGGCATACTTCACCTCCTAAAGGTTTTGTGGCGGTGTGTCAAAGGTTTCACTTTGGTTCCACTGGGTTGGGAATTCAGCGAGGGGTATCATTTCTAAATTCTGAATGGTAATGGTGTTGGCAAAAATTTGCACATTCTCCGCTTTTATTGACTCATACCCCCGCACCCGCGCATATAATGTCACAGTGGTGAAAGGGATTTGGCTGTTATCCGGCGTCTGACTTTCGCTCAAATCCGGAACGGGAATGGCAACGGGTTGGGTTTTGCCGTTTCTGTCGGTCAAACTCATGGAAATGGCAGTTCCGTCGGATGCGGTGACGGAAACGGCAACGTCTTTTAAGGGGATCTGGGCGTAGCTGGAGTAAGCTCTTGCCTGTATGTATCCGGTAGCTGGCATAAAATGCCCTCCTTTCTTGTTGCTTAAAATAGGATATGAAGATGGAGGGGAAAAGGTGATGGATTTGCCTGGTCATTATTTGGCGGAAGTATCATAGAATGTCAGGATAGGAGGGAATCTTATGTGTGCCATTGCAGGAGTAGTCGGACAAAAGCTAAGTGACCTTGTAATAGAGAAGATGCTTCACACTATGAAACGGCGTGGGCCGGATGACCAAGGATGCTATGAAACGGAAGACTGTACATTACTGCACACCCGCCTTGCGGTTATCGACCCGGCAGGGGGAAAGCAACCCATGACCGTTAAAACGGGGCAGAAGACATATACCATTTGCTATAACGGAGAACTGTATAACACGGAGGAAATCAGGGAGGAGCTTAAGAAACTGGGGCATGAATTTGCAGGCCATTCTGACACGGAAGCAGCGCTCCACGCCTTTATCCAGTGGAAAGAGGGGTGCTTGGACCGCTTTAACGGGATTTTTGCCTTTGCGGTTTGGGAAGAGCAGGAAAAGAAACTCTTCATCGCAAGAGACCGCATGGGCGTCAAGCCTCTCTTCTATGCAGAGCATGAAGGAAACTTTTTGTTTGCCTCGGAAATAAAAACCATATTGACGTATCCCGGATTTAAGGCGCGGCTTGACGCCCAGGGCGCGGCAGAAATCCTGCTTCTTGGCCCGGGGAGAACGCCGGGATGCGGCGTGTTTCAGGGGATTCAGGAGCTTCCGGGAGGTTTCTGTGGTTATCGGCTGGGAAATAAGCTTTCCATAAAGCAATACTGGAAGTTAACTGACCGGGAACATACCGACAGCTTTGAAGATACAGCGCAGATGGTTCGCTACCTTGTGACGGATTCGATTAAGCGGCAGATGGTATCTGATGTTCCCATCGGCACATTTTTATCCGGCGGTCTGGATTCCAGCATCATCAGCGCCGTATGCGCCTGGGAGATGAAAAATAAGGGAAGTCAGCTGATGACATTTTCTGTTGACTATGAGCACAATGACAAGTATTTTACCCCCAATAAATTTCAGCCGAATTCCGACGGATATTTCATCCGCCTGATGCAGCAGACTCTGCAATCAGACCAGCATGATTGCCTGCTTTGTGCGGAGGAACTGTTTAGCTCTCTTGGCGAGGCGGTTATCGCCAGGGATTTGCCGGGCATGGCGGGTGTGGACATTTCTCTGCTTGCCTTTTGCAAGCGGATTCGAAAGGATGTAAAGGTTGCCCTTTCCGGGGAGTGCGCCGATGAGATATTCGGCGGATACCCCTGGTACCGCGACCCGGAAATCCGGGATAAAGAGGGCTTTCCCTGGGCGCAGAATACCCGTCAGCGATGCAGTATGCTGTCAAAGGCGTTGAGAGGGAAAGTAAATGCGGAAGCGTATATCCATCAGCGCTATGAAGACACCTGTCGAAATAGTGACATTTTGCCAGGGGTCAGCAAGCAGGAGCGGCGAATGAAAGAAATGGTGAATCTGAATCAGCAATGGTTTATGCAGACGCTTCTTGACAGAAAGGACAGAATGAGCATGTATTCCGGGCTTGAGGTTCGCGTTCCATTCTGTGACTATCGAATCGCGGAGTATCTGTATGGTGTCCCTTGGGAGTATAAGGACTACAAGGGAAAAGAAAAAGGACTTCTTCGCCATGCCATGGAGGGTCTGCTGCCGCAAGAGGTTCTCTGGCGGAAAAAGAGTCCGTACCCCAAGACCTTTGACCCTGCTTATTTGGAAATGGTTACGGCTCAGCTTCATTCTCTTTTGAATGACCCGGGCGCCAGATTGTTCGATTTGGTGGATAAAGAGCAGACCCGGGTGCTGCTGGAAACGGAATACGCCTGGCCTTGGTACGGCCAGCTGATGAAGCTTCCTCAGACCATATGCTACCTGCTGCAAACAGAGTTTTGGCTCAGGGAGTATGATGTGGAGCTGGTTTTCTGATGAAAAAGCAATAAGGCACGCCATAAACATGGTGTGCCTTATTAAATTTGCAAAATTCGTGATTTTTACCACATGAAATCCTTAAAATTCTGTGATATAATTTCCATGAAATCACAGAAAGGGGAATGGTTGGATGTTTGCGGTAGGAAGTTTAGTATTGTACGGCATTCATGGCGTGTGTAAAATCACCCGGGAAGAGCAGCGCACGGTGGACAGGAAGCAGATTTCTTATCTGGTGTTAGAACCGCTGGACAGCTCCGGCTCTCAGTTTCTTGTGCCCAGCCACAATGAAAATGCCCTTTCCAAGCTTCGCCCCATTCTGACAAAGCAGGAGCTTATGGAGCTGCTTCACGGTGAGGCGGTGCATAAAGATGCGTGGACAGATGATGAAAACCTGCGAAAGCAGCGTTATCGGGAACTGATTTCTGGCTTCGACAGGGCGGCGTTGCTGCAAATGGTTTGTTCTTTGCATAATCATAAAAAGATGATTCTCGATAACGGAAGAAAGTTCCATCTGTGCGATGAAAACTTCCTGAAAGACGCGGAAAGAATCTTGAACGCAGAGTTCTCTGTTGTTTTGGAGCTTCCTCGCAATCAGGTGATTCAATTTGTGCTGGACGAAATAAGCAAATAAAAAGAAGGCCCATTGGGCCTTCTTTATTATATTTTGGCAGGAACTTTTGACTTTTTAAGGGCAAGGCGAATGGCAAGGAATATGAGGTAAGCGCCCAGGCAGACGACGGGAATGTACAGCAGCGTGCTGACATACCAGCCAAACATTTCAGAAATCTGCTTAAACACAATTAAGCTGGAGTTGCTTGGGCCAACAAAGAACATATTCACCGATCCGCCGGACACTTCCCGCAGGGAAATGTTGATCATCAGCGCGATGGCGCAAAGAATGATGAACGCAATGGCTGCGCCCTTATAATCTTTTATCGTGCGGCCGCCCCGGTTGCTGGCGGCAAGATACACGCCGATTAAAACCAGCATCATGTGCCAAATAAATGCGTGCAGTGTCAGAGTCCAGTACTCATGAATGATGCCCGACGGCTCAATAAATGCCATGAAGCCGCCAAGAAGATTAAACAGCATCATAAAATTATACATGGTTTTCTGAACCAAGCCCTTTTTCAGCAGGGGAGCGATGATGCAAAGGTACATGGGTACGCTGCACATCTGGAAGGGGAATATCCACCACTGATAGCTGCCGTTTCCAATGTAAAAATAGTAAAACAGCTGCTTGTAGATTTCCGTCAGCAATAGGAAAATGCCGCAGGAAAACAGGAAAATGCGGTTGCCCTTTTCGCCGATGTTTCTGAGCAAATAGGCAATCAGCAGGCATGCGGCAAAGCCCACAAAGGTAAATGTCAAGTGAAAGGCGCCGTAAGCCGGGGGAGGTGTCATGGGCCAGGCGGTGGCGTTCATAAAGTCAGAAAGAGCGCTATAAATATCCGTCATAACGATACCCCTTTTTGTCGAAGTATGTCATAATTATATCAGAAATGGATGATTTTACAATAGCCGATATAAATTATCATCATTCATTTTTCGCCACCCTTGCAATCTTTCAAAAACATGGTACAATAATCATGACGGACTTTCTTTACGGGAGGACAATTTATGAAACTGAAAATTTTAGAGATTGACCCCAGCTTGGCGCCCTATGAAAAAGACCTGCAGCTGCGGATGGATAACTATAAACGTACGAAAAAAGCACTTCTTGGCAAGGGGCAGACCCTTTCGGATTTAGCCAACGCCCACCTGTATTTCGGCATTCACAAAACGCCTGACGGTTGGGTGTACCGGGAATGGGCGCCCGGGGCCAGCGAAATGTATTTTACCGGCGATTTTAACGGCTGGAATCGCCGCGACTGCCCCATGCAAAAATTAGACAA
>JAFTMB010000032.1 GCA_017452605.1 Oscillospiraceae bacterium
GGCCATTCGCTACCACACCACCGGAAAAGCGGATATGTCTGTGCTTGAAAAGATTATTTATGTTGCCGACTATATGGAGCCCAACCGGGATTTCCCCGGCGTGGAGCGCCTGCGGCAGCTGGCTGTTACCGATTTGGACCAGGCTCTGCGCTGCGGTCTTACCATGACCTTAGAGCTTCTTAAGGAGCAGGGGAGAACCATTTCCCCCCAATCCCTCGAGGCCGTTGCCTGGCTTGATAAACATGATACCGAGAAAGGACATTGCCCATGTTAAGTGCAAAAGAAGTGGCTTATGAAGTAACCAAGGCGCTGGACGCCAAGAAAGGCTTGAATATCCGTCTGCTGCGAATCAGTGATGTTTCCAGCCTGGCAGATTATTTCCTGATTTGCACCGGCACCTCCAGCACCCATGTCAAAACCCTTTGCGATTACGCAGAGCACACCCTGGAAGAGCTGGGCGAGCCCATGCTGGGTCGGCAGGGACACCGGGGAAATTCCTGGGAACTGCTGGATTTTGGCTCCATTGTTGTTCATGTATTTACCGAGGATGCCCGGCAGTTCTACGATTTGGAACGGCTGTGGGCAGATGCGGAAAATGTGGACCTTAAGGATATTATCATTGACGAAACCATGTAAAAAGAGGTGTTTCCTATGAATTACGAACACAAGGAAATAGAGGCCAAATGGCAAAAATACTGGCAGGAGAATAACACTTTCCACACCGATGTGTGGGATTTTTCCAAGCCCAAGTACTATGTGCTGGATATGTTCCCGTATCCCTCCGGCGTGGGTCTTCATGCAGGTCACCCCGAGGGCTATACCGCTACGGATATAATGTCCCGCATGAAGCGGATGCAGGGCTACAATGTGCTTCACCCCATGGGTTACGACTCCTTTGGCCTGCCTGCTGAGCAGTATGCTGTCAGCACCGGCAACCATCCTAACGGCTTTACCCAGGAAAATATCAAAACCTTCTCTGCGCAGCTGAAGGAGCTGGGCTTTGACTACGACTGGTCCAAGGTGATTGCCACCTCCGACCCGGAGTTTTATAAGTGGACCCAGTGGATCTTCAAGAAGCTGTACAAAGCAGGCTACGCCAAGCGGATCAATATGCCCGTCAACTGGTGCGAGGAGCTGGGCACGGTTTTGAGTAATGACGAGGTCATCGACGGCAAATCTGAGCGCGGCGGCTACCCCGTTGTAAAGAAGAATATGATGCAGTGGGTCATCGACCAGCCTGCTTTTGCGGAAAAGCTGCTGGAGGGCCTCAACGAGATCGACTGGCCCGAATCCACCAAGGAAATCCAGCGCAACTGGATCGGCAAATCCACCGGTGTGGAAGTGGACTTCAAGCTGGTTGGCGGCGGTGAATTCTCTATTTACACCACCTGCATTGAAACCATTTACGGCATCACCTTTATGGTGCTGGCTCCCGACGGCAAGATTGTGGAGAGCCTGATGGACCGGGTGGAAAATGTGGACGAGGTCCGGGCTTACATTGAAGAATCCATCAAGAAGAGCGACATGGACCGCACTGAGCTGAACAAGACCAAGTCCGGCTGCCCCTTGAAGGGCGTATATGCCATTAACCCGGTTAACGGCAAGGAAGTGCCCGTGTTCATCGGCGACTTCGTGTTGGCAAGCTACGGCACCGGCGCTGTTATGGCAGTTCCCAGCCACGATCAGCGTGACTTTGAATATGCCCAGGTACATGACATTCCTATGATTCAGGTCATCGACGGCGGCGATGTTTCCCAGTGCGCCTTTGAAAAACAGAGCTATCTGGGCAAGGGTTGCAAGCTGATGAATTCCGAGGAGTTTACCGGCATGACTGTGGAGGAGGCCAAGGAGGCCATCACTCAGAAGCTGGAGAATCAGGGCGTTGCCAGAAGAAAGGTCAACTACCACTTCAGAGAGTGGATTTTTGCCCGTCAGCGCTACTGGGGCGAGCCTGTTCCCTGCGTGTACACAGAAGACGGCGAAACCGTTTTCCTGCCGGATGAAGAGCTGCCTCTGGTGCTTCCTGTTCTGGAAGACTACAAGGGCCGTGGCGGCAAAGCTCCGCTGGAAAACGCCGAGGAGTGGAAGCACTACGACAATAACGGCATCAAGGGCATTCGGGAAACCTCTACCATGCCCGGCAGCGCAGGTTCTTCCTGGTACTACATGCGATACATCGACCCCAACAACGACAAGGCTTTCTGCGATCCGGAGCTTTTGAAACACTGGATGCCGGTTGACCTTTATGTTGGCGGCCCTGAGCATGCGGTGGGTCACCTGATCTATTCCAGAATCTGGAACCGGTTCCTCTATGACAACGGCTTGTCCCCGGTAAAAGAACCCTTCAAAAAGCTGGTTCACCAGGGTATGATTTTGGGCGAAAACGGCATCAAGATGGGCAAGCGCTTCCCGGAATTCGTGGTCAATCCCAGCGATGTTGTCAATGAATACGGCGCTGATACGCTGCGCCTTTACGAGATGTTCATGGGCCCGCTGGAGGTTTCCAAGCCCTGGAGCACCACCGCTGTGGCAGGCGCCAAGAAGTTTATCAACCGCGTCTGGAACTTCTTTACGGAAACTGCAAACCTGACCGATACCGACGACGGAAAGCTGACCAAGGTCTACCACCAGACGGTGAAGAAAGTCAGCTCCGACTTTGAAAATCTCGGTTTCAACACTGCGATCGCTCAGATGATGGTGTTTGTCAATGAGGTCTACAAGAACGGCAGCTGCCCCAGAGAGTATGCCGAGGGCTTTATCAAGATGATTTCCTGCATTACACCTCATGTGGGTGAGGAAATCTGGCAGATTATGGGTCACGACAATACCATTGCATACGAAAGCTGGCCTACCTACAGCGAGGAAAAGTGCAAGGACAGCGAAGTGACCATTGCTGTGCAGGTCAACGGCAAAATGCGTGGCACTGTGGTGATGGATGCCGACCTTGACAGTGAGGCAGTGGTAGCCAATGCGCTGGCTGATCAGAAGATTTCCGCATTCTTAGAAAAGCAGGGCGGCAGCATCGTGAAAACCATTGTCGTCAAGAACAAGCTGGTCAACTTGATTGTAAAATAAGCATTATGAAACCGCCCTGCAAACTGCAGGGCGGTGTTTCTTAGGGGCATTATTTCTTTGCGAATACCCGGCCTTCGTTTTCCAGGTGACCGTCTACAAAATCGTAGATATTCCAAACGCTGTGGTCGTCTGCCACATAAAGGCGAACCTTTCCGTCTATGAGCTCGTAGTCGCCGTCCTCAGATTTATGAGGCGCGCCGTTTTTCTCATATACTCTGGTGTAGGTGCCATCATCTTTTAAAGTGATTTCAACATAGAATTCGTTTTCGTCATAGGTGTAGCTTCCGGCATAAGTGCCTTCCAGCTTCTTGTCGGGAGAAGAACAGGCTGCAAAAACAGAGAGAATCAGAGCGATAACCAGGAAAAGGGAAATCTTAGATGTTGTTTTCATTGTGACACTCCTTTTTGTGTTAGTGAAGATGCGCAACGGTTTTTTTGCTTCTGAAAAAATTTTACCCCAGATACCATTTCCTGTCAACAAGGAAAAAATTTTGTTTTCTGTTGATGATTTTTTATGAAATCGTCGAAATCTTGCTTGACATTTGCAAGAACAATGGGTATAATGTACCAAGCCAGTAATGGCCCTGAAAGCATCCTGGAAATAACCGGATGCCATCGGAGGGAGGGAAAACCATGTCTGAAATTCGCGTTAAGGAAAACGAGTCTTTGGAGAGCGCCCTGCGCCGTTTTAAGCGGAGCTGCGCCAAGGAAGGCGTTATTGCTGAAGTTAAGAAGCGCGAGCACTATGTCAGCCCCAGCCTGAAGCGTAAGCAGAAGTCTGAAGCTGCCCGTAAGAACAAGAGAAAGTTCTATTAATTTCCCCTCTTGATATGCGCTTAAAATCCGCCTCGGTATTACCGGGGCGGATTTTTTATGTCCATAAATTCCTGATACAGCCCAAGGGCTGCGTTGACACCGTATGGTTTCGCTTCCTCCAAAAGTTTTTGCAGGTCAGACCATTCCCGCCGGAGGATGAAAACGGCGGCGTCATCGTCGCAGGCTATTCCATAATGGGTAAAAAGCTGCGCATCATAAAAGGGGAGGGGCGTGTCGTGCTTTCTGCAGGATTCTTCCCGGCAGCCGTCTTTTGTAAGGGTCAGGGTCTGGCTCTCCAGAGCGATTTCCAGCCAGATTTCCCTGCCGGCGTAGGGGTTTAGGTAATCCTTAGGCGGGCAGTGGGGAGGAATTGGCGGCAAAAGGATAGGGCAGTTTACGTCTTTTCCGTATTTTTCTGACACTACCACCGGGCAGGGAAGCGATTGCGTCTCTTTTGCCAGCTCTCTGTTTTCCGGCAGATCGCTTTTTTGAAAATCCAAAACAATTGCACGCGGAGAAAAGCGGTGGATGCAACAGGTCAATTCAGACAGGATTTGGGCAATGCTTTGCTTGTGGGGGAGAACGCTGTCGTCTACGAGAATTACACTGCCGGGTGGAAGCGCCTGGGGGAAATTCGTCAGGCCACCTCCGGGAAGGTAATGGCAGGCCATCCAGCCGCAGGGAGAGGGCAGAGGATTTGCTTTCGCCATTTCCCAAGCCGTCATGGCAAGAAACACCGGGATAGACATGGACAAACGCCCCCATTCGTGGTATAATCTATCCATACCTTATGAAAGGGCGGCTGTAAATATGTCATTTTCCCTTTTGCCCAAGCTGATCGTTCCGGCGCTAACGGACTTGACCCCCGAGCTTCTGCGCCGGCGGGGTGTCAAACTGCTCATGCTGGATTTTGATAATACCATCGTTCCCTACACCACCAACACGCCCACCCAGGAAATGGAGCAGTGGCTGAGGAGAATGCACTCGTCTGATATTTTGCTGTGCGTGGTTTCCAACAGCAAGCGGGATAGGGTAAAGGTGTTTTGCAAACAATATGATATTCCCTGTGTGACCCATGCGAAAAAACCCTTTTCCAAGGGAATTCGGGAGTGTCTTTCCAGGTTTTCCGTGAAACCCGCGGATTGCGCCCTGGTGGGCGACCAGATTTTTACCGACACCCTTGGCGCGAATTGCGCCGGCGTGCAGTCCATCCTCGTGACGGCGATTGACAACCACAATGTGTGGCTGAAGCTGCGCCATGTGGCGGAAATGCCCTTTATTTGGCTTGCACGGGGCAGAAGATATGCCCCAAATAACAAATAATCGGAAAGAAAATGAGAAATTCCCAAAAAAAGTTACTTTTCCCCTTGAAATAACCAACATTTTGCGATATACTGTATTAGCTAAAACTATGTACACATTTCATCCCGCAAAAGGGATAATTTAGGAGGATATTGAAATGATTTCTGCAGGCGATATTAGAAACGGCATTACTTTTGAAATGGACGGTAAGGTAATGCAGGTCATCGAATTCCAGCATGTTAAGCCCGGCAAGGGCGCTGCTTTCGTTCGTGTGAAGATGAGAAACGTCATCACCGGCGGCGTCACGGAAACCACCTTCAACCCCAGCGACAAGTACCCCACCGCTTTCATTGAGAGAAAGAAGATGGAGTATTCCTATGCCGACGGCAGCCTGTACTACTTCATGGACATGGAAA
>JAFTMB010000033.1 GCA_017452605.1 Oscillospiraceae bacterium
ATGGATTCCAGACCCCGCCGGACAAACACCCGGTTTTCTCCCTGCAGGGGCATGACATCGGCCACTGTGCCCAGACAAACCATGTCGGCATAATGGCGCAGAACCTCCTTCTGAGAGCCGCACAGGGCACCGGCCAGCTTAAAAGCGATGCCCACGCCGGAAAGGGTGCGGTGAGGATAATGGCAATCCGGGCGGTGAGGGTCTACCACAGCGACGGCGTCGGGGAGAATGTCCTTGCATTCGTGGTGGTCGGTGATGACCAAATCCATGCCCAGCTGTTTGCACAGCTCGGCCTCTTCCACGGCGGTGATGCCGCAGTCTACGGTGATAATCAGCTTCACACCCTCCCGCTGAAGCTGGTGCAGCGCGATGGGATTTAAGCCATAGCCTTCTTCCAGCCGGGCAGGGATATAGCTGATGCACTGGGCGCCCTGCTTGCGGAGAAAATCCGTCAGCAGGCAGGTGGCGGTGATGCCGTCCACATCGTAATCGCCGAATACGGCAATTTTCTCACCCCGGGATATGGCGGCGCGCACCCGGCTGACAGCCGGGGCCATATCCGTCATCAAAAAGGGGTCGCAAAGAGCGCTGTCGCAGCATAAGTAGCGGTCAGCGTCGGCGGAGGAAGCAAGACCTCTGGCGGCGAGAATCATGGCCGTCAGAGGGGCGTAGCCTACGCTGACGAGATTGTTCACCGCGGTGGCCTGCAGAGTGCCCACATTCCAAACTCCATATTTCAAAGCAATACACATCCATTATATCTTTTTTCTAAATATTATAGCAAAAAGTAGACGGTTGCACAATAGAAAGTTTTGAAAAAAGGCCGATTTTACAAGGGTTTTTTCTCTTCCTTACCAGTATTTTCCATGGAGAAGAACCCGGCAAGGGTTACGGCAATCAATGGGGCGAGAATCATGCCCAAAAAACCCCAAAGCCGGTAGCCTGCGTATATGGCAATCAGGGTAACCAAGGGGTCAAGTCCCAGCTGCTTTCCCACCACTCTCGGCTCCAATACAGACCGCACAAGACTGGCTGCTGCCCAGATTCCCAGAAGTCCCACTGCCCGTACCGTTTCTCCCTGCAAAAAGCAAACCAGCGTCCAGGGCACAAGCACCATGCCGGTACCCAGCACCGGCAGCGCGTCCACCAAACTGATGACCGCCGCCCACACGGGAGCGTAGGTAATCTGCAGCGCAAGAAATCCTGCGCACAGCACGCAAAAGGTGACGCCCATCAGCTTTGCCTGAGCCAGGAACCAGCCGGAAACCGTGCGTTTTGCCTGTTTGAGCATGGGGATATACTTTTGATGAAAACTTTCCGGCAGGCGGCTTTGCAGCCACTGGGAAATCCGGGGCAGCTTGCCGGAAAGCATATAGCAGGCAAGCAGCCATGTGCCGATGCCCAGCACGCTGTCAGGCAGCTGGCCAAGAATGGAGGAGGCAAGACCTAAAAGCTTTCCGGTGAGCTGGTTTATGAGGGCAGAGCCGTCGGAAAAAATTCCGGTCACGCTCTGGGTGACCAGAGGGCGAACAGCCTGGGGCGTTTGCTCAGCCAAGTTCAGCAGCCATTGCTCCAACGCCCCCAGACCCTGCTGGGCAGTGCCCTCCAAATCCGGCACAATGGCAGAAAGATTTCCCAGCTGACGAATCAGCAGCGCCACCAGCACCATGATGACAAGCAGCAAAATCACCAGCGTGATGGTTACGCCTATGGCGGCGGCAACGCCACGCCTTAAATGGCTGCGTTTTTCCAGAAAAGAGACAATGGGCTCTGCTGCCAGAGCCAAAAGCGCCGCCAGCAAAAATGGGGCAAAAATGGGTAAAAAGTACTTTCCGCCGATCCAGAAAAGAATCAGCACAATGGGCAGCGCCAGCAGCTTTCGAAGGGTAGACGATGACATGGTTTACTTCCTTTCGCGGACAAATGTATTTATGGGGCTTGCATTTTTATAAAAATGTGTTACAATACATACACAAATCAGAAAAACTTCATTTGGGGAGGAAGCTATGTATCAGAAGCCGAAGTATTACATCGTTGAGGTGTCTGCCTTGCCGGAGATTTTTGTTAAGGTAGCGGAAGCAAAGCGTTTGCTGTCCACGGGAGAAGCCAGCACCGTCAATGATGCCACCAAGATGATGGGCATCAGCCGCAGCGCTTTTTACAAGTACCGGGATTCCGTGATTCCTTTCCAGAACATGATGAAGGGCAGAATCATCACTTTCCAGTTTCTGCTCCACGATGAGCCGGGCGTGCTGTCCAATCTGCTTACCGCCTTTGCCCAGGAAAAAGCCAACATTCTGACCATCAATTCCATCATCCCCACCAACGGCTGCGCCTTGGTTACTATTTCCGCAGAAACCACCGAGGTAGAGGTTTCCATAGAGGAAATGCTCCATCAGCTGGGCATGATCCCCGGCGTGATTAAGGCGGAAGTGCTGGCAGCTTAAAAAATAATTGAGAAACGCTCTGCTTCGGCAGGGCGTTTTTTTGCACATTTTGTCATGGCATGGCGTAGAATGATGCGGAGGTGACGGCTATGCGGATCGTGCAAAAATTCGGAGGAACATCCCTGGCGGATGCGGAAAAAATCCGCGCCGCAGCCAAAAAATCCATAGCGTTGGCAAAGGAAGGCTGGCAGGTGGTTACTGTGGTGTCAGCCATGGGCAGCAGCACAGATGATATGCTGGAAAGGGCGAAAAAAGTCTGCCGGGAACCGTCCTTGCGGGAGATGGATGCCTACCTTGCCGCGGCGGAGCAAATGTCAGCGACATGGATGGCAATGGCAATCGAGGATTTGGGACACCCGGCAATCAGCCTGACCGGCTATCAGGCGGGGATTCTGACGGACAGCATCCACGGAAACGCCCGGATTCAGGGCCTGAACAACGACCGTGTGCAGCGGGAATTGGACAAAGGAAAGGTGGTTGTAGTAGCAGGCTTTCAGGGAATCAGCCCGGAGGGGAATATTACCACACTGGGCAGAGGCGGCTCGGATACCACAGCCGTTGCGTTGGCGGCATTTTTAGGGGCAAGGCTCTGCCGCATCTATACCGATGTGGACGGCGTGTATGACAAAGACCCCCGAAAATACCCGGACGCCGTAAAACTGCCCGTTTTGGGCTACGACCGGATGCTTATCATGGCAAGGGAAGGCGCTCAGGTGCTCCACGACCGAAGTGTGGAGATGGGGAAACTCTACGATGTACCCATTCAAGTGCTGTCTGCCTTTCGCCCGGGGCCCGGAAGCTTTGTAACAGACCGGCAGCTGCTGCAGGTAGATTGTCCCCAATTCTAACTTAAGGTATTCCAAAAGAAAGGAACAAATACCGGATTTCCCGGATGTTGAAAAGGGAGGGGCAGAAACAGTTTGTTACCCTTTTAATTTGGGAGATTTAGAGAAAAAATAGAAAACGCACCACAAAATATGGGATATTCCCAGGTTTTTTGCCGTTTTTTGGGGGTTAGACTATTGACAAGATGTAACTGCTGTGCTATAATCTGTAACCGGATTGTAACTTTTTGATACCAAGTTGCAACCGGGAAGGATTGTTTCGTTATGCGAAAATTCAAGCGGATCAGACGGTGTGTGCTATCGGCGCTTCTGTGCGCTGTGGTATTGTGCACCTCCGTCAGCGCCCTGACAATTAAATCTCCGGTTTCTGCTTCTTTGGTTCCCAACATTCCGGAGATTCCTCTGGTTGCCCCCAATGCCACCAACAATGGCCGGTTGGTCAGTTTGGTTTACCGCAGCCAGTATTTCACTGCAACGGTGATTGGCTGCCTGGAGGAAGGCACCTGCGTTTCCGTGCTGAAAAGCACCGGGAAATTTTATCAGATCAACTGCTATGATATGAAGGGCTACATTCCCAAGGATCAGGTAGCGGTTAACGAAAAAGGCGAATATGTTGTAAAATGTGTTCCCGAGCATCAATCCACCAAGTATCTGCCCTCTTACACACCCCAGACGGCAATGGCTCTGAAAATCCAGCTTCGGGATGTGGCAGATGATTATCTGGGTGTCCGCTATGTTTGGGGCGGAACCACTTCCAAGGGCTTTGACTGCTCCGGTTATGTTCAGTATGTGATGAATCTGGTGGGCGTCACCATGAATCGCTCCGCTATTTTGCAGCTGCAGGACGGCGTGATCATCCAGAAAAATGATCTGCAGTGCGGCGACCTGGTGTTCTTCTCCAACACCGGCGGGAACGGTTTTGCTTCCCATGTGGGTATGTACATCGGAAACGGACAGATGATTCATTCCGGCAGCAGTACCGGCGTGGTCATCTCCGACTTAAACAGCACTTATTACGCAGAGCATTATATGTGCGCCCGTCGGGTGATCCTTTCTGAGGTGGCGGTTACCGCAGCCATTCCCACCGCAGGCATTTTCCAGGACAATGGAGATTCCCAGTGGCGTGACGGCATGACCGGAACCCTGGGCCTTATCGGTAAATAAGCAAAAATCCTCACGCTTTGCGTGAGGATTTTTTGGGATATTAACGCTTGCATAATAGGGTATGTATGGGTATAATAGAAAACCGTGAAATATGTTGAAAGGATAGCTTATGCGTCAAGAGAATCAAAAGCTGCAGCCGAATAAAATGGGAACCATGCCCATTACCCGGCTGCTTGTCAATATGGCCCTGCCCATGATTATTTCCATGCTGGTGCAGGCCCTTTACAATGTAGTGGACAGTATCTATGTGTCCCGGATTTCCGAAAGCGCGGTTACAGCTCTTTCCCTTGCCTTTCCGGTGCAGAATATCCAAATCGGCTTTGCCACCGGTATCGGCGTGGGCGTCAATGCGCTGCTGAGTAAATCCTTGGGTCAGAACAACCGGGAAACCGCCAACCGTGCGGCAGGAAACGGCATTTTCCTGGTGGCGATTGTAACGGTGGCCTTTATCCTGTTTGGTATTTTCGGATCAAGACCCTACTACGCCATGCAATCGGATGTGGCGGAAACGGTGGAGGGCGGAACGGCTTACATCGCCATCTGCTGTATGTTTTCCGCAGGCATTTTTGTGGAAATTCTGGCAGAGCGTCTGCTTCAGGCCTCCGGCAGAACCATTTACACTATGATTACCCAGGGTGTGGGCGCAATTGCCAACATTATCCTCGACCCGGTGTTTATCTTCGGTGTGGAGTGGCTGGGGATTCCGGCCATGGGCATTGCCGGCGCAGCGGTGGCTACGGTAATCGGACAGTGGCTGGCAGCTGTCTTGGCGGTGATTTTCAATATCAAGCGAAATCCCGATGTGCAGTTGGCAATCTCTTATATCAAACCCCGGAGAAATGCCATTGGCCCGATTTTGGTGGTGGGAATTCCGTCGATTATCATGGTGGGCATCGGCTCGGTGATGAATTTCTGCATGAACCAGATTCTGCAGGGCTTCAGCGAAACCGCCACCGGCGTGTTCGGCATTTACTTCAAGCTGCAAAGCTTTTTCTTCATGCCCCTGTTTGGCATCAACAACGCAACCATTTCCATCGTTGCCTATAACTACGGCGCAGGAAATCCCAAGCGGATTACCGGCACGCTGAAGCGCTCGTGCATTGTAGCGTCTGGCATTATGCTGGTGGGATTGCTGACCTTCCAGCTGGCTCCTGAGCTTCTTTTAAGCATCTTCAATCCCTCGGAAGAATTTTTGCGTATTGGCCGCAGCGCTCTGCGGATTATCAGCATTCATTTCCCTCTGGCGGCCATTGGAATCGCTTTGGGTGCCAGTTTCCAGGCTCTGGGAAATGGCCTGTATTCTACCATCACTTCCCTGTGCAGGCAAATGCTGGCGCTGCTGCCGGCGGCCTATCTTTTGAGCCTTTCCGGGGAAGTAACCGCTGTGTGGTGGGCATTCCCCATTGCAGAGGTGGTCAGCTTAATTGTAACGCTGCTATTTTTCTTAAGAATTTACAAGAAGAAAATTCAGCCCTTGGCAAAATAAAATAACTGCCCGATGGTAAACCCATCGGGCAATTTTTATCGGATTTTTTCGCCGTTGAGCACGGCCTCAATCAGCCGGTCACCCCGGTAGCGTAGCTTCAGCAGGAAAAAGGGGGCGTCCTGCCACAGCAGGTCAAGAAAAATCTTGTCGCCCTCCCATTGGGGAAGGGTTTGGATGAAATCCCGCTTCACCCACTGCAAATCTCCTTCGTCGCAATCTTTCAGCTGACCTTCAAAGCCGTCGGCAGTGAAAAGGTACATAAATTCTCCTTCCCACTGACCTTCTGTAAGGAAAGTGACCACGCCCCGGCATTTCCAGGAGGTCAAGGTCAGACCGGTTTCCTCCCGGGCTTCCCGGAGGAGACACTCGTCGGGGCTTTCCTCGCCCTCAAATTTGCCGCCGATGCCGATCCACTTATCCTGGTTTAGGTCGTTTTTCTTTTTAACCCGGTGGAGCATCAAAACCTCGTCGCCCCGGGTGATGTAGCAAAGGGTGGTGTTAATCATACTTTCTCCTTTTGAATCAGGCTGATGGCAAGATGTTGGTTGGAAACGAGGATTTCCCGGCGGCCGTTTTCCTGCTCGCCGTCTAAGCTCCAGCACATATCCGCCGGGGCGGTGACGCGCAGCTGGGGCGTGCTGATAAAGGTGAGCATGGCGCAATCGTGGTAGTTCTGCTTTTGCAGCGCCACGATGCACTGGCTCAGCTCGGACAAATCCTTAGGCGCCCGCACCAGCAGCAGCTCAAATTTGCCGTCGGTCATATCCACCTGCTTGGGGTCTAAGGTAATAATGCCGCCAAGGGAAATGGAGTTGCTGATTGCGCCGAACAGATAATCGCCCTCAATCACCTGATTATCCGTTTCTATGCGGATGTGCTCTGTGCGCAGCTGGGAAAGCTCCTGAATTCCGCTGAGGATGTAGGCGGTGTGACCTAAGGCGTTTTTAATGTTCTGGGGTGTGGCGTAGGATGCCCGGGTAAAAGCGCCAAAGGAGGCTACATAGGAAAAATAACGGTTATGGAACAGACCAATATCGTAGCGCTTGGGCTTGCCGCCAACGATGCACCGGGCAGCCTCCAGTACATTGGTGGGAAGCTTCAGGGCGCTGGCAAAATCGTTGGTAGAGCCGCAGGGGATATAGCCAATGGAAATGTCGAGCTGCTGATGCATCAGGCCGTTAATGGCTTCGTTCAATGTGCCGTCGCCGCCGGCGCAGACCACCAAATCCATGCCTGCGGCATTCTCTTCCACGATTTTTCGGCAATCTCCCGGCCCTTGGGTCATAAAAATGTGGACCTTATAGCCTGCTTTATTGAAAATGGTGATGATGTCAGGTAAGTATCGGTTCGCCCGCCGGGTTCCGGCATAGGGGTTCATGACAAACAGCATTTGTTTCATGAAAACGCCTCGCTCTGCATGGATTTGCCTTCATTATACCACCGCCAACCGTTTTCTCAAGGGAATTTCATCGAAATTGGGGAATATTTACGATTATTTTACAATTCCTTTTTCCGGTACAAAATCTGCAGGGAATTCAGCACGCACAGCATGGCAACGCCGGAATCGGCAAACACCGCCGCCCACATGGAGGCGTAGCCCAAAAGACCGAGAATCATGACCAGCGCCTTTACCCCAAGGGAGAAAATCACATTCTGCCGGGCAATGGCTTGGGTCTTTTTGGCAATGGCTAAAGACCGGGGGATGGCGCTGACTTCGGATGTTAAGTATACTACATCCGCCGCTTCGATGGCGGCGTCGGCGCCGGTTCCCATGGCAGCGCCCACATCCGCGCCGGCCAAAACCGGGGCGTCGTTGATGCCGTCGCCAACAAACATGGCGCAGCCTGCCTGCTGTCGCAGCTGCTGCAGCTGGCGCAGCTTATCTTCAGGAAGAAGCTTGGCGTGGACGCGGTCAATTCCCAGCTGCCGGGCAACGGCGTTGGCAGAGGATTCTGCGTCGCCGGTGAACATGGCAACGCTGATGTTTTGCTCTTTCAGCCGGGAAACAGCGGCCCGGGCGTCGGGCTTTATGGTGTCGGAAATCAAAAGACTTCCCAAAATATTTCCGTCCTGGGCAAGATACACCCGGGTGCCGTCTTTCGTTTCCGGCAAATCGGCAGCGCAAATGCCGAATCGGGTCAGCAGCTTTTCGTTGCCGCACAGAAAGGTAGAGTTTTCAAGCTTTGCCACAATGCCGTGGCCGGAGATTTCCTCCACATCTGTTACCGGTTCAAGGGGCAAGCCCCGGTCTTTTGCGGCGGCAAGAATGCTTTTGGCAATGGGATGGGTGGAATACTGCTCACAGCTGGCGCAAAGAGCTAAGACCCGGTTGTCGCCCTCCTGCACGGTAAAATTGCCTTGGGTGAGGGTTCCGGTTTTGTCAAGAACCACCGCCTGAATGTTTGCCATGGATTCGATGGAAAGGCCGCCCTTGAACAAAATGCCCTCCTTGCTGCCTGCGCCAATGCCGGAGTAAAAGGCCAAAGGAATGCTCAAAACCAAAGCGCAGGGGCAGCTCATCACCAGAAAGCTCAAAGCGGTGTAAATCCAGTACTCCCAATTTCCGGTGAACAGGCTGGGGATAATGGCAACGCCTAAGGCAAGAAGAATCACAACAGGGGTGAAAACCTTGGCAAAGCGGGTGATAAACCGGTCGATTTTCGGCTTGCTGGCAGCGGCGGATTCCACGCTGTTTAAGATTCTGGTAACCATAGACTCAGACAGCGGCTTTTCCACCCGCACCGTCAAAAGCCCCTCCTGGTTGACGCAGCCGGAGATGACTTCACTGCCGGCTTCCACGAAAATGGGTACAGGCTCTCCGGTGATGGGGGAGGTGTCAATGCGGCTGCTGCCGCTGGTGACCACGCCGTCCAGAGGGATCCGGTCACCGGGGCGGATTTGCAGCAAATCTCCTATGTTTGCCTGCCGGGCAGGGATCACCTCTCCGGAAACCAAAGTGACCACCTCCGGCCGTAAATCCACCGCCTCCATGATTTGGCTGCGGCTGCGGCTGACGGCCAAATGCTCAAACCACTGGCCCACCCGGTAAAACAGCATCACCCCTACCGCCTCGGGAAATTCGCCAATGACAATGGCGCCCAGGGTGGCAAGACTCATAAGGAAGTTTTCGTCCAACACATGGCCCTTCAGCAGATGCTTTCCCGCGTCCCGGAGTACGGGGAATCCCAGCACCAGGTAGCCGCCTACAAACAAGACAGCGGCGAGAAGGGAAAGCTGCAGCAACGATGCCGCCAAGCCTAAAACAAACAGCCCTGCGCCGATGAAAAGGGTAGTGAGGGTGTTGTCCTTGGCTTCGTGTTCGTGGTGATGATGGTCATGATGGTCATGGTCGCAGGAGCACTCCGTATGCTCGTGACAGTGGCTGTGAGCAGCATCTTCTGTGGAAATGGTAAAATCCGGCTCTATGGTTCTGCCGATTTCCTGCAGCTGGGCAATGAGCCCATCGGGATCTTCAGCGGTTAGCCGCAGCTGGCGGGTGGGGAAAACAATCACCGCCTTTTCCACCTGAGGGTGGGCGTTGAATTTTGCTTCAATTTTCGCGGCGCAGTTGGCGCAATCCAGATTGTTCAAGAGGTATGTATGTTCCACTGTTCAAGCCACTCCTTAAATCGACATATGAGCATACGCTCATTTGTTTAGTGCCAGTATAACCCCTATTGCCATATTTGTCAATAGGGGTTTGGGGTGTCCATGTGGGATTTTAAGGTGAGTTCCTTTCCCAAAATGGGGTGGACAAAGGTTAGCTCCCGGGCGCAAAGCTGCTGGGTGGCAAAGCCGAGGGAGAGGGAAAGGGCCCGGGATTGCTCTGAGCCGTATTGAGGGTCGCCGAGAATGGGAAAACCGCTGTGGGCGCAGTGCAGGCGCAGCTGGTGGGTTCTGCCGGTGATGGGCTTTAAGGCCAGCTTGCACAGGGTTTCGCCCCGGTAAAGAACGGAGTATTCGGTGACCGACGGTTTTCCCGCCGGGTCAATTTTCCGCAGCAGGCTGGGCAGGTCGCATCGGGCGATGGGAGCGTCGATGCTTCCGCTGTCCAACGCCGGGCCGCCAAAAGTTAGGGCGGGGTAGGTTTTGGAAAGGGGAGCGGCTTGCATCAGGGCGTGGGCATGGGCGTGCTTTGCCAGCAGCACAATGCCGTAGGTGTCCCGGTCTAAGCGGGTGATGGGGTGGAAAGCGGAGCTTTGTCCGGTTTTTTGGTAATAACCCAGCACGAAATTTGCCAGGGTATCGGTAAACTGGCTGTGGGAGGGGTGGATGAGCATACCGCTGGGCTTATCCACTGCCAAAAAATGATCGTCTTCATAAATAACCGCTAAATCCCCCTGCTGGGCCGGATACTCCGGGGCGGGCTCTGCAAGGGGGATGGTGACCACATCCCCGGGCTGCACCATGTAATCGGTGTGACGGGAAACGCCGTTGACGAAAAGCAGCTGCTGCCATTTCAGCCGATTCATCAGCCCCGAGGAGATTCCCATATCCTCCCGCAAAATAGTCGACAGCCGGGCGGCTCGGGTGGCGGTGATATGAAGTTTCATGGATAAACACCTCCCGTAAGAAAAAGGCCCTGCTTTGGAAGCAGAGCCTTTTATGCAAATTAGTTCAGAGCGGCCTTAGCCTTCTCAACGATTGCTGCGAAAGCAGCGGAATCCTGGATGGCCATTTCGGACAGGCTCTTGCGGTTGAGCTCGATGCCGGCCTTCTTCACACCGTTCATAAAGGTGGAATAGTTCAGACCGTAGGGAGCGACAGCAGCACTCAGACGGGAAATCCACAGAGTGCGGTAGGTGCGCTTCTTCTGCTTACGGCCAACGTAAGCGTAGTTGCCGGACTTCATGACAGCCTGCTTGGCCATCTTAAAGTGCTTGGACTTAGAACCCCAGTAGGACTTAGCCAGCTTCAGGGTAGCATTTCTTCTCTTGCGCGTCATCATTGCGCCTTTTACTCTTGCCATTTGTGTGTTCCTCCTATTCTACCTTATTTGTACGGAATCATCTTCTTGATTGCCTCGACGTTGGTTACGTCGGCATAGGCAGTGCTGCGCAGATGACGGGTACGCTTGGTGGTCTTCTTGGTGAGGATGTGGCTCTTGTAGGCGTGGGCTCTCTTAACCTTACCGGACTTGGTCAGGTTGAATCTCTTCTTAGCACCGCTATGGGTTTTCAGTTTGGGCATAGGTGGTTCTCCTTCCGTATCTTTGGTTATGGTAAGCCTTGCAGCTTATTTACTGTTTTTGGGGGACAGGAACACGCTCATGAACCGGCCCTCCAGCTTGGGGTTCTTTTCCATGTTGGCGACTTCAGCGCAGGCTTCAACAAAGTTCATCAGCAGCTTTTCGCCCAGATTGGTGTGGGCCATTTCACGACCGCGGAAACGCACGCTGACTTTGACCCGGTTGCCGTCGCTCAGGAACTTCTGGGCGGCTTTTACCTTGGTGTTAAAGTCGTTGGTGTCGATGCTGGGGCTCATGCGGATTTCCTTGATTTCCACAACCTTCTGGTTCTTCTTGGCTTCCTTTTCCCGCTTCTTCTGGTCGAAGCAGAACTTGGAATAATCCATGACTTTGCAGACAGGGGGTGTGGCGTTGGGGGAAATCTTCACCAGGTCCAGACCCTGCTCTTCGGCCAGGGCGAGGGCTTCATTTGCGGACATGATACCTAACTGCGCGCCGTCGGCGCCGATCAGGCGAACTTCTTTGTCCTGAATTTCCTCATTCAGCTGATGATCTAACTTTGCGATGGTAAGCACCTCCATAAAACGATAAAAGCGGATGCCAAAGCATCCGCGCATTCCCAGAAAAACTCCCGAAAGGGAGGTGGAATATAAACCGTTTTGCCTGTGGCGAACGGTGAGGCGGATGTTCAGCCTTCTTTATTACTCGGGTATTTTAGCATAGGATTTCCCCAATGTCAAGGGGTATTTTACGATTTTTTATGCAGTAAATTGGGTTTTACTATCATGCAGCACATACTTTTCCATTTTCGGGGGAAGATGGTCTTAAGGAGGTGCTCAGATGCTACTGTCATACATTCGCACCATTTTTTTGTCTCTGGTGCTGAGTGCC
>JAFTMB010000034.1 GCA_017452605.1 Oscillospiraceae bacterium
AAAATTTTGACGCCATACCTATGGGTGAATATCTGAGTTTGTACTGAAGCAGGCTCTGACGAACTGTTCTGGCACAAATCCCCGCGGAGCAATCCGCGGGGATTTTTATCTTTCTTGTCAGCGTTTGTCAGATATGGTATAATCAAGGAAAAGAAATAGGAGGATGAAAATGCTTGACTTTTTAAGTTACTTCTTCGGAGTAGGCGAGAGTGTGGAATTCACCAATTTTTCAGTTGCTCATTTTATGCCGATTGCAATCGCTGCAGGAATCATATTTCTCATTTACCGTTTCCGCAAAAACATCAGCAATATGAAGAACGAAAAGATTTTCCGTTACATAATTGCTTTTGCCTTAATCATCAGCGAAATGTCCTATTATTGGCGGCTGATTGCAATGCCTTCGCTGGGCCCAAACCCTGTTGACAATCTCCCCATTTCGGTCTGCGGTTGGGTGGCGATTTTCGCAAGTTATATGGTGATTGGCAAATCCCAAACCTTGTTTGATATTTCTTATTTCTGGGCTCTTACAGGCTCCATTTTCGCCCTCATTACCCCAACGGTTATCTCCTTTACCGGACCCACAAGGTTCCGCTATTATCAGTTTTGGACAGAGCATTTGGTGATTTACATAGCAATATTCTATATGATTTTTGTGCACAAAATGCGCCCGAACAAAAAATCATTCCTAAAGGCTTATATCGGCATGGCTTTGCTGGCGATCATTGCGTATTTTGCAAACAGACTGATAGGCCCAGGCGCGAATTATCTGTTTATGGCGCGACCCGAAGACACACCGTCGATTCTGGATATTCTGCCGCCTAATTTTGCCCTTCGCCTTTTCGTTATGGCATCGGCAATTACGCTCCTGTTTGTTCTTGTTTACCTTCCGTGGCATATTAAAGATAAAAATGCCAAGAAAAAAGCAGAGTGTAATGAGAAAGAATTAGCGATCAAGTAAAGGAAGGTTTTCCACCTTTGTGCACGCACCAAAGGCTGCCGTTAAGGGCTAATTCCCAATAATGAATCCCCGCGGAGCAATCCGCGGGGATTCTTGTATGACGTTGATTCAGTGCGCGACTTGCTTTAGAATACTATTGCAATCTGCGAAAAAAGTATGATATAATAATATACACTCAAAAAAAATAAAGGAGTATGTGTTATGGATCTGCTGAAAAAGTTTTTCCCCTTTTCTTTTAAGGCAAAGGATGTTACCGGCCTGATTGTCGCGCTGATCGTATATGTGGTCGTGTGCGGCATTTGCGGCGCTGTCATTGGCTGGCTGGCTGCCATTCCCCTTATCGGCATTATCTTCAGCATTTTGGGCAGCGTGCTGGGTCTGTACGGCCTGGTGGGCATCATCCTGACCGTTCTGGTGTTTGTGAAAGTCATTTCCTAAGGAAATTGCGGCAACGAAATAAACCGGGACATAATTCACAAAATTTCACATAGCAGCAACGCCCCGTCGGGTTTTCCGGCGGGGCGTTGGGTTTTATTTCAGGGTCAGCCGCCAAGGTTAGCTAGGAATTCCTGCTTTTTCTGGGCGCCGTAGGGGGCGTAATCGCCGGAGCGGAGTTTATCAAAAGCCACAGCAACGGCCTCGTCCCAACTTTCCTTTTCGTGATTGACCAGAATGGGGTAGTAGTGGACGCCGTTTTTCTCGGCGGCATCGCAGTCGCCGGGGGCGTCGCCCACCATAATGACCTTGTGGGGATCGTAGCCGAATTTCAGCATGGCGGCGATACAAGCGGCCTTGGAGCCCACGTCCTGAGCCAGCACAATATCGGTATGCTCCAGCAAGCCGAACTTGGCTCACTCCGCTTCCACCGCGTCCCGGTTGGCAGAGGACACCATGGCCACATCCGCAAAAGCGTGGGCGGCGGCAAGGCCTTCCTTGGCGCCGGAATAGGGAACTTTCAGGCTCTCATCCAAATCCACGATAGCGGCGTTGACCGCCTTGGACCAGGAAAGCGCCTTTTCGGCGGGGGTTATGGTTGTGGGACTCAAATGACGGCGAGCAGTTGGGAGATATTATCCAAAACTGCGGCGGACAGGGCGGCAGTTTCTTCGTTGGCAGGCACCACATCGGGAATCAGCACCGGCTTCATTTCGGCGGCGTAGGCGGCCTTGATGCCTGCGGGGGAGTCTTCCACCACAACGCAGTCCTGAGGCTCGGCGCCCAGAAGCTGGGCGGCTTTGAGGAAAATGTCAGGATTTGGCTTGCCCCGTTGAATCATGTCGCCGCCGACAATTACCTGGAAATATTCTAAAAGTCCGGCGTGATCCAAATGGGCCACCGTCTGGTCGTAGGCCGTGGAGGAGGCGACTGCCATGGAAATATTTTGGGCTTTCAGCGTATCCAAAACCTCCAAAACGCCCTTTTTCAGCAGCTGCTGGGGTGTAGCGCCGTAAATCATGGCTTCGCCGATGCGCATTCTTTCCTTGCGGACATCGTCTAAAGGGAAGTCCGGGCCGCAGCCGTCCATAAAGGCTTTTGTGGCAATGGCTTTGGAAACCGCCCGGGTTTTCATCAGAACTTCTTCCGTGACCGTATAGCCAAACAGCGCGCCGGCTTCCCGCCAGGCCTGCATGTAAATTCTTTCTGTGTCCAGCAATGTTCCGTCCACATCGAAAATGATTGCTTTAGCCATGATTGTATTCCTCACTTTTTGAAAAAATAGAGGCAGCGTAAGATGCGCTGCCTCATAAAATTTTGGTTAATCCAGGTGGAAAACGTTCTGCAGGTCGATGGCAACAGGGCTGTTGTCGGGATTGGTTTCCATGATGTCAGCCATGTAATCCCACCACTTGCGGTTGATAGCGGTATCTGCGCCCTTGGCCCACAGCTCAGGGTCTTCGATTTCAATGTAGCCAAAGAGGGTCAGGGTTTCCTTGTCCAGGAAGATGGTGTAGTTTTTGCCGCCGTGGTCGTGGATCATGTCCTTCATTTCGGGCCACAGCAGGTTGTGGCGGCGCTCATATTCCGCTTCCTGACCGGGGTAGAGTTTCATTTTAAAGCCTTTGATCATGGTACGCACACTCCTTTTATATATTGCTTTTGCCTGAGCAGGCTTTTGGATCTGCCCACACAAAAACCATATAGGAAAAAAGGTAGGGCAGGCAAGCCTGCCCTACCGGGTTTGTTTAGACCAGAAATTTCCGTTAAACTATAAATTAGTAAACGTTAGCCCAGTCAGCAATGTTTTCGCCGGTGAAAGCGAAGGGAGGTCCAACGATGATCTGAGTAGCAGCGGTGTCGCCCTTCAGAACTTCGTAGGTCTTGGTGTTGTCAGCGGTGAAGCTGGTGCCTTCGGCGCCAACCTTGCCGTCAGCAAGAGCCTTGATCATGTAAGCAGCGCAGTTGCCCACGTCGATGGGGTTCCACAGATACATGTAGGGGCAGACCTTGTCGTCGCCGACGTAGTCCTTCATTTCGGAGGGCAGGCCCAGGCCGGCAACCTTGATCTTGCAATCAGCGGTGTCAGCAACGACCTTAGCAGCGGCCAGGATACCAACGGTGGTGGGGCAGCATACGCACTCCAGGTTGGGATACTTGGTCATCAGGTTCTGCATTTCGTCGGTGGACTTCTGGGACTCGTCGTCGCCGTAAACGGTCTCGACCAGCTTCAGGTTAGCATACTTGGAATCCTTCAGGATTTCTTCCATAGCAGCAATCCAAGCGTTCTGGTTGGTAGCAGTGGAGGAAGCGGACAGGATAGCGAATTCGCCGCCGTCTTCGCCGCACATATCAGCGACGGAGTCGACCAGAACCTGAGCGACTTCCTTAACACCAGCCTGGTTGACGAACATCTGGGAGCCTTCGGTGTCGGAGTCCAGAGTGACAACGACAACGCCCTGCTGCTTAGCGGCTTCGATAGCGCCCTTCAGAGCAGCAGCGTCGTTGGCAGCGATAGCGATGCCCTTAACGCCCTGAGCAACCAGCTCGTTGATGATGGTGATCTGGTCGTCAGCAGAGGTAGTCTCGGGAGACTTCTCGATAGCTTCGATACCCAGAGCCTTGCAGGCATCCTTAAAACCGGAGACCATACGAGCCATGTAGGGGTTGGAAGCGTCCTTGCAGACGATGGCGTAGGTAGCCTTGCCTGCATCGTTGTTGTTGGCTGCGGGAGCGCAGGCGACCAGAGAAACGGCCATAACCAGAACCAGCAGCAATGCGATGAGTTTCTTCATTTCGTTTTTTTCCTTTCTTGGTTTAAGATTTATATGAACGCCTTAGCGTACATACCGGATAAAATTACTTGGCAGCCTTCTTGCGGTTTTTAATGGCTTCCTGAATGGTGGGGTAGAGAACCACGGCAATCAGCAGAGCGCCCAGAATGATGCGGATAGTCTGACCGCTGAGGTTAATCAGACCCAGACCGTAACGCAGCAGGCCAATGATGAAGATGGCGATGACAGCGCCTACCATGGTGCCCTTGCCGCCGGCGGTGGAAATGCCGCCCAGCACGCACATGGAGATGGCTTCCAACTCAAAGCCTTCTGCAACGTTGCTCTTAACAGAGCCCAGGTTTGCGCAGTAGAAGACGGAGGCAAAGCCGCAGACAAGACCGGTCAGGGTAAAGACGGTCATACGGATCTTTTCCACCTTTACGCCGGCATAAGCGGCGGCCTTCTTGTTCTCGCCGATGGCGTACATTTGACGGCCAAATACGGTTTTATGCATCACAAGACCGAAGACCACAGCAAGCACGCAGAAGATGATGAACATGTAAGGAACAACGCCTACGCGGCCGTAGTACAGGTTAAAGAACCAGTCGATTTTAGACATACCGGCGGTAGCGCCGTCGCCCAGAATCCGCTCGGAGAGGCCGCGGTAGATGATGTTGGTGGCCAGGGTGACAATCATGGGGGCCAGCTCGGTGAACTTGGTCAGAATCAGACCGTTCAGAGCGCCGCAGAGAGTACCGGTAGCCAGAGCTGCCGCGATACCCAGCCAGATGGAGCCGGTTTCGTTGAATACGATACCCAGCATGGTGGCGGACAGACACACATTGCCGCCCACAGACAGGTCGATGTCGCCCAGCAGCAGGATATAGGCCATGGGCAGGGCAATATAGGCCTTGACCAGGAAGTTGTTGATGTTGGTGAACAGGCTGTATGCGTTGAGGTAGTTGGGAGACAGGCAGATGTTCATTACATTGACGCCCAGGAAGATCAGAACCAGCAGGAATTCCCAACGAACCACCAGATCCTTAATGGAACGGCTTTTGACGGAGGATATGGTTCTTCCGGATTTGGTTGCCATCAGATCTCCCTCCCTTCAAGCGCTTTCTTTGCGCTGTTGCGCTGAACGATGACGTTGATAAGAACTGCCAGGGCGATGATACCGCCCTTCAGAGCCTGCTGCCAGAAGGCGTCAATGCCAACCAGGGACAGCGACTTACTGATGATGGCGATGGTGATGGCGCCCAGCAGCACGCCAAAGGCGCTGCCCTGTCCGCCGTTAAGGCTGACGCCGCCGATAACGCAGGCTGCGATAACATCCATTTCTGCGCCGTTGGCCATGTTGCCCTGGGCGGTGGCGTACATACTGGTGTACATAGCGCCTGCCAGACCGGCGATGGCGCCGTTGATGGCGTAGACAATGATCTTCACCCGGTCAATGTTGATGCCGGAGATTTTGGCTGCGTCGGCATTGGAGCCAACGGCATAGATTTGACGGCCGAAGCTGGTCCATTTCAAAAATACCAGCATAACGACAAACAAGACGATAACAATCCAGAACAGATTGTTGATGCCCAAAAGGTTGCCCTGGGCAAAGGCCTTGTAGCCGTCGAGCATTTTGTCGGAGGGAACCCACTGGGTGTTGGACACGAAGTAGGTCAGGCCCCGGTAGATGTACTGCATACCCAAGGTGGCGATGATGGGGATAACCTTGCCCTTGGAAACGATGGCGCCGATGACAATGCCGCAAACAAGGCCGACCAGAATGCTGAAGCCAAAGGCCAGAATGGGGCTGGTGATGACACCGTCACGCATCAGCAGGGAGGTGGACATGCCGGAAAGGGCCAGAGTTGCGCCGATGGAAATGTCAATGCCGCCAATGAGCAGCACCAGCAGCATACCGAAGGAAAGAACCATGGTATACGCATAGTTTTGGGTCAGCTGGGAGATAACGGTGGAAGAGAGGAACTTGCCGCCGCTGCGCCACTGAATCACAGCCACCAGCAACACCATAACCAGCAGCAGGCTGGATTCACGGCTGCGAAGCAGCTCGCCCAACCGACCGCCTTTACGAAGTGTATTGTTTTTCACGGTCACACACTCCCTTCTGCAGCAGTCTGCTTGGCCATAGCCAGGGCCAGAATCTTCTCCTGAGTGGCCTCTTCACGGCTCAGCTCGCCGGTGACGCGACCCTCGCACATGACGATGATGCGGTCGGACATACCCAGAATTTCAGGCATTTCGGAGGAAATCATGATGATGGCGTATCCGGCCTGAGCCAGCTCGCCCATGATTTCGTAAATGGCAGCCTTTGCGCCAACGTCGACGCCCTTGGTGGGCTCGTCGAGAATCAGCAGCTTAAAGTCGGAGCCAAGAGCCTTGGCAACGACGACCTTTTGCTGGTTGCCGCCGGACAGGGAGCTTGCCTTGTCAAACACGGTGACAGCCTTGGTGTCTACCCGCTCGGCCAGATCCTTGGAAACTTCGTTTTCCTTCTTTTCGTCCAGGAACAGCTTGTTAACGAAGCTCTTCAGCTCGGTAAGGGTGATGTTGCGGCCAATGCCCCAATCCAGGATCAGGCCTTCGATCTGCCGGTTTTCAGGCAGCAGGCCGATGCCCATCTTCATGGCTTCGGCAGGATTGTGAACCTTGACTTCCTTGCCTTCCCAGAAGATTTTGCCGGATTTCAGCTTTTCCACGCCGTAGATGGTTTGCACCACTTCGGTACGGCGGGCGCCAACCAGACCGGTCAGGCCCAGGATTTCGCCCTTGCGGACGCTGAAGGATACATCCTTGAAATAACCGGTGCGGCACAGATTTTCCACCCGCAGGATTTCTTCGCCCAGCTCCACTTGGGGCTTGGGGAACAGATCGTTGATCTCGCGGCCGACCATGGCCTTGATGAGGTCTGCGTTGGTAATCTCGTCTACCTGATATGTACCGATGTACTGGGCGTCCCGGAATACGGTGACCCGGCTGGCCAGAGCGTACATGTCTTCAAAACGGTGGGAGATAAAGATAATGGCAACGCCTTCATCCCGCAGCTTGCGGGCGATACGGTAAAGCTCCTCGGATTCCCGCTTGGTCAGGGCGGCAGTGGGCTCGTCCATGATGATGATACGGGCGTTGAGGGAAAGGGCCTTGGCGATCTCAACCATCTGCTGTTGGGCAACAGACAGGTTACCCATCAGGGCGTGGGAATCAAAGTCGGCGTTCAGCTCGCCCAGCAGGCGGTCTGCCTCTTCGTGCATTTCTTTCCACTGCACGATGCCGAAGCGCTTTTTCAGGTGGCCGATGAAGATGTTTTCCGCAACGCTCAGGTGGGGGTATGCGGTAACGTGCTGATAGATGGCGGCGATGCCGGCTTTCTGGGCATCCCGGGTGTTTTTGAAGTTCACCTTTTCGCCGTTGAGGTACATTTCGCCCTCTTCTGCCTGGTGAACACCCATAATTACCTTGATAAAGGTGGACTTGCCGGCGCCGTTTTCACCCATCAGGGCGTGAATCTCGCCCTCGCGCAGGTCGAACTGAACATTGTTCAGCGCCTTAACACCGGGGAAGATTTTTGTGATGCCGCGCAACTCCAAAACAGTGTTGCTCATTATCAACGCTCCTCTCTTGCGTTTGGTAGTCAATCGTGGAAACAATGCTTCGTGGTTTTGCACAATGTGGAGTGAGTGTGTTTTACCAATATGCACAAAAAAGTATGTGATTTCCCGGAAAAACCCGAACTTTACCATACTTTTAATTACATTATAGCACCATAAAGTGAATTTTTCAATAACTTTATTTCGTGCTTCTTCTTCGATTTGAAATCTTTTTCACCGGATGATTTTGGGCAACAAAATCCCCTCGGATTTCTCCGGGGGGCTAATGTTGCCTTTTTATTATTTCCGGGTGGGTTTTACATTGGCAGCGGGTGTTATATTGCCGTCAATGGAGCCGTTGGAGGCCTCGAATGCTTTGATGCTTTCCCGAATCAAAACCAGCACCTGGCTATTTACACTTCTGCCCTCATAATCTGCGATATAAGCAATTTTGTTCAACATTTCTTCTTCAATTCTGATGGAAACACTCTTGATAGCCATACAATCACCTCAAAATAAATATATTATGTATTTATTTTAGAGATGTGATGTGTTATAATGTTGCGGTTAGATATATAGTATATCTAAAATTTTAGGGGGATGTTTATGAATCTGTCAAATAGGGTGGGACGTTCCTGCTGTTTTCTGGGGCATCGGGAGATTTGTGAAACAAAAGAGCTGAAAATATGGTTATATGAGGTCATTCAAAGGCTGATTGTAGATGAAGAGGTAGACTCCTTTCTGTTTGGCAGCAAGAGCTGTTTTAATAGCTTGTGCTATGAATTAGTATCGGAAATCAAGGTGAAATACCCGCAGATAAAGCGGATTTATGTGCGGGCGGAGTTTCCGATTATAAGTGTCAGCTATAAAGAATATCTGCTGGAAAAATATGAGGATACCTATTACCCGGCAAGTCTTGCAGGAGCGGGCAGGGCGGTGTATGTGAAGCGAAACAATGAAATGATTAACTGCAGCCAGTTTTGTGTGTTCTATTGTATAGACGAACACATTCCCAAAGGGAGAAAGAGCGGAACAAAACAAGCATTGGAATATGCGCGGAAGCATAACAAGACAATATATAGATTTCCTCCTTCGGAGGGCGCAAAGGGCTCTGCGGGAGAGAGCTGATTTAGATAATACATAATCCCCTCGGATTTCTCCGGGGGGATTTTGCATTGGGAGGGGGAAACTGCTCTATCAGCTGTTTCCGGTCATTTTTTCCTGTTTGACCTTATGGTCGATGACATGGCGGGAGGCAAGCTCCTTGCGGATATCGTCCACGGAAATGCCCATTTCCACCATCATGACCATGACGTGGTAGGCAAGGTCGGCGATTTCGTAAATGGCTTCTTTCTTGTCGTTGTCCTTGGCGGCAATGATGACCTCGGTGGACTCTTCGCCCACCTTTTTCAGGATCTTATCCATACCCTTTTGGAAAAGGTAGGTGGTATAAGAACCCTCGGGACGGTCTTTCTTCCGCTGGAGCAGCAGGTCATACAGGCCGTCCATGGAGAATTCACCCTTATTTTCGTTGATGTAAAGGGGAGCGGTGAAGCAGGAGTCGGTGCCTAAGTGGCAGGCAGGGCCGTCTTTATCCACAACGATGAGCAGGGCGTCCCGGTCGCAGTCGGCGGTGACGGAAAGGATATGCTGGTAGTTTCCGCTGGTTTCCCCCTTGAGCCACAGCTCCTGCCGGGAGCGGCTGAAAAAGCAGGTCAGCTGCTTTTCCAGAGAGATTTCCAGGCTTTCCCGGTTCATATAGGCCAGGGTAAGCACCTTTTTGGAAAGGCTGTCCACGATGATGGCGGGAATCAGGCCTTTTTCGTCAAATTTCAAATCGTCAATGTTAATCATAGCAATCACCTTGTAAGTCTGACGGGAATCCCGTTTTGTTTTAGAAGCTGCTTCAAATCGGAGATCTGCACCTGGCCAAAATGGAAGATGGATGCGGCAAGGCCGGCGGAAACACCGGGAAGCGTTTGGAAGAGGGTGACAAAATCCTGGGCGCTGCCGGCGCCGCCGGAGGCGATGACGGGAACATTGACCGCATCGCACACCGCTTCCAGCATTTTTAGGTCAAAGCCTTTTTTTACGCCATCGGTGTCGATGGAATTGAGCACCACTTCGCCTGCGCCGTTTTGTACGCACCGCTTCACCCAGGAGATAGCCTCCATGCCGGTGTCCTCCCGGCCGCCCTTGGCGAACACCCGGAAGTGTCCGTCCACCCGCTTGGCGTCCACAGAAATCACCACGCACTGGTCGCCGTATTTCAGGGCGGCCTCCTTGACTAGCTCCGGATTTTTAATGGCGCCGGAGTTGACGCTGACCTTATCGGCGCCGCATTTGAGCACCCGGTCAAAATCATCCAGAGTGTTGATGCCGCCGCCGACAGTGAGGGGGATGAAGATGTTTCTTGCCACCTCGGTGAGAATGTCGGTAAAGAGCTTGCGTCCGTCGCTGGAGGCGGTGATGTCGTAAAACACCAGCTCATCGGCGCCGCAGTCGCTGTAAAATTTACCCAGCGCCACGGGGGAGGACACATCGCTTAAATTTGCAAAGTTTACGCCTTTGACAACGCGCCCGTCTTTTACATCCAGGCAGGGAATGATTCGTTTGGTAATCATTTGGCGGCCTCCAGTGCTTCTTTTAAGTCGATGGCGCCGACATAGTAGGCTTTGCCGATGATGGCGCCGTACAAGTTAAGCGCCCGCAGGGCGATGATATCGTCCATGGAGGAAACGCCGCCGGAGGCGGTAATGTCGAGGGAAAAGGTTTCTGACAGCTGCTTGTAAAGGCTGCGGTTTGTGCCTTTCATGGCGCCATCCTTGGAAATGTCGGTGCAAATCAGGGTTTTAACCCCCAAGTCCTGCATTTTTTGGCAGAAATCAAAGCAGGAATACCGGCTTTTTTCCGTCCAGCCTTTTATGGCCACGAAGCCGTCCTTGATGTCCACGCCAACGGCGATTTTTTCGCCGTATTTTTCGATGGTGGCTTTCAAAAAAGCGGGGTCATTGACGGCGGCTGTGCCTAAAATCACCCGGTCTACGCCAGCGGACAAGTAGGTATCCACCGTTTCCATGCTGCGGATGCCGCCGCCGATTTCACAAAACAGAGAGGTTTCCCGGGCGATTTGCTTGACAATTTCCAAATTGGGGGTTGTGCCGTCTCTTGCGCCCTCCAAGTCCACGATGTGGATGCAGCTGGCGCCGCTTTTTTCAAAATCCCGGGCGATTTCAATGGGATTGTGGCTGTAAACGGTCATTTCGTTATAGTCGCCTTTATAAAGGCGGACAGCTTTGCCGTCGTATAAATCAATGGCAGGAAACAGTTTCATGGGTTACTCCATTTCACAAAATGCTTTCAGAATGTTAAGTCCCACATCGCCGCTTTTTTCGGGGTGGAACTGGCAGCCGAAGATGTTGCCCTTTGCCACCATGGCGGTCATTTCTTTGCCGTATTCGGTGGTGGCGATGACGCTGTCATCCCGGGCGACTGCGTAGTAGGAATGGACAAAATAGACGAAATCGCCATTTGAGATGTACTTGAAAAGAGGGTTATCCTTTTTGAAAATCAGGGCGTTCCAGCCGATGTGGGGGATATTCAGGTCCTCGGGAATGGCGCCTGCCATGCCGATGACATCGCCTTTCAAAAGGCCCAAGCCCTCATGCTCGCCATACTCATAGCTTTTTTCAAACAGCATCTGCATACCAAGGCAAATGCCCATCAGCGGCGTTCCTTTTTTCGCCTGCTGAATCACGGTCTCGTCAAGACCGGAGTCTCGCAGCTTTTTTACTGCGTCTTCAAAGGCGCCCACCCCGGGCAAAATCAGCTTGTCGGCTTTTTCGATGACCTCCCTTTCCCGGGAGATGACCACATCGTAGCCAATGGCCCTGAAAGAGGAGGACAGGGAAAATAAATTTCCTACGCCGTAGTCAATGATTACAATCATTAAAGCACCCCTTTGGTGGAAGGAATTTCGTTGCGATAGTCTTCGTCGATGGCCACCGCCTGCTTTAAGGATTTGGCCACGGATTTGTAAACCGCCTCCAAAATGTGGTGGGAGTTTTTGCCGTTTAATTTCATGATGTGCAGGGTAATTTTGGCGTTGCGGACGAAAGCTTCAAAGAATTCCTCCACCAGCTCGGTGTCGAAATCTCCCACTTTTTTGGCCCTTACGGGGGCGGAGTATTCCAGGTGGCTTCTGCCGGAAATATCAACGGCGGAAAGGACAAGGGTTTCATCCATGGGAAGCAGGAAATTTCCGTAGCGGACAATGCCCTTTTTATCCCCCAGGGCCTTGGAAAAGGCGTCGCCCAGAGCGATGCCGATGTCTTCGGCCGTGTGGTGGTAGTCCACCTCCACATCGCCCTTGCACGTTAAGGTCAGGTCAAACCGGGCGTGGCGGGAAAACAGGGTGAGCATGTGGTCTAAAAAGCCGCAGCCGGAGTGAATTTCGCTAATGCCTGCGCCGTCCAGGTTAAGGGTTAAGGAAATGTCGGTTTCCTTGGTGGTTCTTATGATTTCAGCCGTTCTCATAATGCTTCTCCTAATATTTCTGTTACCTTGGTGATGAAAATTTCCATTTCCGCCCGGCTTCCGATGGTGATGCGGTTATAGTCGCGGATGCGGGGCTTTTCAAAATGGCGGATCAAAACGCCTTTTTCTTTCAGCTTTTGATACAGGGAAAGGCCGTCGATTTTGTCGCTCTTGGCGAAAATGAAATTGGCCTTGGAGGGCAGGACGGAAAAGCCCAGCTTTTCCAATTCGCTTACGGTGTAGTCCCGGTTTGCCATGATTTTCTTGCAGTTTTCCCGGTAGTAATCGTTTTCCTCCACTGCCTTTGTGCCTGCGATTTGGGTGAGGCGGTTGATGTTATAGGGGTTGGTGGAATATTTAATGGTTTCCAGGTCGGCAATCAAGGCCTCGCTGGCGATGGCATAGCCCAATCGGGCGCCTGCCATGGAGTGGGACTTGGAAAAGGTTTTGACGCACAGAAGATTGCTGTAGTTGCGGGTCAGCTCCACGCAGGAGATGCCGCCAAATTCCACATACGCTTCATCAATCAGCACCACGGAATTGGGGTTAGTCTTCAAAATCCGCTCAATATCGGAAAGGGGGATTTCCAGTCCGGTGGGGGCGTTGGGGTTGGCGATGACCACCAGCTTGTTTTGGTTGCAGAACCCATCCACATCCAATGTAAAGTCCTCTTTCAGGGGGATGACATCGGCGGCGATGCCGTTAAGCTGAGCGAAAACGGAATAAAAGCCATAGGTGATGTCGGCAAAGGCGGCGCCTGCTTGCCCGTATGCCATAAAGGCGAAGTTCAAAATATCGTCAGAGCCGTTGGCAAGATAGATGTTTTCCGGCTTTACCTGATACAGACCGGCAAGAGCCTGACGAAGCGCCTTACATTCGGGGTCGCAGTAAAGCCGCAAATCCTCAATTTCCCCCGCGGTGATGGCGGAAATAACGCCCTGGGAAGGGGGGAAGGGGGATTCGTTGGTGTTCAGCTTTATGTATTTTTTATCCCGGGGCTGTTCGCCGGGGGTATAGGCTTCCAGGGTCTGAAGCCGCTGACACAAAAACTTACTCATATTACTGCTCCTCCTCAAACCGGATGGTTGCGCTTTTGGCGTGGGCGGAAAGGCCCTCTTTTTCGGCGAAAAATGCCACATCGTCGGCTACCTTTTTCAGCGCCTCTTTGGTGTAATAGGTGTACTGGGATTTTTTTACGAAATCATCCACGCTCAGGGGGCTGGAAAATCTGGCGGTGCCGGAGGTGGGCAGGGTGTGGTTGGGGCCGGCGAAATAGTCGCCTAAGGATTCCGGGCAGTATCTGCCCATGAAAATGCTGCCGGCGTTGGTGATTTTCTCTAAGTAATCAAAGGGATTGTCCACGCACAGAATCAGATGCTCCGGGGCAATTTCGTTGGAAATGGCGATGACATCGTCAATGTTTTCCGCAACGATGATTTTGCCGTTGTTTTCAATGGACGCCCGGGCGATTTCCTGCCGGGGAAGGGCGTTTAACTGAATTTCCAGCTCCTGCTGCACAGCAAGGGCCAGTGTTTCGCTGTCGGTGACCAGCACGGCGCTGGCCATTTTATCGTGCTCTGCCTGGCTTAACAGGTCAGCCGCCACAAAGCGGGGGTTGGATTTGCCGTCGGCAATCACCAGAATCTCGCTGGGACCTGCAATCATGTCGATGGAAACCCTGCCAAACACCTGCCGCTTGGCTTCGGCGACAAAGGCGTTGCCCGGGCCCACGATTTTATCCACCTTGGGAACGGACTCTGTTCCGTAGGCCAGGGCGGCGATGGCCTGGGCGCCGCCGACCTTGAAAATCCGGTCCACGCCGGCGATTTTGGCGGCGGCCAGAATCACGGGGTTAATTTTATCGTTGGCCATGGGGGGCGTGGTGATGCAGATTTCCTTGCAGCCGGCGATTTTGGCGGGGATGCTGTCCATCAAGACGGTGGAGGGATAGGCGGCTGTGCCGCCGGGGACATAAAGTCCCACCTTTTCAATGGGGGTGATTTTCTGACCCATGATCACGCCGTCTTTTTCCTGCATCCGGAAACCGGCGCGCACCTGATTTTGGTGGAAGGCGCGGATGTTGGATGCCGCATCTTTCAGAATTCGGATAAACTGGGGGTCGGTGGAAGAAAAGGCTTCGTCGATTTCCTCCTGGGTGACCTCAAGGGCAGTGAGCTTGGCTTTGTCAAAAAGCTCTGCGTACTGCAAAAGCGCAGCATCGCCGTTGTTCTTTACCTTTTCGATAATACCTTCTACGGTGTCCGCCACGTTCAGGCTGGACGCTCCTCTGGCGAAAATCTCCTCGGGGGAAACCTCGCCGTATTTCATGATAGCAATCATCAAGCGTTTACCTCACCCATAAGACTTTGTTTGATTTCTTCAATTTTTTGGGTTTTGAAGCCGTAGGATGCTTTGTTGGAAATGAGTCTTGCGCTGATGGGACAGATAGTTTCAAAGGGCGCAAGGTCGTTTTCCAGCAAGGTTTTTCCGGTTTCCACAATGTCTACAATCACGTCGGACAGCCCTAAAATGGGGGCAATTTCAATGGAGCCGTTTAAGTGGATAATGTCAATGTCCCGACATTTTCCGGCGTAGTAGCTTTTGGCGATGTTAGAAAACTTGGTTGCCACCCGCAGGGTTTTGGATACATCGTCACTAAAATTCTTTTTGGCGGCCACTGCCATGCGGCATTTGCCGACGCCCAAATCCAGCAGTTCATACACATCCGGGGTGTATTCCAGCAGAATGTCCTTGCCGGCGACGCCGATGTCGGCAGCGCCCCGCTCTACATAAATGGCAACATCCGAGGGCTTAACCCAGAAATAGCGGATGCCCTTTTCCGGGTTTTCAAAAATCAGCTTGCGGTTTTCCTCTTTGATAGAGGGGCAGTCGTATCCGGCTTTTTCAAACATGGCGTAGACCTTTTCCCCAAGTCTTCCCTTGGGCAGGGCGATGTTTATGAAGCCGTCGGCGCTCTTGGTTTCGCTCATGCGCTCCAAAGCATCCAGATACACGGCAAAGCCCACCGCGCCGCAGGAGCGGCTCATGCGGCGCATCAGGGCATCGTACTGGCCGCCGGAGAGTACATGGGAGGCAATGCCGCCCAGGAAGCCCTTGAAGATGATGCCGCTGTAATATCCGGTATTGTTGGAAATGGAAAAATCAATGGCAATTTTCTCGCCGTAGCCGGCAGCGATAAGGGATGTACAGATGCCCCCCAGCTGATTGGTGGCGGCGGCAGAGGCATCAGTTTTGGAAATGCGCTTTAACTGCGCTAAGCTTTCGGCGGCGGACGGGAAGCTTTCAATCAGGCAGGCAAGAGCTTGGAAAGTGTCCTGGCTGAGCAGATTTTGCAGCTGGCAGGCGTTTTTCTGGGAGATGGCGGCAAGGACATCGGCTTTGGAAGCATCGCTGACGCCGTATTCTGAAAGCAGGGCGTCCAAAAGACCTACATGGGAAAGCCGCAGGATGAAATCTTCGCTGATGTACCCAAGGCTCTTGGCGGCAAGCTGGGTTACCTCCCACAGCTCCCGATCGCCAATGTCGCCGATGCACTCAAGGCCCGTTTGCATGATTTCCTTATAGGACTGGGAGGGGCCGGAGATTCGGTAGACATTTTCGTTGTAATAAAATTTTTCGGTTTCGCTCTTTTCTCCCCGGGCGTTTTTGATGATGGAAAGGGTAACGTCGGGCTTCAGGGCCAAAAGCTTGCCATTGGTATCGTTAAAGGTGATGATGCCGTCGGAAACCAGGAAGTCTTTGTTTTTGGAGTAAAGGTCATATTCTTCAAATTTGCTCATTTTGAACTGGCGATACCCATAGCTTGCGTACAGACTTCTCAGGGTAAAGACCACTTTTTCGTCGAATTTGAGAATGTTTTGATCAATCGTCATTTTGCTCCAACCTCTCAATCACGGTTTTGTAGCCGCCGTCGCCATAGTTTAAGGCCTTGCTGACCCGGCAGATAGTGGCGGTGGATGCGCCGGTGGACTTGTTCACATCCACATAGCTGCTGCCCTGGCTTAGGGCAATGGCAACCTCCAGCCGCTGCTGCAGGGATTGCAGCTCCTGAATGGTGCAAATATCTTCAAAAAAGGCGGCGCATTCGTCAATGGTTTTCAGCGACAGAATGGCGCTATACAGTTTTTCGGAATGAATGGCTGCTTTTTTATTCATAGTTATACGCTCCTAACTTGTGATTACTTCGCCATTCTACCACTGCACCGCAGTAAAGTCAAGACTTATATGGGCATATTTCGCTAAATAGGGAAATAAGCGGGAATTCTAACGGGAGGGGGTCAATCTTAAGAAAAGCTTAAGGTTTCTCCCGGGGGAGATGGGGTGAAATCAGAGGGGGAATATAGTATAATGACCCCGTAAAGCATTGATTCGACAAATTTTTCTTATGAGGTATGTTTACGATGTCATTTTGGCAGAATGTACTTGCGTTTTTGGACTTGTCCATGGAAACGCCCCAGCCTTACGGATGGTTTCATCTAATATGGTTTGCCCTTTCTTTTCTTGCGCTGATTCCCCTGTGCCGCTATCCCAGAAATCCTTCCCAGAAGCATATTCGCCGGGTGGTGTGGGTGACGGCGCTGGTGGTTGCCATTTTGGAGGTTTATAAGCAAATCAACTACACCTTTGCCTACGAAAACGGCATTACGGCAGACTATCAGTGGTATGCTTTCCCCTTCCAGTTTTGCTCTACCCCCATGTACATAGGTCTTCTGGCGGGTATCATCAAAAAGGGAAAGGTGCATGAAAGTCTGTGCGCCTATCTTGCCACCTACGCCCTGTTTGCAGGCGTCAGCGTGATGGTGTATCCCGTGTCGGTGTTTATCGGTACTGTGGGTATCAACATTCAAACCATGATTTGCCACGGCTCGATGATTACCATCGGCATTTACCTGATGTATACAGGCTATGTGCCCTTAAAGCATAAGACCATTTTGAAGGCCATGCCGGTGTTTGCAGTGACGGTGGCCATGGCGGCGGTGATGAATGAGATCGCCTATCGCAGCGGCCTGCTGGAAACGGACACCTTTAACATGTTCTTTATCAGCCCTTACTGCGAGCCAAGTCTGCCGGTGTATTCGCTGGTGCAGGCGGTGGTGCCTTTCCCGCTTTCTTTGGTGCTTTATATCCTGGGCTTTACTGCCGCCGGATACATCATGCTGCTGCTGGGCATGGGTGTGAGTGCTTTGGGAAAGAAAATCAAGGCGAAAAAGCAGCTTGCTTAAGTTTTTGGAATACTGAAAAGGCCGCCGGGAAAGCTCCGGCGGCCTTTTGGCTTGTCCGCCAGTGGCGCAAAAAAGCACTTGACAAACGCACAATCTTGGTGTTTAATAGCACCATACAAACCGTTGATGCGGAAGTAAAGCTGACAGCGCATCCAAAGAGAGCCCCCGTTGGTGGAAGTGGGGTGAAGAGCGGGTCAGCAAATGGGCCGCTGAGGGTGCGCGGAAATGCAGATGCAGAGTATGACGCAACGCGTGGGCATGCGTGAGTTGCCGGGGGTCTGTTGGGATTCCCCAAAAGTGTGCGAGAAATCGCAAATCAAGGTGGCACCGCGAATAAGCAGCTTATTCGTCCTTGACAGAAGAATCGTTCTGTCGAGGGCTTTTTTATTTATGGGAGGTATGGTTTATGGAAATGAACGGCATTCAGTTTGACACCTATTTGAAAAACTATCCGGACAAGGACGGCTTTTTCGGAAAATACGGTGGCTGCTATATATCTGAGGATTTGAAGCAGGCAATGGCGGAAATCACCGAGGCTTACTTCACCATATGCAAATCCCGTCGGTTTATCAGCGAGCTGCGGAGAATCCGGGCGGAATTTCAGGGTCGGCCCACTCCCATTTCCCATTTGGAGCGGCTTTCCGCCTCTTTGGGTAATGTGCAGCTGTACGCCAAGCGGGAGGATTTGAATCACACCGGCGCCCACAAGCTGAATCACTGCATGGGTGAAGCCCTCCTTGCCAAATACATGGGCAAGAAAAAGGTGATTGCGGAAACCGGAGCCGGACAGCATGGCGTGGCGCTGGCTACTGCCGCTGCCTATTTCGGGTTGGAATGTGACATTTACATGGGCAGCGTGGACATCAAAAAGCAGGCACCCAATGTGGCGAGAATGAAGATTTTAGGCGCCCGGGTGATTGAAGTCACCGAGGGTCTTGCCACCTTGAAAGAGGCTGTGGATGCCGCCTTTGCCGCATACAGCCGGGAGTACAAGGACTGCATTTACTGCATTGGCTCTGTTCTGGGCCCCCACCCCTTCCCCATGATGGTAAGAGAGTTCCAGAGTGTTGTGGGCATTGAGGCAAGAGAGCAGTTTACCTCCATGACCGGAGAGCTGCCGGATGCTGTGGTTGCCTGCGTAGGCGGTGGCTCCAACGCGGCGGGTATGTTTGCGGGCTTCCTCAACGACCCGGTGGAGATCTACGGCGTAGAGCCTTTGGGTCGCGGCCCGAAGCTGGGTGACCACGCGGCCAGCCTGAAATACGGCACAGAGGGCATTATGCACGGCTTTAACAGCCTGATGCTTAAGGACGAAAACGGTGAGCCTGCCCCGGTGTACAGCGTGGCCAGCGGCCTGGATTACCCCTCCTCCGGCCCGGAACACGCATTCCTGCACGACATTGGCAGAGTGAAGTACGATGTGGTGGATGACGAGGAAACCATTGAAGCATTCTACGCTCTGTCCCGATTGGAGGGCATTATCCCCGCCATTGAAAGCGCCCACGCGGTGGCTTACGCCATGAAGCTGGCAAAGAAAATGGGTCGGGGCTCGGTGCTGATCAATCTTTCCGGCCGCGGCGATAAGGATATGGATTACATCCTTGAAAGATACGGTATTCACGAATAAGCAAAAATGCCCTGCGAGCTGCTCGCAGGGCATTTCTTATGCTTTTTTCTTTCGCCAGAATACCAGCCACTCTGCCAAAGCGCAAAGGGGAATGGCGGCGAAAATATCCAAAACGGAGTGCTGCTTGACAAAGGCCACCGACAAACAGACCAGCGCCACAAGCACCACAACAAAGGCTTTCCACCACTTCCATGCCTGCTTTTCCCGCAGCCACACCGAGGCGATGCCCAGAGAATAGGCAACATGGAGTGACGGACACACATTGGTGCTGGTGTCAAGTGTGTACAAAAGGGAAACAATGTCGGTGAGGAAATTCTCCCGGGGAAGCACCTCCGGGCGTAAATCCTGCCGATTGGGGAAGAGGATGTAAATCGCCATTGCCACCATTTGGGTGATGAAAATGTAGGTGGAGAGCTGCTTGAAGCCTTGGATATTATAAAGGGCAAACCACACAAGGGAGACCACAATCAGCCCGTACCAAAGCACATAGGGAATGACAAATTCCTCCCGGAAGGGAATCCAGTCGTCCAAAATGCAGTGGACGGGATAGCAGGATTCCCGGGGAATCAGATTTTCCGTCAGAAAATACAGGGCGAAATAAATCAGCCAGCCGCCAAGCAGCTTCAGGTGAGAAAATTCGGGGCTGTTTAGCTTTCGCAGGCGAAACTGGCGGTAGTCGACAACGGGTTTTTTCATAGCGAATCCTCCCGGTTCCAGGGATAGTGTTTTTTGGGAATATTTCGGTAGGGTACGACAATGTGCCTGGGCAGGGAAACCGCCTGGGCGGTGATTTCCTCCATTAAGAAGCGGCAGATTCGTTGCCGTTCTTCCTCAATTGGGGCATCGGGGTTAAAATAAATGGGCTTTCCGATGTACATGGATTTTAAATTGGGGGCGATATACAGGGGAACAAAGGGCAAGGTCTTGCCCTGCCGTTTGTGGTAGAGCTGGGCGATGTCCACAAACCGGGTTTCAAATTCCGACAAAATGGTGTTATACGGTGTGTTGTGCTCCGGAAATACCACCACATTGGCGCCTTCGCTGAGCCGCTTGAGGGTGGTTTTGAAGCTGGAAATAATCCGGCTGTCCCGGTAAACGCCGATGGTGTTGGCGTTATTGAAAATGCACACGGAAAAGGGGACGATGATATGGCTGAGGAACTTGTAAAAGGGCTGGGTCCATTTTGGCTTTTGAGACCAGAAATCCTGAAAGGCATACTCCGCCACTTCCTCTTTTCGCATCATCTGGCCTGCGCACCAGGTGTAGTGTTTGCCGGGGAAGTACAGCTCGCAGGCGATGGGGCCGTTCATCTGGCTGTGGTTACCCACCACAAGGCATGGCTCCTGGGGCAGGTTTTCCTCTCCGTAGACCGTGATTTTGGGATAGAACAAGCGCACCAGAGCTTTAATGGGGGGATAAAGCCAAGGGGCGTATTTTTGGGGCTTCGACAACTGGAAATCATCCTTTAAATTGAGATATAACCATTATCTTCCCGTTTTATGAACGAAAGGAAAACAATTTTTGAACGGCCATCAAATTTTTTGAAAACAAGAACTCCCCGGCGCATTTTCCGTGCGCCGGGGAGAGGGTGTATCAATCTGCTTTCTGGACAATTTGCGGTCTTGCCAGCAGGAAGGCGGCGATGCAGGTGAAGATCATTTCCGGGATCATGTAAAGTCCGTTATAGACTACGGAGTACACAAAGCCCAGCATTCCGGGGCTGAGGCTTTCTACCAGGGATGCGCCCCATGCGGGGAAGCCCTCCTGGGTGAAGAACCACTCTGCCCAGCCGGAGAAGAGAATATAGCCGGAGGCGATGTGGGCAGCATACCGGGCGCCAAGCGCCACCAGGCTGCCTGCCATCAGGGAAAGGCCGGGATTTTTGATCTTGTTGCGGAAGATGCCGCCAAGGCCGAGGGCGGTGTAGGCCACCAGATAGTCAAGCAGGCACATGATGATGGCGTTGCCGATCATGGCGGCGTCGCCGAAGTAGCCGGGCTGGAATGCGCCGGCAACGGTTTTGGCGCCGATGACCATTTCAATCAGGGCGTAGGCAAAGGCGGCAACGAAGCCCCATTTGACGCCGTGACGGTAGGAAATCAGCACCACCGGGAGCATACTGACGATGGTCAGCTGGCCGCCGAAGGTCATTTCGGGGATGAACATTTTGCTCAGCAGTTCCAAAAGGACGGCAACGGCAATGAGCATGGCGCTTTCAGTGAGACGCTTTGTTTTGGTTGACATAATACAGAATACCTCCTCGGACAACCGGAAGGTTGTCCTATAAAAAAGTATCGCATTGCAAACCCCGTCCAGGTGCAATGCGATACCGAAGCATCCCATATATGCATCTTTCCCTACGACGGTACTGACCGTATCAGGTTCACGGGTCGAAGCCACAAAGCTTCCTCTCAGCCGGATGTGTCCGGCTCCCCGAAGACTTCATTTGTTTTGCGATCTGAGAAGAGTATACTCTTTTCGGCAGGATTTGTCAAGCCATTTGAATGCTCAGCTCTTTGCCGCCCAGAATGTGAAAATGCAGGTGCGGAACGGTTTGGCCGGCGTCAGGGCCGCAGTTGCTGATGACCCGATAGCCGTTTACAAGATTTTCTGCCTTGGCGATGGCGGGAATGGTTTCAAAAATGTGGGCAACAAGGGCGGAATTCTCCGGATTTACACCGTCGACAGAGGGGATGTGAGCCTTGGGAATGACCAGAATGTGGGTAGGAGCCTGGGGAGCAATATCCCGGAAGGCCAGGATGGTATCGTCTTCATAGACCTTGGTGGAGGGGATTTCCCCTGCGGCAATTTTACAGAATAAGCACATACAATGTTCCTCCTTAAAATCCAAAAATACTGAATACGCCGGTGGTGGCCAGCGCCATAATGCAGGCGGCGATGATGATGCCCAAAGAAACAGCCAAGGCTGTGGTTTTGATGCCCATGTTCAAAAAGCTGGCGGCCAAAGTGCCTGTCCAGGCACCGGTACCGGGCAGGGGAATGCCCACAAAGAGCATAAGCGCCACGAACAATCCGCCGCGGCCTGCGGCTTTTGTCAGCTTTTGACCGCCCCGCTCGCCCTTTTTCAGGAAAAAGCGGAAGGCTTTGCCGATGTATTTTTTATCCGCGCCCCAAAGAAGAATCTTGCGGGCGAAATAGTAAATGAAAGGCACGGGGATAATATTTCCCAGGACGCAAATCAGCATGGCCTGCCAGTAGCTTAAGCCAAGACCCATAGCAAGGGGAATACCGCCCCGCAGCTCGATAATGGGAACCATGGAAAGGAAAAAAGAGATGAGGTATTTTTTCATGGAATTCTCCTAAGATGAATTTTTCTCATTGTAGCATAAAAAGAGGGCAAAAGCAACCAAGCAGATTACACCAGGGACATGATTGTGGCGGTTATCCACGCCACGGCGCAGGCAGTACCGGCGCTGATAAACAGATTGCCCGTTTTTCCCGACACCAAAATCGCGCAGAAAAGGCCTGCCGCGGCGGATACGATGTTTCCCGTGGCGAAAAGTCCGGCGGGGACAGTGATGGCTGTGAGTACCGCGTAGGGAATATAGTGCAGGAAGGAGCGGAGGAATCGGTTGGTGATTTTCCGGTTGGCAAGTACCAGGGGAATGGCCCGGATGGCGTAGGTAGACAGCGCCATAATGGCAAGGTAAATGAAAAACTCCATTATGCGTCCTCCTTTACGGGGAAGAAGTAAGCACCCACGGCGGCGGCGAGAATGCCGCAAAGGCTGACGGAAATGCCGCTGGGCAGCGATTTCAGGCCGGGGGTAAAGGTGAAGAGGCAGCTGGCAGCGGCGGCAACGCCAACCACAGCGGCAACGCTGCGGTTACGGATAGCCGAGGGGACTACAATGGCGATGAACATACCGTAAAGAGCCAGGCACAGAGCGTCCATCAGCGTCGGGGGCAGGATATTTCCCAGCAGCGCGCCGGAAAGGGTGCCCAAGGCCCAGCCTACATAGGGAAGAATGACAAGGCCGGAAAAGAAGGGCTTGTCCACGGTCTTTTCCCTGGCGGCTGCGGCAAAAATCTCATCGGTGACAAAAAAGCCGAAGAAAAACCGCAGAGGGCGGTTGAAATCGGCAGAAAGCTTTTGGGAAAGGGACAAAGACATCATGCTGTAACGCAGGTTAATAGTGACCTGAGACAGCAGCATGGCAAAATACTGGCCGGGGTGGCACATCATGCCGATGCCGGCAAACTGACCGGCGGAGGTCAGGGTGACCATGGAGATCAGGGTCGCCTGCCACCAGGTAAAGCCGTAAGCTACAGCCAGAATACCAAAGGAGAGGGAAACGGAAAAATACCCCAGACCAATGGGCAGGCCGCTTTTAAGACCCCGGAGGAAAGATTGGTGGGATGACATAAAAGACTCCTTCTACTCGTTAAAAAACAACAGGGAAAACCAGGTGACCACATTCTCTCCGTACTGGAAGGGAATGCCCAGGTTTTCCAGAGTGGGAAGCAGGTTGATGCCGTGGCTTTCCACGCAGGGGTGCATCCGCTCCGGCTTGCGGCAGGGCTGGCCGTCCAAAATGGCGCAGCGGTCGCAGACAGCGCAGGCTTCGGTGGACAGCACATAGGGGTTCACGCCCTGGGACTGAAGATAGCGGCAAACCTCGTTGGTGATTTCCTCGTGGTCTGACCGGGTGGAGAGGGTTTCTTCAATGTTGGCGATGTCAGAAACCTCGGTGATGGTGGAAATCAGCAGGCAGTTTTCATAGGATTTGCACTTACTCTCGCAGGCGGACACCTCTCCCACGCCGGGAGGGCAGGCCCAGCTTTTGCCGTACATAGGGCAGTCGTTTTCGCAAATCCAGCGGATGCGCTGGGCGTATTCCAAATCGTCCGGGGAAATGTAGGCGTAGAGGTATAAAGGCAGCTCATTTAAGTAGGTTTCCAGCGCCTGGCGGTTCATCCAATCAGCTCCTTTACAATGCGGCTGCAGCCGGTGAAAATATCTTCCCAGGTTTGGTCAAAGCCGCCGTAATAGTAGGGGTCTGCCACGTCCCGGTCAAGCAGGGGCTGGCATTTGTGGGCGTAGGCGGGAAACAGCCGCTGCAAGTACTGGCGGTTGCGGCTGTCCATGTAGTAAATGTGGTCAAACTCCGCAAGCTCCTGCTCTGTGACCATGCGGGCGTGGTGACCCTGGCAGGAAATGCCGTGGCTGTCAAGGAGCCTGCGGGCGGGGGGATAGACGGGATTTCCGTATTCCTCCATACTCACCGCCCGGGAAATGATATGAAAATCCTCACTGCGCCCGGCTTTTTTCACCAGATCCTTGAGGATATACTCTGCAAGAGGACTTCTGCAGATGTTCCCGTGGCAGATAAAAAGTACTTTTACCATAATGCGACCTCGCTTTCATTGGGGGTATTATAGCACGAACTGTGGGGGATTGCAACTTGTAGGGGCGATCATTGATCGCCCGCGGGCGGTTGATAACCGCCCCTACAGCCCGCGGAACAGATACCCGACAGCATAGGCATAAAAAATCCGCTACCTCCATTGTAGCTGCTTTTGCAGATATGGGCGGGTAGCGGGAATGAATGGATAGAGCGGCTTGAATTTCCTACGCAATCGGAGTATAATTCTATTAAATAGCTTGAATTTGCCGCCATCCCATAAAAAACAGGGTGGCTTGACAGTCCATTGACGGCGGGGTCTGCTTGCCGTAGAATGATGGTCGGAGGTGAACCGATATGACTGATAAAAAAACATTCGGCTCGTTCATAAAGGCAAAACGAACCGAGAAAAATTACTCACAAAAAAATTGGCAGAACTGCTGTTTGTTACCGAAGGTGCGGTGAGCAAATGGGAGCGAGGTGTGTCATATCCCGACATTCCATTGATTTCCGATATTTGCCGTGTCCTTGACCTAATCGAACACGAATTGATTACCGCATCAACAGACACAGATACACGAAGGATGAAGCACGAAGCACAGAAATTCCGTGTGATTCGCGGCACGTGGTTTTGGGTTCCTACTATCTCCTATGCTGTTGCGCTGCTGACTTGCTTTATTTGCAATCTTGCAGTCAACCATACACTATCCTGGTTTTATATCGTATTGACAGCTTTGATTTGTGCTTATGCATTTATCCCTACATTTACCTCTTTCTTTGAGAAGAAAAAGCTGCTTGTTTTTACGGTAACGAGCTATCTTTCCATTTGTTTGCTCCTATTTACCTGTTCAGTGTACACAGACGGACTGTATTGGTTTCCCGTGGCCTGCATCGGTACGTTGATGGGGTATATTTTGGTTTTCGGAACTATTTTGTTATCCAGAACCAAGCTGTCACAGTTTAAATTTGTCATAGCTTTTACGGCAGTTTTGGCGCTGACAATACTGCTTCTTTTGTGTATTTATAGTTGGCAGCCCTTTATGCTTGGGTCGGCAATTCTCATAACGATTTATGCGTACATTCCCGTGATTTTCTGCACCGTGATTTGTATGTTTTCTTTTGACGGGTTCTTTAAGGCAGGCATTTGCACGGTTGTAGCGTCTTGCGTGTATTACTGTATGGGGCATATCACAAATGCGCTGTTCGGACTGAATGAAAAACATTATGAAGTGGATTTTCACAACTGGGCACAGTGCGTTACGGGAAATGTCCACTTGATTGTTATAACAGCAATGCTGTTTATCAGTGCTGTTTTGTTTGTAATCGGTTTTTTGAGAGTTCGCAAGATAAAAAATTGAATGGATATGCAACAGCCGCCGACCTGATGGTCGGCGGCTGTTGTTTACATTGCGGTTAGGAGCGTCCGGAGGACGGGCACTACTTGATTTTGCGCACACGGCGGGGTATAATTTTCATAGAAAAAAATGGACAAGGAGGTTATCCGGTGAAAAAGAGGTTTTTACATTTGATTCTTCCCGGGGCTGCTCTCGTTTTGGAAATGCTGCCCTATGGCGCGGTGTGCAATTTTGCCCGACCTGCCGAAGACGGAAGCATTGGCTATTTCCGTCAGACATACGCCTATTTCGATCTAACACCCTTTGGGTATGCGAATTTTGCGCCCCTTATCACTGCGATCCTCACCTGCGCCGTGCTTGCCATGTTGGCAGGCTACTGTGTGACGGGCAAAACCGGGCTGGCAACTGCGGCGAGGAACACGCTGTGGGTTTGCGCGGCGTTTTCCTTTGGGCCGCTGGTGTTTGGGCTGCGTTACTACTCTGTGGTGGGCTTTCTGATTTCCGCGGCTTTGGCCGCGGAGCTGATTGTCCTCTATGCAGGAATGAAGAAACAGAAAAATACCGGGGAAGAATGATTTAGGAGGTTGAGGCGGTGAAGGGCAGGAAGATTATTGTCATTATGCTCGCGGTTATCGCGGCGCTGGCGACGCTGTATGTGATTGCACCGGGGTTTTTAAGGCAGGGCAATGCGGTAATTGGCAGCTACCGGGTTTCCGATGACGGAAAGCAGATGACAATCCATGTTGGCGTCGCCACCTCCATTGGGTATGTAAGAAAGGTTTCCCAGCATCAGCGTGACGGCGTGGTGTACCTTGACTGCTATGGGGCATTCGGCGGCATCAACGGCTCCTGGGGAGCAAAAAATGAGTACACTCTGCAGCTTGATGAGAGCGCGGAAAAGATTGCCATTTTTCGCGGGGATAATCGCTATGACATCGTCCTCCAAAAGGACGAAGACGGGCAGTGGCAGCGCGTGAAAGTGGGATAATGGTATCTACCTGCGGTTGAAAACTCCTCACTCAACCAGCGGTATGTAGACTTTATGGCGGGAAAAACGCTATATTGACGATGAAAGGAGGCGCAAAAATGGATCAAGTGAAAATCGGAAAATTTATTGCCGAGCGCAGAAAAACGGTGGGCTTGACCCAAATGCAGCTGGCAGAAAAACTTGGCATTACCGACAGAGCCGTATCCAAATGGGAGACGGGCAAGGCCATGCCGGATTCTTCGATTATGCTGGCGCTGTGCGATGTCCTGAAAATCACTGTAAACGATTTATTAAGTGGGGAGGTAGTTTCAATGGATAATTACAACAAAGAATTAGAAAACAATTTGCTTGAAATGATTAAGCAAAAAGAACAGGCAGACAAAAGATTGTTGTCTGTAGAAGTGTTTATAGGCATTACTGCAACAGTCGTTCTTTTCGCCATGGTTCTCCTTGCCTCTTTTGTGCAGATGTCAAACGGCCTAAGGATTTCTCTTATGGCGCTTGGATTCATTTTGTTTTTTGCAGGTTGCTTCTATGCATTGCGGATTGAGCAAGTAGCAGGGTATTATGCATGTAAAGAATGCGGACACAGATATGTACCCACATACAAAGCGGTCAATTTCGCACCACATATGGGCAGAACAAGATATATGCGTTGCCCCGAGTGCGGCAAAAAATCCTGGCAGAAAAAAGTGCTGAGCAAGGAATAAAAAAGAAAGAACGCCCCGGCTGGGGCGTTCTTTTAATCTTCAATGCGGTAGAGGCGTTTGCCGTTTTCCGTGGTGATGCGCTGGGCTTCTTCCACGGAAATGTCCCGGATTTGGGCCAGAGTTTCTGCCACCCGGTAGACCTTGGAGGGGTCATTTCGCTTACCCCGGAAGGGTTCGGGGGCCATATAGGGGCAATCGGTTTCGATGACGATGCGATCCAAGGGGATGCTCTGGGCGGTTTCAATGGCCTTGCGGGCGTTTTTGAAGGTCAGCACCCCGGTAAAGCCGATGTACCAGCCTAAATCCACCAGCTGCCGGGCCATTTCCGCAGAGCCGGAATAGCAGTGGAACACGCCGGTGACCTTGGGGAACTGGCGGATGATCTGCATACCGTCCTCGTGGGCGTCCCGCTCGTGGACGATGACGGGGAGGTTAAGGGATTGGGCCAGCTCCAGCTGGGGGATGAAGGCCTTTTTCTGGAGCTCTCTGGGAATGTCCTCGTAGTGATAGTCAAGGCCGATTTCGCCAATGGCTTTGACTTTTGGGTTAAGTTTACATAACTCCTCATACTGGGCAAGGACAGCGTCATTGACCTCGTCGGCGGCGTCGGGATGAGAGCCTACGGCGGCGTAGATATAGGGGTAGTCCCGGGCCAGCTGAACGCACTCTAAGGAGGATTCCAGAGAGCAGCCTGCATTCATCAGGTAGGAAATTCCCTGACCGGGGAGGGCGGCAAGAAGCTGGGCTCTGTCGGCATCAAAGGCGGAATCGTTGATGTGGGCGTGGGTATCAAAGAGCATGGTTTTGTGTCCTTTCCTCGGTAAAAACAGCCACATAGCAGCCGTCGATGATTTGAATGCGGGGGTCGGCGGGGGAAAAATCGGTGGATTTCAGGTAGTTTCCCAGACCACGTCCGGTGAATTTGGCGTAGCTTTCTTTCAGCACCCACAGCCGCAAAAGGGCGTCTTCAGGCTCGGCGGCGGAGGTGACTCGCTGCCGTTCGGAGTCGGAACAGTAGCGGCTCAAAAGCCGCATATCCACGGCGCGGCCGATTTCCTCGGCGTCAATGCCCACATTTTCCTTGTGCAGGCAGCAAAAGGCGTGGCGGGGGGTGTGGCTGATGGAAAAATGGAGGTCGCTTTGGGGAAAATAGGGCTTTCCCTGGGGCGTTTTTGCGATAGGGGGCAGGGGTTTTCCGGTTTTTTCCCGGTGCAGCTGCTCCAAAAGAGCAAGACCTGCCTCATGACCGCCAAGGCCATTCAGTTCTCGCCAGACAATATCCATTTCGCCACCTCCTTTGCTAGGTACAGTATACGCCAAAAGGGAGATTTGGTCAAGATTTGGGAAAGAAAAGCACCCACTTCCATGGAAGTGGGTGCTTTATAAATATCATTTTTTAGATCTTCTTTGCGTTAGCCAGCAGATACTTTTCTGCCTCGGGGTTCCACAGACCGTTGTTGGCCTTGCACATACGATCCAGCTCTGCGAACATGGGATCGGTCTTGCCCTTCTCTTCGAAGTCGGCAATGGCGGTCAGCTCCAGGTCGATGTGGTTGTAAATCAGCTTCTTGCCGCCTGGAATCTTGGGCAGATTCAAGGTGGTGTCGATAACTGCGTTCAGGCCGCCGATGTGGGTAACCAGAGCAGAGGGATTCAGCTTGCCGGCGTTCATCATCTCGATGGCTTCCTGCATATCGTTGGTGTTGCCGCCGGAGGTACCGACTACGTGGGTGTAGAGGTAGTGGACGTTGTACCAGTTGAAGGGAGCCTTGAACTGAGAATCGGTGGGGCCTGCGAAGAAGTTCAGGCAGCCGTCGAAGCCCAGAATGTCGTCAGCCTGCTCGATAACGGGCTTAACAGGGGCGAAGCAAACCACATCGTCGTAACCGGTGCCGCCGGTGAGGCTGCGCAGGTACTCGGTGGCGTTTTCCATGCGGGTGTTGACGTAGTGCAGCTCGATGCCGTTCTTGGCAGCTTCTTCTACGGTGTAGATGGAAGCGGCGCGGGTCAGTCTGGCTTCGTCAATATCGGTGACGACCAGCAGGCTGGGACGGCGGTCGCAATGGATGGCGTAGTCGATAGCAGCCAGACCCATGGGGCCAACGGAAGCCAGCAGAGCCATCTTGCCGCCTTCCTTAATGCCCATATCGTGGACATAGGAACCGGCCTTGGTGTGGTACATGGCGTGGAAAGTGCCGATAACACAGCTCAGGGGCTCAGCCAGAGAGCCGTAGTAGTAAGTGTCGGAGTTGTAGGGCAGCAGGCAGTTTTCCAGCAAAGTTTCGATGGGAACATTGCCGTACTGTGCGTTACCGCCGCAGTAGTTGTAGGAGTAGCCGGGAGCCATCTGGCTGCCCTTATGGAAGTGGGCGGGCTGAATGACGAACTTGTCGCCAACCTTGTACTTATGCTTCCAGTTTTCACCAACCTCTACGATGTCGCCGCAGAACTCGTGGCCGACGATGGTGGGGTTCTCGGCGCAGTTGTCGGGAACACGCTTGTGGTCGCCGCCCTCAACAGCTGCCTTGTAGCTGGACATGCACAGGCTATCGGAAATTACGCGGACGCGAACATCGTCAGGACCGACATCGGGCAGAGCCACTTCGTCCAGACGCAGATCCATTTTGCCGTGGATACGGACTGCTTTTGTAATCATAACTTTATCCTCCAATTATTGTTTTTCGTGTTCAATGAGTTTCCAGGTGGCATCAATCAGGTTCTGGAACATGGGGTTTTCCATAGCCTTGATGACAAAGCTCTGACGGGGAGAGTTGATGTCCTCGCCGGAGATTTGGAACATACCGTAGCTGTCGCACAGACCTCTCAGGCGCTCCAGCTGGGCGGGGGTGTTACGGGTAGGCATATAGGTGACGGCGGTGACGCCCTCTTCCTTCAGGCACTCGAACACATCGTCCAGATAGTCGTCTTCAAACTTCTGGGCTTTCTTGTCGCCGGTGACGCTGTCGCCCACGTCGCCCAGGTAAGCGTAGCAAAGATAGGCGTCAATGCTCTTGCAAAGAGCAACCATATCCTTAAGCTTGGGGCACTCGACGGTGGCGTCGATGAAAATCTTGGGCACGAAAGCGCTCTTGAGGATGCCCAGCAGGTCGTACTCATAGAAGGGGTAGTTCTCATCGAGCATCTGGTTTTTCTGCTTTTCAGAAAGGGAAAGACCCATTGCTGCCAGCTTATCTACCATAGCCTGACCCTTGCCAACCTGCTTGACCAGCTTGATTGCCAGAGCGTACATCAAATGACGCTCGGTAACACCGCCGTTTTCAGCAGCCAGGGAAAGGGGAAGCACATCCCGGTCGTAATCCAGGTCCAGATTCAGAAGCCCGTTGATATTGTCCACCATTTTCCGGTTACGGTCATGACGGGCAGCCTGGAAGGGCTTGAAAAACTCGGTAAGGGTAGAGATTTTGTCATGGGGAACAGACTGGATGGTCATATAGCTGACGCCAACCTGGTCGGGATTGTTGGTGCGGCGGCCTTCCAGACGGGTGCCGTCCATGGAAATCCGGGCCTCCATACCGATGGTTACCGGCATATCCACCATTTTGGCGGCTTCCAAAAACTCCTCAGCGCCGGAAATGGAGTCGTGGTCGATGATACCGGCGGTGCACAGACCCTCCATACGGGCGGCGTATACCGCGGCAGTGGGGGAGTAGGGAGAGAAGGAATAGGTGGTGTGAATGTGGTTGTTGATGTACTGGGGAACCATGGGCGGGAACTTGGTCTTGGGGAGAATTGCTGCCAGATTGGCAAGGCGCTCAGCCTTGGTGGGCGCATTGAGAAGGTTTAATACTTCAATATCAATCATGGTAGATGGCTCCTTAGTTCAGCATAACCTGTCCGCCGGTGACGGGGATTGCCTGACCGGTTTCGTACTTCTGCTCAACGCAGTACATAACAGCACGGGCAACGTCCAGAGGCAGGCAGCCACGGTTCATGGGAACCTTGGATTCGTAGAAGCGGCGGACATCCTCAACGGTCTTGGCGCCGGGAACCTTACCGGCCTGCAGGTACTGAACGAACAGACCGCGTTCGGGGTCGGACCACAGAGGGCCGTCCAGATAGTTGCCGGGGCAGATGGCGTTGACCTTGATGTTGTAGGCAGTCAGCTCCAGAGCCCAGCTCTGAACCAGACCGATGGCGCCGAACTTGGAACCTGCGTAAGCAAAGTTCTTGTTGGAGCCTTCCAGACCGGACTTGGAGGACATGGCGATGATGTCAAACATGGCATCGGGGTCGGCCTCGTGCTGATCCTGCATGATGATGGAGGCGTACTTGGCGCACAGGAAAAGACCGGTGTAGTTGATAGCGGTAACAAACTCGAAATCCTTCTGCTCGAAGGTGGCGATGGGGCCGGAACGGACAACGCCTGCGTTGGCAACCATCATGTCCAGACCGCCGAACTTTTCTACGGTTTGGGCTACCAGGTTGGCGACGCTTTCCTCATTGCTGACGTTTACAGCGATGGCGCAGGCGCGCTCGCCCATTTCGGCGGCGACGGCCTCTGCCAGAGGCTGGTTCATGTCGGCGATGACGATGGTTGCGCCCTCTTTGTACAGCTCTTCAGCAATACCCTTGCCGAAGCCCTGGGCTGCGCCGGTGACGATGGTGATCTTACCGGCAAGGCGGCCGGTGCCTGCGGGACGGTTGTGAATGTTTTGCTTGGCGATCTCCTGCCATTTGGTCATATCTACGCTCATGTTGACATCTCCTTATTTCAGTAGAGTTTTTAATGTTTCGTAAGCAGCTTCCCATTCCGGGGTGTGGTGAGGCTGCCAGATTTCAACGGATTCAGAGTTGCGGACAACCTGACGCAACTGGTCGAGATCCTTGATGTCGCCGAGAGCCATGGCCTGGGTCAGAAGGTTACCCATAGCAGCGCCCTCAATGGGGCCGGTGACCACCTGACGGTCCAGGGAATCGGCGATCAGCTGATCCAGGAAGCGGTTATTGATAGGGCCGCCAACGATGTTCAGCGAGTCGATGCGCTGGCCCTTCATCTTTTCTAAGCCCTCAAGGGCGTGGCGGTATTTCAGCGCCAGGGATTCATAGACGCAGCGGGCCACCTGACCAATGGTTTCGGGAACGGGCTGGCCTGTACGGCGGCAGAAATCCTGGATTTTCTTTTCCATGTTGCCGCCGGCGTAGAATTCCGGGGCGTCGGGGTCGATGATGGAGAGCAGGGGAGCAGCTTCCTTAGCCTGCTGCACCACGCCGTCCCAGCTGATGTCGATACCGCTCTTGAGCCAATCCCGGCGGCACTCCTGAATGATCCACATACCGATAATGGTACGCAGGGGACGGAAACCGCCCTGGACGGTGCCTTCGTTGGAGAAGCCTGCGGCGGCAGCCTCGCAGCTGAGGTCGGGCTTGTCCATTTCCGCACCGAACAGCGACCAAGTGCCGCTGGAGCAGAAGGCAAAGCTGCCTGTGCCGGGAATTGCGGCTACCGCGGAGGCGGTGTCATGGCTGCCGACCGCCACAAAGGCGGCGGGGTTCAGACCAAGCTCCTGGCACAGTTCCGGCCGCAGGTGGCCGCGGATGGTACCGGTTTTGTCGATTTTTGTAAAGATGTGGCGGGGAAGCTCCAGCTGGTCGATGGTTTCCCAGTCCCAATCCCGGGTGGTGGGGCTATACAGCTGGGTGGTGGTGGCGATGGTGTACTCCGTACCCTTGGCGCCGGTGAGGAAATAACCCAGCAGGTCGGGGGTCAGCAGCATAGTGTCTGCGATTTCCAGGGCCGCGTCGTTTTCCCGCTTTCTGCGGTAGAGCTGATAAAGGGTGTTGAAGGTCAGGCTGGTGTCGATGCCGGTGCGGGAGTAGAGATCCTGAGCGGGAATCTTTTCCGTCACCGCGTCGATGTCGGCCTGGATGCCCAAGCGGTAAGAACGGGGGACACCGGCCAGATGGCCGTTTTTATCCAGAAGACCAAAGTCTACGCCCCAAGTGTCGATACCGAAGGAATCCAATTCGCCAAAGTTGCCCTGCTTAAACTTCAAAAGGCCGGTTTTGAGCTGGTTATAGAGATTGGGAGTGTCCCAGTAGTACACGCCGTTCATCTCGATATAATTGTTCTCAAACCGGTGAAGCTCCTGCATGGTGATGCGCTCACCGTCGAACTGGCCCAAGATGGCCCGTCCGTTGCTGGCACCTAGGTCAAATGCCAATAGATTTCTAACTTTTCCCATATATGTATCACCTCATAGCTTTTCTTATTATATCACTGATAAATTCACAGTTCAAGGCTACAGACTAAAAATTATTTCAAAATCTGCAGCATTCAGCCGGGAATCATAAGGAAAAACCGGTACCACCGAAGTGGTACCGGTCGGTTTCAGCCGATAATATCCTTAGTTACAAGGAAATATTAGCCCATGTAGAAGATGTTCTGATCCTTCAGAGCGTCGATGTTGTCAGCGGTGTACCACTGACCACCGATACCTACGTCAGCAACGTCCTTGCCGTCCAGCTTGGAGATAGCCAGCTTAACAGCCTCGTAGCCGATGTTGTAGGAGTCCTGAGCGACGGAACCTACCAGCAGAGCGTAGGTCTTGCCAGCGTCCTTGATCCAGTCGTACTGGTTGGTACCAGCGTCGAAACCGCAGAACAGGATGTCCTTGTAGGTGTCAGCATTGTCGGAAACTTCGGGGAATACTTCATTGACAACGCCTTCGTTGGTCATGAAGATAGCCTGTGCGCCCCAGTCCTTCAGAGCGGTCAGACCCAGCTTGTACTCGCCGGCGTTGTTAGCCTTAACCTGCAGGTTGATCTCCAGGGTAACGCCGTCAGCCTTAGCAGCGGCCTCGATGCCTTCCTTGAAGCCAGCAGCGCGGTCGATACCGGTAGCGGTGGAGTCGTGCTGAATGATACCAACCTTGAAGCCGTTAACAGCCTTGCCGTTAGCCTTCAGGTAAGCGTAGAAGTTCTCAGCGACAACGCCGCCGGCCTTCTTGTTGTCGGTAGCAACGGAGCCGATGGTGGGATCCTTGCCCTCGGTGATGTCAGCGCCGCCGGAGTACAGACCGGAGTCGAACTCAACAACGGGCAGACCCTTGTCGAAAGCGGAGGTCAGCTCATCGGTGAAGCCCAGGCCGATGGTGGCCAGGACGATAGCCTTGGTGTCGGGGTTGTTCAGAGCAGTCTGAACCATTTCGCGCTGGGAGTTAACGTACTCTTCGCTCTCAGCAGTGGGGCCGCGGAAGGTAACAGCGTAGCCAGCTTCCTTACCGGCAGCTTCTGCGCCGGCCTTAACAGCCTGCCAGAAAGCGTGGGTTTCGCCCTTGGCGATAACGGCGATGGTGCCCTTACCGGCAGAAGCGTCGTCCTTGTTGTTGTCGTTGTTGGCTGCGGGAGCGCAGGCGACCAGAGAAACGGCCATAACCAGAACCAGCAGCAATGCAATCAGTTTCTTCATTTTGTTTCCTCCTAAATTTTATATATAAAACCTTTGTCGGTTTTATTACGGTGTAATGGGGTTTAAGACTTGGATTCTTCTTTCTTTGCGGGAATGGAGTCGATCTTGACCTTTGCGGCGGACTTCTTCTTCAGAACGTCCAGCATAACAGCGCCAACCACGATTACGCCGGTAACAGCGTAGGTGATGTTGGTGGCGGAAACCACGCTGCCGCTGCTCAGAGCCAGGTTCAGACCGTTACGGATGATAACCAGGATCATGGAGCCCAGGATGGTGCCGATGATGGATGCGCTGCCGCCGGTGGTGCTGGTGCCGCCGATGTAAACACTGGCGACAGCATCCAGTTCCATACCGTTACCGGAAGCGATGTTCAAAGAGGGGTTGGCAGCAACATAGAACAGAGCAGCCATACCTGCGAAGAGACCGCTGATGGCGTAAGCAGTGATCTTGTACTTGTCTACATTGATACCGGACAGGCGGGCGGCTTCTTCGTTGGAGCCGATGGCCAGGATGTAGCGGCCAACCTTGGTCTTATACATGACCACAGCGCAAATAATGGTCAGAACCAGAACCCAAACCAGGCCGATGGGGAAGCCGTTGAGGTTGGTGAAAACCTTCTGGAACCAGCCCGTGGGGGGATACTTAACAGCAGAGGAAGTCTCGCGGATAGCTTCGGAGATAACAGCGGTGACACCGCGGGAAACCAGCATGGTGCCCAGAGTTGCGATAAAGGGAGCCAGCTTGCACTTGGCAACCAGCACGCCGTTGAGCAGACCGAATACCAGACCGGAGACCAGAATGATGGGAATGGTCAGCCACAGGGTGCCGTCTTCGGCGGAAACGCCGGTGCGGCAGATAGCGCCAGCCAGAACGGCGGAGCCGATACATACAGTACCGATGGACAGGTCGATACCGCCGGTGGCGATAACGAAGGTGACGCCCAGAGCCAAAATGGCGTAGGGAACGAAGGACTTTGTCATGTTCAGCACGTTACCGCTGCTGGCAAAGTTGTTGTTAATCAGGTAGAAGATGGCGAACAGGGCGATAGCAGCCAGAATAATGACGATGTTCTGCTTGCTGCTGGAGCCTGCGCTCTTTTTCAACAGGGGGTTTTTGTTACTCATATCAATTCTCCTCTCGCATGGTGGCAAGTTGCATAATGTTTTCCTGGGTTGCTTCGGAAATGTCCAGTTCGCCGGTCTTGCGACCCTCGCACATGACGATGATGCGGTCGGACATACGAAGGACTTCGGGCAGCTCGGAAGAAATCATGATAATGGATTTTCCCTGGCTGACCAATTCTTCCATCAGGTGATAAATTTCACTCTTGGCGCCGACGTCGATGCCGCGGGTGGGCTCGTCGAAAATAAAGATGTCGGAGTTTTTCATCAGCCACCGGGCGATGATAACCTTCTGCTGGTTGCCGCCGGAGAGGTTTTTCAGCAGCTGCTCCATGGAAGGAGTCTTGGTGCGCAGCTTCGTGTTGGCCTTTTCGGATTCGTCCCGCATTTTGCCATCGTTGATGATGCCTGCGGTGACGTAATCATCCACAGATGCGATGGCGGAGTTGTCGGTAACAGACTTATCCAGCATCAGGCCGAAGCGCTTGCGGTCTTCAGACAGATAGCAGATGCCGTGCTTTACGGCCTGCTCGGGAGTTTTGATCTTAACCTTTTTGCCGTTGAGGTAAATGTCGCCGGACTGGCGGTGGTCAGCGCCGTAGAGGGCTCTTGCAACCTCAGTACGGCCGGCGCCCATCAGACCTGCAAAGCCCAGGATTTCGCCCTTACGCAGGGTGAAGGACACGTCCTTGACTTCCTTGCCGGCGTTCAGGTGCTGAACATCCAGCAAAATGGGAGCGTCGCAGGGACAGTTGCTGGCGGCCTTCTGCTCGCCCATAATCACACGGCCGACCATCATCTTTACGATGTCGTCCTTGGTAACTTCGGCGGTGTTGACGGTGCCTACATATTCGCCGTCACGCATGACGGTGACGCGGTCGGAAATACGGTTGATTTCATCCATACGGTGAGATATGTAAATCATACCGATGCCCTTTGCCTTCATATCCCGCATGATCTTAAACAGCTCTTCCACCTCGGGGAGGGTAAGAGCGGCGGTGGGCTCGTCCAGAACCAGAAGCTTGCAGTCGCGGGAAACAGCCTTGGTGATTTCCACCATCTGCTGCTTGCCGACGGTGAGATCGCCCAGCTTGACGGAGGGGTCGATCTTGACGCCCATCTTGTCAAACATCTTCTGAGCTTCCCGCTCCATGGCCTTATCGTCGATAAAACCGTTCTTCTTGAATTCCCGGCCGATGAACATGTTCTGCGCAACGGTCAGGTGGTTCATCATGTTCAGCTCCTGGTGGATTACGCTGATACCAGCTGCCTGGGATTTGGAAATGTTGTCAAACTCAACATTCTCACCGAAGTATTCCACCGTACCGCCGTCCCGCTTGTGGATACCGCAAAGGACTTTAATAAGGGTGGATTTGCCAGCGCCGTTTTCGCCCATCAAAGCATGGACTTCACCGGCGCGCAGGTCGAAATTTACAGACTTCAATGCATGGACACCGGAGAAATACTTTTGGATGCCTTGCATTTTCAGAATTGTTTCGCCCATTCAAACATCACCTTTCTTGAATATTCTGCATCAGAGGATTGGAGCAGGGATGTCCTAGCCCCAGAGCTGTAGCACAAGAACCGTCTTCACTCTGGAGATTGTACACAAAAGCGAAACGTTTCGCTTGTTTTTCTTGCACAAAAACCAGGGGGAATAGGGAAGTCAACAGGGGGAGCAACGACCATTTACTCCTGTCGTCTTCTATACTATAAACAAAAATCACAAAAAAATCAAGAACTTTTTTTCAAATTTGTGTTGACAGCACAAAAATGATTTTATATTATATAAATGTAAAGCGTAGGGGACTTGTGTCGCTTTTGCGCGAAACGATTCGCTTTTTTGAGGAACGGAGGAGGATGCCGCATGGCAACAATTAAAGATGTTGCCCGGAAGGCAGGAGTTTCCACATCCACGGTATCCAAGTTTATTAACGGCGGCAACCTGCGGCAGGAAAATGCGGAAACGATTCGCCAGGCAATTCAGGAATTGGATTTCCGGGTGAATCCGTTTGCAAGAGGACTCAAGACCCAGCGCAGCCGAAGCATCGGCGTGCTGCTTCCTTCCATGACAGCTCCATACTATGGCAGCGTGGTCATGTCCCTTGAGAAAACCCTGCGGGAGTATGGCTACCACTGCCTGATTTCCTGCTACAGTGCCCAGCACGGTCTGGAGCGGGACAATCTTCAGTTTTTAATCTCCAACGGAATTGACGGCCTGGTGTATGTGCCGGAGGATTTGTCCGTGGAGGAATTTGAAGAACTTACTGCCATCCGCAGCATTCCCGTGGTGCAGGTGGACAGAATGATTCAGGGCGTGGAAAGCGACACGGTGCTGGTGGATAACTCCGAAGCGGTAAGCAACGCAGTTTCCAGGCTGATTGAAAAGGGGCATCGCCGGATCGCGCTGATCTCCGGCCCCAAGTCCGTGTTCTCCGCCAAGGAACGGCAGGTGGGTTATCTGCGGGCGCTGGCTGCCTACGGAATCAACTATGACGACAGCCTGGTGGTTAGCGATGAAAACACCTTTGCCACCGGATATAAGGGCTTTGGGGAACTGATGCATCAGCCGGATCCGCCCACAGCGGTGGTGACTACGAATTACGATATTACTATCGGACTGGTGACAGCTGCCCGGGAGCGGGGATTGCAGATTCCCCGGGATTTGGACATTTTTGGGTTTGACTGTGTGGAAATCTGCACCATGATGCATCCACCCCTGCCGGTGATTCATCAGCCGGAGCAGCAGATCGGTGAGTTGGCGGCCCAGTACCTTATCCAGCGGCTGGAAGGCTACACCGGAGAACCCCGGGTGACCCGCTTAAAATGCCGGATCGTGGCCCAGGAGCCGCAGAATATTTAATAATGTATAAAAACGCGCAAGCGTATTTATAAATTGTAAACAATCCCGCTTTTTTACGCGGGAAGAATCAGGAGGAAAATATTATGGCAAAAAACAGATACATCGGTGAATATCCTGTCATCGGTATTCGCCCCACTATCGACGGCCGTCGCGGCCCGCTGAAGGTTCGCGAGTCTTTGGAAGACCAGACCATGGCTATGGCTCAGGCTGCCAAGAAGCTGTTCGAGGAAAATCTTCAGTATTCCAACGGCGAACCCGTTAAGGTTATCATCGCCGATACTACCATCGGCCGTGTTGCCGAGGCTGCTGCCTGCGCAGAAAAGTTTAAGAGAAACGGCGTAGACATCACCCTGACCGTTACCCCCTGCTGGTGCTACGGCTCTGAGACCATGGACATGGATCCTCAGACCATCAAGGGCGTTTGGGGCTTCAACGGCACGGAGCGTCCCGGCGCTGTGTACCTGGCTTCCGTTCTGGCATCCCACGCCCAGAAGGGTCTGCCCGCTTTCGGCATCTACGGCCACGATGTACAGAATCTGGACGAAGTGACCAACATTCCCGCTGACGTGCAGGAAAAGCTGCTGCGCTTCGGCCGGGCTGCCGTTGCGGTTGCTTCCATGCGCGGCAAGTCCTACCTGCAGATTGGTTCCATCTGCATGGGTATCGGCGGCTCCATCATTGACCCCGCTTTCATCGAGTCCTACCTGGGCATGCGCGTTGAGTCTGTGGACGAGGTGGAAATCATCCGCAGAATGTCCGAGGGCATCTACGACGCCGAAGAGGTTAAAAAGTGCAAGGCATGGATTGCTGAAAACTGCAAGGAAGGCTGGGACAAGAACCCCGACTTCGTAAAGGCTTCCGACGAGAAGAAGGCTGAGCAGTGGGACTTCCTGGCCAAGATGTACTGCATCATCAAGGACCTGTTCAACGGCAACCCCAACCTGCCCGAGGGCCGTGAGGAAGAAATGGTTGGTCACAACGCCATCGCCGGCGGCTTCCAGGGTCAGCGTCAGTGGACTGACTTCTACCCCAACTGCGACTTCCCCGAGGCTCTGCTGAACTCTACCTTTGACCACAACGGCGCCCGTGAGCCCTACATCCTGGCAACTGAGAACGACGTTCTCAATGGCCTGGGCATGCTGTTTATGAAGCTTCTGACCAACCGGGCTCAGATGTTCTCCGACGTTCGTACTTACTGGTCTCCTGAGGCCTGCGAGCGGGCTTCCGGCTACAAGGTTGGCGGCAAGGCTCTGGAAAACGGCGGCTTTATCCATCTGATCAACTCCGGCGCTACCGCTCTGGACGCTTGCGGTGAATGCAAGGACGAGCAGGGCAATGGCATCATGAAGAAGTGGTGGGAAGTTACCGAGGAAGACATCAAGAAGATGTGCGACGCCACCACCTGGCCCGCAGCTGACAACGGCTACTTCCGCGGCGGCGGATTCTCCTCCTCCTTCACCACCCGTGCCGAGATGCCCGCTACCATGATTCGTCTGAATCTGGTTAAGGGTCTGGGCCCCGTGCTGCAGATCGCAGAAGGCTGGACCATTCAGCTGCCTGACGATGTCACCAAGACTCTGATGATGCGTACCGACCCCACCTGGCCCTGCACCTGGTTTGCTCCCCACTGCGACGGCAAGGAAGGATCTCCGTTCAAGAATGCTTACGATGTGATGAACAACTGGGGCGCCAACCACGGCGCAATCTCCTACGGCCACATCGGCGCAGACCTGATCACCATGTGCTCCATGCTGCGCATCCCCGTATGTCTGCACAACGTTCCCGATGCTGACATTTTCCGTCCTGCTGCATGGAATGCCTTTGGTATGGACAAGGAAGGCCAGGATTACCGCGCCTGCGCCGCCTACGGCCCCATGTACAAGGCTTATTGATTTAACTGACGCAAAAAGGTGGCGGTCTTTTGACCGCCACCTTTTCAAGATTATTTGATTCCGGATTTCAGCGCCACGGTTCGGGCGAAATTTTCCGCCGCTTCCAGTAAACCAATGGCATCTTCCAAATCCTCGCCCACGCACACCACGCCGTGGCCGCCCAGCAGAGCGACAGGCCGACCGCTGAGGGCTTCTTCAATGCCCTGGTGAATGGCATGGGTGCCATGCTCGCCAAAGGGAAGGCACTGGATGGTGCCGAAGATTTGGTGCAGGAAGGTATCCTCCGGCGTGACAAAATCCCGGTAAGACAGGGCGTAGGCAGTCAGATAGGGACTGTGGCAGTGGAACACCGCGCCGATGTCGGGCCGCGCGGCGTAGGCTGCCTCATGGAGGAAGAACTCTGAGGATTTTTTGCCGGTGCCGCCGATTTGACGGCCGGAAGAATCCACAACGCAGATCATTTCCTCGGTCAGCAAGCCCTTCATTTTGTGGGATGGGGTAATGTAGATATTGCCAGAGGCCCGGTCAATCATGGAAAGATTTCCCTCGAAGCTGTTTACAAAGCCTTTTTCCTCCGCGATGGCGGAGAATTTTGCGACGGTTGCCGCGTAATTCATAGGTGGCACCTCCAATTTGTTTTTTTCATCATAACCCAATCCAATTAAAAAGTCAATTTATCAGGAGGTCAATTATCATGTTAAAGAATATTCCTTCCATTCTCTCTCCCGAGCTTTTGAAAGTCCTCAGCGAAATGGGTCACAGTGATCGCATTTGCATCGGCGACGGCAACTTCCCCGGCGCATCCATGGCCAAGGCTGAGGGCGCAATCTTCCTGCGGGCAGACGGCCACGGCGTGCCCGAAATTCTCGACGCCATTTTGCAGGTGTTCCCTCTGGATGCCTATGTGGAAACCCCTGCCATGCTCATGGAGAAAATGGAGCGGGACAAGGATTTGGAGATTCCCGTATGGGATGAATACAAGGCCATTATCGCCAAGCACGATGCCCGGGGCGCAAACGCTGTGGGTAACTACGAGAGATTTGAGTTCTACGAGCAGGCTAAGAAGTGCTACTGCATTTTGCAGACCGGCGAAACCGCCATTTACGCCAACATTATCCTGCAAAAGGGAGTTATCTAAATGATGGAGCAGCTGATTTCTGTGGCGCAGACGGCTCTGCCGGTGTTTCTGGCGCTGGGTCTGGGCGCGCTTTGCAGAAAAATCGGTTTTCTTTCCCGTGAGGGTGTGGATGTACTGAAAAAGGTAGTGGTAAACATTACCCTGCCGGCGGTGCTGGTGGCATCCTTTGCCACGGCGGAGTATTCCCTTACCACGCTGGCGCTGCCGGTGGTGATGTTTTTACTGTGCTGTCTGGCGCTGGGCGTAGGCTTTGTCTGGACCCGGCTGGGGAAGAACAAGAGCCACACCGCGCCCTACTTAGCAACCGGCTTTGAGGCGGGTATGCTGGGCTATGCTCTGTTTACGCTGCTGTTTAAGGACCACAGCACGGCAGAATTTGCCATTTTGGACATTGGCCAGACTATTTTTGTCTTTACCTTATATAAGCTGCTGCTCAGCGGCGGCGGTAAGGGCAAGGCGCTGGTGATGGACATGGTCAAGACCCCGATTTTGTGGGCGGTGTTTGCAGGCGTTTTGCTGGGGGCTACGGGACTTTACGGATTGATGGAAAAAAGCGGTCTTTCCGGCGTTTTCCAAGGGTGCGCGGATTTTGTAGCCGCGCCCACCGGCATGATCATTCTGCTGACGGTGGGTTATGATTTGGTGCCCAAGGAAATTCCCTGGAAGAGTACGCTGAATCTCATTGCCATGCGGTTTGTGAGCATGGCGGTGGTGTATGGCGTTCTGGTTTTGCTGAACAGAACCGTATTCAACGGCGTGATTTTTGAAGGCGCGGCGCTGCTGATGTGCATTTTGCCCCCGCCGTATGTACTGCCGGTGTTTGCTGATGAGCCTGCCGAGCGGGTGCAGACAGCCTCTGCTTTGTCTGCGCTGACGGTGCTGACCATGGTGCTGTTTGCGGTTTGCTGCGCAGTGACGGGGTTGGGCTAAAAAGACTGGACAAAGGAGAAAAAGTAGAGTATCCTTGTTCTGTAGGAGTGTGATGGCATGGAAAAACTGCTGGAAATGAACGGTAAGCCCTGCGATTGCGGAAGGCCCCACCGTTTTTCTGCCAAGGTAATCAGCGGCAGCGGTGTATTAAGTCAGCTTCCCCAAGCAGTGAAGGCCCTTTCCGGAACAAAGGCCTACATCTTTTTTGACCCCAATACCTATGAAGCCGCCGGGAAGCAGGCCTGCAGGCTGCTGCAGGAGGCGGGAATCGAATATGTCGGCTACTGTTTGCCCTGGAGCAATCCCGAACCGGATGAAACCAGCGTGGGCGCTGCCATGATGCATTTTGACTATGGCTGCGACATTGTGATTGGCGTAGGCAGCGGCGTGGTGAATGATATTGGAAAGCTTCTGAGCGCATACACAAAGCTGCCGTACATCATTGTGGCCACTGCCCCCAGTATGGATGGCTATGCCTCCGCTACTTCTTCTATGAACAGGGACGGACTGAAAATTTCCCTGCCCAGCAAGGCAGCGGATGTGATTATCGGCGACAGCCGGGTGCTATCCCGGGCGCCTCTTGACATGATGCGCTCCGGCCTTGGGGATATGCTTGCCAAGTATGTCAGCATTTGCGAGTGGCGGATTTCTCACCTGATTAACGGCGAGTATTACTGCGAGGAAGTGGCGAGCCTGATTCGCCATGCGGTAAAGCGGTGTGTGGACAATGTGCAGGCTCTGCTGCGCAGGGATGAGCAGGCGGCACTGGCGGTGTTTGAGGGCCTGGTCATCGGCGGCGTGGCTATGAATTATGCAGGCGCTTCCCGGCCGGCCTCCGGCGTGGAGCATTACATCTCCCATGTGCTGGATATGCGGGGGGTGGAATTTGGTACGCCTATTGCATCCCACGGCACGCAATGCGCTATTGGCACCTTGACGGCGGTGGAATTATATGAGAAACTGAAAACGTTGATTCCGAACAAGGAAAAAGCCCTTGCGTATGTGAAAAGCTTTGACTATCAGGCATGGGCAGGTCAGCTGAGAGAATTTCTGGGCAAGGGCGCGGAGGCCATGATTTCTCTGGAAGAAAAGGAGAAAAAATACGACCCGGAAAGCCATGCCCGGCGGTTGGAAAAGATTATCGGCAATTGGGACGGCATCCTTTCCATTATTCATCAGGAGCTTCCTGATATGCAGGAGCTGAAAAAGCTGATGGAAACAGCGCAGATGCCCATGAAGCTTTGCCACATCGGTCTTTGCGACAGCCAGATGAGCATGATATTGAAGGCCACCAAGGACATTCGGGATAAATACGTTTGGAGCCGGCTTGCCTGGGATTTAGGCATACTGGACGAAATGACAGAAACAGCAAAGTGAGGAAAACATTATGGCAGACATTTATACAGAAACCATTGTCAAAAGAAAGCCCATGCCCGGCGGCGCAGCCTTGCAGGGTGTGCTGGCGGTGGCTGCGATTTTGGCGGCGATGATTGGCCTTTACATCAATGTAGGCCTGCTGGTCGTGGCGGCTGCGGCAGGCGTTGGCTGGTATTTGGTACGGCAGAACGCATATGTGGAATTTGAGTATATCCACACCAATGGAGATCTGGACATTGACAAGGTGATTTCCAACGCCTCCCGGAAACGGGTGATGACGGTGAACTTAGACCACGTGGAAGTGGTTGCGCCATTGGAAAGCCAGGAGCTTCGGCGTTACAACGGCAGCAAGGCCAGGGATTTTTCCGCGAAGAATCCCCAGGAGCCGCCCTATGTGATGGTTTATAACCAGGGAGGCGTCAAGGCGCTGCTGCTGCTTCAGCTGGATGACAAGATGGTCAAGAGTCTGAAAAAATGGATGCCCGGTAAGGTGTTTACAGAATAATCTCGAAAATAAAAGCCTGCTGAAAGAATTTCAGCAGGCTTTTTCGTTTGTCATTTAGTCCCCGGTGGGGTCAGTGGAATTGGTGGAGCCGGTGGAAGAGGTAGGATCGGTAGCGCCGGTGGTTCCCGTGGGGTCGGTGGGATCGGAGCTGGGGGGTGTGGTTGCGTGCTGCAGCTCGAAGGTTGCCTGCTCGCCCTTGGGGTCAAGGGTGACGGTTTGGCTGACATAGTATCTGTCCACATACTCGATTTTCAGGCCGTCTTCATAGCTGTAGGTGCAGTAAAGAGGCTGACCGATCTGGCTTGCGTAGTCGGTAATGACATAACGGTAGATCTGCTTGGTGTAGTCAGTGCCTACCAGAATTTCGTGGACTTTATAGGAGCTGTTGACACCGTCGGTACACAGCTTGAAGATATTTTCGGTGATCTTCAAATCCTTGGTGGAGTGAGAGACGCTGCAGCGTGCGCAGGTCTGACTCAAGACGCCGTCAGAGCCGGCGCTCCAGTTGCCGAAGTTGTGACCCAGAGCGGTATCCTCTTTGATTTCCACATGGATAGGCTCCGGGCAATTGCGGTTGGTGCAGGTAAACTCAATGCGGCTGTCGTCCTCGCAGGTGGCGGCAAAGGATTTGCTGGTGTAATTGTGGCCGGTGGCGGGAACGATATCGAAGTCCTGGGTTTCACCGCAGACGGTGCAGGTCTTGCGGACGCAGCCGTCGGTGGTGCAGGTGGCGGCAATGGTTTCGCCGTAGCCAAAGGTATGGGCGAGCTTTTCGATGGGCTCCCACTTGGCTTCGCCGCAGGCGCAGCGCAGGTCACGCCAGCCGGAATGGCTGCAGCTGGCTTCCTGAGAGTTGTTGACGATGGTGAAGCTGTGCACATGGGAGCTGCCGGTGGATTCCGTGGGCTTGGAGCTGGGGGCAGTGGTCCCGGTGGGCTGGGTAGTGGGGCCTGAAGTAGCGCCGGAGGAGCTGGGCTGGGTAGCGGAGGTCGACGGCGTTGTATTAACGGACAGAGAGCTGTCCGGCTTGAATAATTTGATGATTTTTGCCGCAGTGATGCCGGTGACAATCAGCACAAGGGCAAGCAGCGAGCAAAGCACGATAAAAGCAATCTTTTTCGAGTTCATGGGAAGAGCCTCCTTGTCGGACTAGATAGCATTATAGCACCTTTTTTTGGGTATTGCAAGACCCCGGTGGGATTGGGGCGGAGAAAAGAAAGAAGCAGGGAGCCATAGCTCCCTGCTGATATGATTTGGAAAATGTCTGGGAAAGGATCAGGCTTCGGGGATATAGGCGTAGTAATCGCCGTAGGTATAGGTGTAGACGGTATTCTCGGTGGAGTTTTCTCTCTGGGGGACGACGGTTTTCTCGATGACTCTGCCCTGGGCGTCACAGACATAGGTGTAGTGATAAATGTATCTGGGTTCGCCGTGGTACACGCAGGTCTTCACTGCGCTGGCCAGGTGACCCTTATCGTCGTAGGTATACACGGTGGTGTCCACCTCGTAAGGCGTGTCCTCGCCTTCGACACATTCATTGTGGACCATCTGAGTCACAAGGCCGTTTTCGTAGGCGTAGGTGTTCCAGTACTCCCGTTCGTTGCGGATCCATTCCTCCCGGCTGAGGGTGCCGTCGGGGTTGTAGGTGTAGAGATAGTCCCACTGCGTATAGTTGTCCTTATAGGTTTCGTCGATCTTCTGACCCTGTTCATTATAAGTAGGGGTGACGATGGCGAATATACTGTCCATATAGGGGTGCTTGAAATGGAATTTTGTCAGCCGACCGGTTTCATCATAGAAAAGTTCCGCGCAGCCGGAGGGATCAGCGTATTTTTCTTTCCAATCCAGATGATAGCGGGCTTCGTAGATATAGCACAGCCGACCCTGTTTGTCGTACTGCCAGTAGTTTTGCACATCCTTGTTGACATTACCCAGATTGTCGGTGTAGACATAGCTTTCCTGCAGCAGCTTGTCTTTGCTGATGCCGAAATTGCTCAGCAGGGTCTGGCGGGAGGGAAGGCCGGTATCCTGAAGGGAATCAAAGGCTTCCGTGGCAGAAAGCTGCTCATAGCAGTAGCGCAGGGCAGGCTGTCCCCAGTATTCCTTGTCGGTACTAAAATCGTAGATACGGGCGCTTTCGCCTTTGGCGTAATCCTCCAGGCAGGTGCAGATTCTCTGATAGCGCCGCAGCAGGTCTTCCTGGCCGCTGCCGGAGCCTTCGCCGCTGGGGGCTGGGGGAGGAGTGGTGAAGGTGTCCACATCCACATGACCGGAGGTAGGACCGGTTTCAGCGGGGGCGTCGGTCGGGTTGGGTTGACTGGGTACAGCGCAGGCGCCAAGGGAAAGGCTCAGGGCGAGGACCAATATCAGGCAAAGAGCGTTTTTCATGGGGATTCCTTCCTTCTTTCTTTTTTGTTAGGATAGCATATATGGCGGCGTATTGCAAGTCCTTGCAAGGGCTTTACATTGGAAGGCATATAAGGTAAAATAAAAGAAAAAGGGGTGCAGTTATGAAACGGTTTAGCGCAATGTCTGTTTGGCTGGCGGTGCTTCTGGCGCTGCTGCTGCCGGTGACGGTATCTGCAAACGCCGCAGAACCGCCCGGAATGATCGTGATTGCCACCGATTTGCCGGCGGATGCGCAGATCACACTGGAGGTTCCGGATTTAGACGAGGAACAGGAAATCCGCACATTTCGCGTAGACAAAATGTGGGAAAGCCACTATAAGCTTTATTACCACCTGGAAATGAGGCAGCTGGAGAACGCGGTGCTGCGGGTGCAGACAGAGGAAAAGAGCTTCACCTGTTCGCTGCCGGATGGGGTGGACGATGGTTACAAGAACATTTTAACACTGGATTATGTAAACCAAAGACTAACCCTGGGACAGAATTTCTGGCGACAGCCCCTGCTGACGCTGATGCGGATCTGCCTGACGCTGCTGATCGAGGGAGCGGTGTTTTGGCTGTTTGGATTCCGCAGCAAGCGCAGCTGGATCGTGTTTTTGGTGGTCAATCTGCTGACCCAGGGGTGGCTGAACATTGTAGTCAACAGCTACGCATTTTCCAGCGGCTATTGGACTCTGGCGTACATCCTGATGGAATTTTTGATTTTTGCCGGGGAAATGATCGCAATGCCCCTTGCTATAAGAGAAAGGAAAAAGGGGATTTGTGCGGTATATGCACTTGCAGCGAATGCGGCATCCCTGGCAGCGGGTATTTATTTCATAGGACATATGCCACTGTAAAAACGGGCAGTAAAAGAAGGGGTGCTTTTTATGTATCTGGAAACGGAGCATCTGGTTTTGAGAAAGCCGGAAGCGGCGGATGTGGAAGATTATCTGGAATTTGTCAATTCGGAGTTTGTTTTGCGGTACAACGCCATGACGGAGGTAACGGAAGAAAAAGCCCGGCAGCAATTTGAAAATGCGAAAGATGACCTGAGCGTCATCGCCATGGAGCTGAAGGCAACCGGCAAAGTCATTGGCATGATTTACGCCGGAGAGGACAGCCTGCGCTATGGGGTGGAGTCCAAGGAGATTTCCTATTTTCTCCGGGAGGAAGAGGCGAGAAAAGGGTACATGAAAGAGGCACTTAGGGCGCTGATTCACCACTTTTTTGCAGAAGAGAAGGTGACCTGCGTGGCGGCCAGGTGCTTTGCGCCCAATGTGGCATCCCAGCGGCTGTTGGAATCGCTGGGATTTTCCAGGGAGGGCGTGGTGCGAAAGTGCGTCAAGGGCTATGGCGATGTGATTTTTGACGATTGCCTGTACTCGATTATGCGCCATGAGGAGCAGACGGTATGACAGGAAAAGCGCTTTGGGAAAAGTATGCCCGGGAAAACCGGGTAAGCATCGGAGAGTATGACCAATGGGCCTTTGGCGTGGACGCCGATTTGCTGGCGGCGCTGGTGGCGGCGGGAGAAAAAACAGCCACGGCCTCGGCGTATCCGCTGTATGAGCTGGAAGATGAGGCGCTTCCTCGGGAGGGAGAATACAGCGTGATTCTGGATTCTCAGGAAAACGCCGTTTGCATTGTAAGAAGCAAGCGGGTGTATGTGACGGCCTTTGAGGAAGTGACCGAGGAGCACGCCCGGAAAGAAGGAGAAGGGGACAAGTCCTTAACATACTGGAGAAAGGTTCATGAGGACTTTTTCCGCGCCTGCCTGGGGGAGGCGGGCTTGGCATTTACCCCGGAGATGAAGGTTGTGTGCGAGGAATTTGAAGTGGTTTATAAGGCTTAGAACAGAACACAAAAATACCTCTGCTTAAGGCAGAGGTATTTTTGTGAGGGAAGGAAATCAATCGCGCCAAAGCTCGATCATATGAAAGGTGTGGTATTCTGTGTCAAATTCCAGGCTTATAAGAGGCAGAACTCTTTTGGTGTTTTCCAAGGTTATGACTGCAGAAATGTCGTAGGTGCTCCGGTGGATCACATCCTGCAAGCTGGCGGAGAACTGCAATTCGTTGGGTTGGCAGGAAAGGGTTTGGGCGCTGGGAAAGTTCTTGTTTTCCAGCAACAGCTCCATGGAAAGTCCTTCCGGGACGGAGCTGAGAAGCGTATTCAGCGTGTAGGATTCGCTGACCTGATCATAAATTACAGATGCGTTGACAATCTGAATGGATTGAAGCAATTGCTCATGGCGCTGCTGGGCAGCCAGCGGTGAAGAATCTGCAAGGACATTGCCGAGAAGCATGCCGGAAAGAAAGATTGCGATGGCGCAAAGCAACCCAATGGCGATTCGGAAAAGTCGCTTTTGGGGCGCGCGTCCGGTTTCCGGCTTGTTTGAGGCCGGTTCGGGCTGTGTGCCCAGGCACAGGTATTCCATACTTAGCTGTAAATGCCGGCAAAGGCCGATAAGGTTGTCAAGATCCGGCTTGGACTCCCCGGTTTCCCATTTGGAAACTGCCTGGCGGGACAATCCAAGAGCTTCGGCCAAGGCTTCCTGAGAAAGACCTTTGGCTTTTCGCGCGGCAATCAATCGGTCGGTGAAGGTCATGGTTGGATTCCTCCTGAAATAGTCTGTAAGCTTACGCCGTCAATATACCAAAGCAGGTGGTTGTTTTCAACCAAGAAGGCTTGGTTTTTTCGCAACTTACGGTTGCAATCGCGTTATGGCGACAAAAAACATCCCGACTCGTAGGAGTCGGGATGTTTTGGTTTATAAAGAAATCTTACTTCTTCAGGGATTCTTCCACAGCAACGGCGACAGAAACAGTCATACCGACCATGGGGGAGTGACCCGACCGCCGCCGGGGGCGGAGAAAGGGAGGGGAACGAGTGGCAGCGGTCGGCAAGAAACAAGCCTGCCTTGCCGGGCGCTGTTTCTGCCGGGCACCGCAACAGGGGGAGCGAAGCGACTCAAATCCGCAATCTGCCGAAGGCAGGTTGCCACCATACAACCACATGGGAGGATAAAAAGTGACCTCTGCAAAAGCAGAGGTCACAATTGTTGGAAGGGGAATTACTTCTTCAGGCTTTCCTCAACAGCAACAGCAACGCTAACGGTCATACCGACCATGGGGTTGTTGCCTGCGCCCAAGAAGCCCATCATTTCCACGTGGGCGGGGACGGAGGAAGAGCCGGCGAACTGAGCATCGCCGTGCATACGGCCCATGGTATCGGTCATGCCGTAGGAAGCGGGGCCTGCAGCCATGTTATCGGGGTGCAGGGTACGGCCGGTGCCGCCGCCGGAAGCGACGGAGAAGTACTTCTTGCCCTGCTCCATGCACTCTTTCTTATAAGTGCCTGCAACGGGGTGCTGGAAGCGGGTGGGGTTGGTGGAGTTACCGGAGATGGATACGTCCACGCCCTCGTAACGCATAACAGCGACGCCTTCACGGACATCGTCACAGCC
>JAFTMB010000035.1 GCA_017452605.1 Oscillospiraceae bacterium
CCCCTGCGACGGCTCTGGGCTGACCAACGCCCGGCAGTTTGATGCTCTGCGCCGTGGGTACGACGCCATGCTCCGGGCATTGCAGGCGCTGAAATTGGGGTTGACCCCCGACGCCGCCCTGACCGATGTGGAAGATGCTATGGCGGCTATGGGCGAAGTCACCGGCGCAACAGTGCGGGAAGATATTACCGCCCGTATTTTTGAACGATTCTGTGTAGGAAAGTGAAACTATGATATATCTAGACAACTCTGCCACTACCCAGCCCTGCCAGGCTGCCGTAGCGGCCATGACCGATGCTCTGACCCAAAACTGGGGCAACCCCAGCGCGCTGTATGGCTTTGGCATTGACGCCGCCCGTATGCTGAGATACGCCCGGCAAAAAGTTGCCGCCGCCCTGGGCGCGGAGGCCGACCGCGTGTTTTTTACCTCCGGCGGCACGGAGGCGGATAACTGGGCAATTTACGGCGCGGTAAAACGCATGGGCAAGCGGGGCAAGCACATCATCACCACCGCCATTGAGCACCCTGCTGTCCTTAACTGCATGAAAGACCTGGAAAGCCAGGGTTTTGATGTAACCTATCTCCAGCCGGACAGTTTGGGAAATATCAACGTCGATTCCTTGAAAGCCGCGTTGCGAAAGGACACCATTTTGGTTTCCTGCATGATGGTCAATAACGAAGTGGGCTCTGTGCTGCCCATCCGGGAAATGGCCATGCTGACCCACAAAGTCTGCCCCGACGCCATTTTCCACACCGACGCTGTGCAAAACTTTTTGAAAATTCCCTTTTCCGCCAAAAAGCTGGGGGCGGATTTGATCAGCATTTCCTCCCACAAAATTCACGGACCCAAGGGCGCGGGCGCACTGTATGTGCATCCCCGGCTTCGCTCCTTCCCTGCCCTGCTTCAAGGCGGCGGTCAGGAAAGCGGTTACCGCAGCGGCACTGAGGCAACCCCCGCCATTTTCGGCTTTGCCGCCGCATGCGAAGCGCTTAACGCCACATTCTCTGATGATTGCGCCCGGGAAAAAGAACTGCTCAGCGGTTTGATTGCCAAATTAGCGGGATTTGACGGCGTAACAATCAACGGCGCTCATGACGCGCCTCACATTGTATCCCTTTCCATTCCCGGTGTGCCTACCCAGAACACCATCAACATTTTGCAGGACCGGGGCATTTGTGTCAGCGCAGGCTCTGCCTGTGCAAAGGGACACCGCAGCCACACCCTCACCGCCATGAACCTTTCCCCGGAAATCATGGACAGCTCTTTCCGGGTGTCTATCTGCCGGGATACTACGCAGGAAGATGTGGATGCGCTGCTTCAGGGAATCGAGGCTATCCTAGCCTGGAAAAACAGATAAAAAACCAGGGCTTTTCAGCCCTGGTTCTTCTTATTCTATTTAGTATGCTACGCCCCAGTAGATCATCTTGTCTGCTTTCTTTCCGCAGCAGACGCACTTGTCGTCCAAATGCTCCTGGGCGAAGGGAATGCAGCGGGAAGACATTCCGGCCTTTTCCTTCATAGCCAGCTCGCACTCCAAATCACCGCACCACATGGTCTTGATGTAGCCGCCGTTTTGCTCCTGCAGAGCCTTGGCCTCCTCCAGAGTGTGAGCCTCGTAAATATGCTCGTCCAGATTCTTCTTAGCCTTGTCGAACATCTGCTGCTGAACCACATCCAGCTGCTGGGCAACGGCATCAGCAAGATTTTCAAGCTTAACCACAACCTTCTCCCGGTCAGTCCGGCGGACGATGACGCACTCGCCGTTTTCCAAATCCCGGGGGCCGCATTCCACACGCAGGGGTACGCCCTTCATTTCGTACTCGGCGCACTTCCAGCCCATGGAGTTGTCGGAATCATCCAGCTTTACCCGGAAGCCTGCAGCTGCCAGATTGTTCTTTAAGCCATTGGCTGCATCCAAAACGCCTTCCTTGTGCTGGGCGATGGGCAGAACCACCACCTGAATGGGAGCCACCTTGGGAGGAAGAACCAGACCATTGTTATCGCCGTGGGTCATGATAATGCCGCCAATCAAGTGAGTGGATACACCCCAGGAGGTTTCGTGGGGATTGGTCTTCTGGTTGTTCTTGTCGGTAAATTCGATTTTAAAAGCCTTGGCGAAACCGTCGCCAAAGTAGTGGGACGTGCCTGCCTGCAGCGCCTTGCGGTCGTGCATCATGCACTCGATGGTGTAGGTAGCCTCAGCGCCGTTGAACTTTTCCTTTTCGGTCTTCTGACCCCGGGTAACGGGCATGGCCAACACATTCTCGCAGAAGTCAGCGTAGACATTAAGCATGGTCTCGGTAAAGTCCTTGGCTTCCTGGGCGGTGGCGTGGATGGTGTGACCCTCCTGCCACAAAAACTCTCTATGGCGCAGGAACGGACGGCTGGTCTTTTCCCAGCGCAGAACGCTGCACCACTGGTTATACTTCATGGGCAGATCCCGGTGGGACTGCAGCACATTTGCAAAATGCTCGCAAAAGAGAGTTTCAGAAGTGGGACGGATGGCATACTTCTCCTCCAGCGCTTCGCTGCCGCCCATGGTGACCCATGCGCACTCGGGGGCAAAGCCCTCTACATGGTCTTTTTCCTTCTGCAGCAGGCTTTCGGGGATCAGCAGAGGCATGTACACATTTTCAACGCCCTGCTTCTTAAATTCCGCGTCCATAATCCGCTGGATGTTTTCCCAAATGGCATAGCCATAAGGTCTGTAAATAAACACTCCCTTGACAGATGAATAATCAATCAGCTGGGCCTTTTTTCACACGTCGGTGAACCACTGGGCA
>JAFTMB010000003.1 GCA_017452605.1 Oscillospiraceae bacterium
AATCCAAGAAAGCAGTAAAATAGAAAAAAACGCCACCTTCAGGTTCAAGTTCCTGAAAGTGGCGTTTTTACTGCTCTTATGGGTGACTGTCTCAAATAGGCAAAAAGAAATCCACGCTAACTCTCTCCAAGTTAGCGTGGACATATGGTGCCGGTGACCGGACTCGATTTGCATTTTTGTCCGAGGACAAAAATTATTGTTTCGCTCCGTCAAGCCGTCGCGAGCAACAGTCCCCCGGACTGTTGCATTTAGATCGGTTCGAGCCCGGCTCCCATCCAATAAAGCAAAAAAGAGAGGCTGAAGCCTCTCTTTTTTGCTTGGTGCCGGTGGCCGGACTCGAACCGGCACGCTGTCGCCAGCGGTGGATTTTGAGTCCACTACGTCTACCATTCCATCACACCGGCAGGTGTGTTTTTCATTGTTCATTGGTCGTCAGCCACCGCTGACGATCTTTTCTAATGTGGCCGCCTTCGGCGGCTTATGTCGCCATCGTTTGCGGTAGGCGGTGCTCTCCTTGGCGACTGCGCCTGCGTCGCTCACCGACCGCTGCACTTGCTGCGCCCTCGCTTTCTCCGCCCCCGGCGGCGCTCAGGCTCGCAACGGTGGATTTTGAGTCCACTACGTCTACCATTCCATCACACCGGCAGGTGTGCTTAGATAGTATAGTATATTTATCCCAAAAATGCAAGCACAAATTTTATTGCGCGCCCTGAATATCCAAAATCTCCAGAACCTGCTGTCCGCGCTTGGTCAGCGTCATGGTTCCCTTGATGGGATACGCCCCATATCCGTCAAATCCCTTCAGCATGACGCCCCATTCCAGGTCCACCAGGCCCTTCTTTTCCAGGCAGGCGATGACGGCGGTGTATTCCTCTTTTGAAAGCTCGCCATCCCCCAGATAAACCGGTTCTTCCTCCCGCGCCGCCCCGATGGGCTGAAAGGGAATCTGCCCCATGTGCTGAAGAAGCGTCAGCTCTCCCTGATTGAGTTCCAGCGCGCCGCCACAGCCGCTGCATTTGCCGCATCCGCCGCAATGATTACACTTGCTCATATCCATTCCTCCGTGTTTTCTGGGACTATATCAAAATGATACGCCTTTGTCAAGGAACTATGCACAGTAAGAGTGCAAAATATCCGCAACTTTCTATTAATTTCGCATATTGTATTTTATATAGAGAAGTGCTATCATGTTATTTGTATACATTTGTATCTGTGTCATAGACAGATTCATGATTTAGGAGGGTATCACCATGGCTAGAGTTTTTAATTTTTCCGCCGGTCCGGCTGTGTTACCGGAAGAGGTCCTGCGCAGCGCCGCAGCTGAAATGCTTGACTACAACGGATGCGGTATGTCCGTCATGGAGATGAGCCACCGCTCCAAGGTGTTCCAGTCTATTTTGGATGATGCCGAGGCAGATTTGCGGGATTTGATGAATATCCCCAGCAATTACAAGGTGCTGTTTTTGCAGGGTGGCGCCTACCAGCAGTTTGCCGCCGTTCCCATGAACCTGATGCAGAACAAGGTGGCCGACTATATCGTCACCGGCCAGTGGGCAAAGAAAGCCTGGCAGGAGGCCAAGATTTACGGCCAAGCCAACGCGGTTGCTTCCAGCGCCGACAAGAACTTCTCCTATATCCCCGATTGCTCCGATCTTCCCATTTCGGACAACGCGGACTATGTTTATATTTGCCAGAACAACACCATTTACGGCACTACCTTCCATAGCCTCCCCAACACCAAGGGCAAGCCCCTGGTTGCTGACGTTTCCTCCTGCTTCCTTTCCGAGCCCGTGGACGTCAGCAAGTACGGCATGATTTACGGCGGCGCTCAGAAGAACATCGGCCCTGCCGGTGTGGTCATCGCCATCATCCGGGAGGATTTGATTCGGGAGGATGTGCTCCCCGGCACTCCCACCATGCTCCGTTATAAGACCCACGCCGACAACGGCTCTTTGTTCAACACACCTCCCGTTTACGGTATTTATATCTGCGGCAAGGTCTTCAAGTGGCTCAAAGATATGGGCGGCCTGGAAGTTATGGCTCAGCGCAACCGGGATAAGGCCGCTATCCTCTACGATTTCCTGGACAACAGCAAGCTGTTCCACGGCACTGTGGAAAAGGACAGCCGTTCTTTGATGAATGTTCCCTTTGTCACCGGCAACGATGAAATGGACGCCAAGTTTGTCAAGGCTGCAGAAGCTGCCGGCTTTGTCAATCTGAAGGGTCACCGCACTGTGGGCGGTATGCGCGCCAGCATTTACAACGCCATGCCCAGAGAGGGCGTGGAGAAGCTGGTTGACTTTATGACAGCCTTTGAAAAGAAGGAGGGCTAAAGGTGCATCAGGTACACTATTTAAATTCCATCTCCCCCAAGGGCACTGCCCTTTGGACAGAGGATTATCAGAAAACAGATGATGTCAATCAGGCCGATGCCATTTTGGTTCGCAGCGCAGGCATGCACGATATGGCTTTGCCCGATTCTCTGCTCACCGTCGCCCGTGCAGGCGCCGGCGTGAACAATATTCCTCTGGACAAGTGCGCAGAAAAAGGCATTGTGGTATTCAATACCCCCGGCGCCAACGCCAACGGCGTTATGGAGCTGGCCATCTGCGGCATGCTGCTGGGCTGCCATGACATCGTCGACGGCATCAACTGGGTCGCGGAAAACAAAAACGACCCTGACATCTCCAAAAAGGTAGAAAAAACCAAGTCCAAGTTCGCCGGCTCTGAAATCGCCCACAAGAAGCTTGGCATCATTGGTCTTGGCGCCATCGGCGGCCCTCTGGCCAACGCCGCCAGAAAGCTGGGCATGAAGGTCTACGGCTGCGACCCCTACATTTCCATCGATGCCGCATGGCATCTGGATCATCACATCATCCGGGTCAACACCCGCGAGGAAATTTACAGCCAGTGTGACATTATTTCCGTCCATGTGCCCCTGCTTCCCGACACCAAGGGCATGATCGGCGAGGATGCCATTTCCCTGATGAAGGAAGGCGTAATCGTTCTCAACTTCGCCCGGGATGGCTTAGTGGATGAACCCGCCATGGCTGCCGCTCTGGAATCCGGCAAGGTTCACCGCTATGTCACCGACTTCCCTACCCCCGGCACAGCCGCCATGAAAAACTGCATCGCCATTCCCCACCTGGGCGCATCCACGGAAGAATCCGAAGACAACTGCGCCAAGATGGCTGTGCGGCAGGTCATGAACTACTTGGAAAACGGCAACATCACCAACTCCGTCAATTTCCCCACCTGCGATATGGGCATTTGCACCAAGGCCGGACGGATTGCCATCCTGAACAGAAACATCCCCAACACCTTAAGCAAGTTCACCAGCGCCATGGCCAAGGAGAATATCAACATCTCCGACATGGTCAACCGCAGTAAAGGCGCTTACGCCTATACCATGCTGGACTTAGACAGTCCTGCATCGGATGAGGTTTTGGAGCATCTTGCCCAGCTGGAAGGCGTGCTGAGAGTTCGCAGAATCAAGTAACAGGAAATCCCCACCGCTTTTGCGGTGGGGATTTCCTGTTACTTGCCGAATTTGCCGCTTTTGGAAAATCCGGGATTGCAGTTATCCAGAACATTGGAATCGAAGGAATACACAATGTCTTCCTCTTCTCTGGCGCGCTTTAACGCCAGGCGAATCATCCGGTCCAGCAGCTGGGGATAGGAAACGCCAACCGGTTTCCACAGATAAAAGGCCAGCGAGCCGGGAATGGTGTTGATCTCATTCAGGTAGACCGTATTGTCGGCGGTATCAATCATAAAATCAATACGCGCAACGCCGTTGCCGCCGATTGCCTTGAACGCCTTCACTGCCATGCTGCGAATCAGCTCGCGCTGTTCCGCGCTGATATCGGCAGGAATCTTTCTGGACAAGCTGGCCATGCCCTTGCTTGCGCCGGATGACTTGCTTCCAGCAAGATACTTATCTTCGTAGCTAAGTATGTCTGTGGCGTTCAGCGGCTCTTCACACTCTGAAGCCTCCGCCTCATAAATATCTCCCAAAACAGCGCAGTTTATCTCACGCAGGCTTGTGATGGCTCTTTCCACCAGCACCGTAGGAGCAAACTGGAATGCCAGCTCCAGCACCTCGGCCAATTCTTCCTGATTATTCGCCTTGCTGATTCCCACACTGGAACCCAGATTTACCGGCTTGCAAATCACAGGATACCCGAAAGCAGACTCGATCTCGGAAATCACCGTCTGCTCATTATCGACAAAATCCGTTTTTAAGAAGCATTTGCTTTCCAGTACCGGAATTCCGGCTTCCCGGAAAACAAGCTTCATAACGTGCTTATCCATGCCGACAGCAGATGCCAGCACATCACATCCGGCAAAGGGAACGCCCAGGGTTTTCAGGTACCCCTGCAAGGTTCCGTCCTCCACATTTGTGCCGTGGACAATGGGAAGCACCACATCAATTACCGTGTCAGGCTTTTTGCCAAAACGCAGCTTCAGAGGATACTCGGTCATCACCACTCTGCCTGCCTCATTGGTCAGGATTATCTGCTTGCTCTTTTTCAGCAGCGCGTCGATATTTTTATAGGATTCAATCTTGCCGATTTCCTCGCCGGTATACATTTTTCCTTGCTTGGAGATATAAATGAAGCTGACTTCATATTTATCTCTGTCCAAGCTTTCGGCTGCCTGCAAAGCGGAGATCACCGAAATCTCATGCTCGACACTTTTACCGCCGAACATCACTGCAACATTTATTTTCATTATGCACAATCCTTTCTGCGTATCTCACTTAAAAATTATCCGGCAAATCATTTTCCAGCAGAATGATCTTTTCTTTCCCCTGGGAATTCACTGCGTAGGCATGGGATAATGCGCCGTGTAAATCCTCAGAAACATAGATTCTGTCTTCCGGATAGCCCGCGGAAATCAATCCGTTGTAAATACTTTGTGTTTGCGCTGCCCCCACAAGCATCACATAATCGCAAACGCCCGCTGCGTAAGCTCCGAATGCCTGATTTAACTCGTCCTGCTTCTCGCCCAGCTCTACCATACCGGGGGTCACCAGTATTTTACAGCCATCAAACAAAGCAAGGGCATCAATGGCAGCTCTGGAGCCTGTGGGATTGGAGTTATACGCATCGTCAATGATCGTAATTCCGTTTCTGCGAAGCAATTGCAGTCTGTGGGGAACGCCCTCCAGCTTTCTGACCTGCACCTTCAGCTTTGCCAGGGGAATCCCCAGCTCGCAGCAAACGGCTATCGCTCCGATAATATTAATCACATTGTGGGCGCCAACCATTCTCGTCGTGTAGACCTCGCTGCGTCCATCCGGGGTGTGAGCCGTAAAGCTCGTTCCCTTCGAAGAGGCGGAAATATCCGACGCGTAGTAATCACATTGTTGGGACAAGCCATAACTGACCACCCGATTCTTGACATAGGGCAAATGCTGCCGAATGTTGGCATCCTCCAGATTCAAAAAAACCGTTCCGTCGGCCGGCAAGGAATCCGCAAGCTCAAACTTGGTCTTTCTGACATTTTCAATCGTATGGAATGTTTCCAAATGCTGTGGGCCTACCGAGGTAATAATGCCCATCCTGGGTTCCACCAAATCACACAGTTCCTTAATGTCGCCCACATGACGGGCGCCCATTTCACACACAAACACCTGATGTGTCGCTCTGAGCATACCCCGCACCGTCTTCACAACGCCCATGGGCGTGTTATAGCTTTCCGGGGTTTTCAGAACATCGAACTGCGCCTGAAGCAGCGTATGGAGAATGTATTTTACGCTGGTCTTTCCAAAACTGCCGGTGACACCGATAGTAAGCAAATCCCTGCTGCTTTTCAAAATCCTTTTGGCATCCCGGATATAGTACTGATTGATTGCCTGTTCAATCGGCTTGTTCAGGATATTTGCCGCCAACACCAACAGCGGGCTGAGCGCCGACACAACCGCCAGAACAATCAAAAATCTCGCCTTGCTGAAGGAGACCAGGCAGTAAATCGCGCAAAGCGCTGCCAGCAGCCCGATGGTAACGAGCATTCTGATGACCCGCATGGTGTACACCAGCGGCTTTTTTGCCTTCCGCGGAAACTGGATTGCCGCCAACACCAGATACACTGCCGCGACAATCAGAATTGCGCCGACTTCCGGAACACCCAGCAACAGCACCGCAACCGCAGCAACCGCGCCTGCAAGACCCGGCAGCAGACTTCTGCCATTCTTCCGAAGCCACCTGAAATGGGTGGGCATCTTATAAGAATTCAGCTGAAACATGTGCATGGATTTGATAACGGTAAACAGCAGGAACGCCAGCGCCGCCACCGTGGCTATCACGTACAGTAGTATCATCAAAAAATCACCCAATCTCAAAAAATGACGCCATGACCCTTTCAAACAAATCCGGCTGCTCCACAAAGGAAAAATGCCCTGCGTTTTTCATAACCACCAACCCTGCGCCGGGAATTTCCTTTTCCATTTTTCTGGCGTCGGAGAGCGGGGTCGCCGTATCGTTTTCGCCCCATATCAGCAGTGTGGGCGCCTGAATACCCGGCAGCAATTCGCTTAAATCCTCGTTTACAACCCGAACCAGGCATTGGCGCATCATATTAGATGCCGCAGCGTAATCTGCCGATCCGTACTTCACCCGCAGCTTCTCCAGCATGTCGGGGAAAAGGCGCATAACAAGCTTTCTGGTGGCAAACCATTTTCCCAGCTTATATTTCACTTGTTTGATGCTTTTTCCTCTGGTGGGCTGGGGCTTGATACCCGCGCTGTCAATCAATACGATTTTATCCACCGCGAAGGGAAGCTCCCTGTTTACCATCTTGATGATTACTCTGCCGCCGAAAGAATGGCCCACCAAAGACAGCTTACTGATAGAAAACAGCTTGAGAAACTCCAACACAAAATCTACATAATCATCAACGGCAAAGGGGCGCGGGGGCTCTCCGGTCTTGCCAAAGCCCGGCAGATCCAGCGCAATCACAAAATACTTTTTCGAGAGCAAATGGATCAGCCTGCGATAGGGCTCCAGACTTGATCCCCAGCCGTGCAGAAGCAGGACAGCCTCACCCTGACCGACTGTCAGATAATTTGTATCAATTCCATTGATTACGGCATTCAAATCCCACGACCTCCGCAATAATCTTAATCTTAACCGTTTTTTCTGTAACACGCCGTCTAATCCGGCAAAATATATACAAGGAGTATACCAAATGTTCCATGAAATTACAAGAGAGAAATCGTAATTAACGCCTTTCTCGCCTGCCGGGCCCGTTATTTTTCATTGACTCCGTCAGCCAAAGAGAGTATAATCAGATCAAGGATATCATAAGCTTTTCCAAACTCAACAAGGTCGTGACTTCCATGAATAACCGCAATCCACTTGCCCCCATTCCCAACCAGCTTTTTCCTGATCCCAGTCATATTGATATTGTCAGCGTAGAGGATCCTCTGATATGTATCTCTGATACCTTTCAGGATATTATGGCGTTTCAGTCCAAATATTACGAACACGGCATCCCCGGGGCAATCCCGCAAATATATGTCAGAAAAACCGTTTCTGAAATGCTGCTCAGCGCCGCGCGCGCCCTGCCCGCCGGCTTTAAGCTGAAAATCTTCGACGCCTGGAGACCCTTTGCCGTGCAAAAGGCGCTGTACGATGATTACTTTTCCCATTTGCGTCAAGCTTTTGAGGGCCAGAACAAAAGCGACGCCGAATTACACAAGATGGCATCCCTTTTTGTGTCCTACCCTTCCACAGACCCCAACAGTCCTTTTGTTCACTCTACCGGCGGCGCCGTTGACCTGACCATTGTAGACCCATCCGGCAAAGAACTGAATATGGGAACGGATTTTGATGAATTCTCTGACGCTACCCACACCGCCTATTTTGAAACCGGCTCCGATATTGAGATTCGGGATAACCGGCGTTTGCTGTATCACACCATGCTGTCGGCCGGCTTCACCAATTATCCTTCCGAATGGTGGCATTACGATTACGGAGACCGTTTCTGGGCCGCCATCACCAACCGCAAATCAATCTACCCCGGCATTTACATGAACCCATCCTCCGAGCACCCCCATAAATAAAGAAAAAGGCAGGAACAGAAGATGGACAATCACGAAAAGAGAAAGGCTATCCGCCGCAAGAGCAAAAAGCATGCCGTTGTGATGTTGGGAATTACTGCATTCGCAATATGGTTGGTCATACTGCTCATCAAGGTGCTTCTTGCCCACTCCAACGGAGAGAGCATCGATTTCTTTAGCATCCTTGACAGTATCGGAGACAATGTTCTGGGCGTTTTGCCGCCGCTGATTTTCATTGACCTGGTGTTTGAATTTATCACCCAGGACTATGTGTCGGAAGAAATTTCCGAGCAAATCACCGGCACGCTCATGAGCAATCCCGAAACCATTCAGCTTTTCGACGATGCGACCAAGCGCAGTTTTCTCAATGCCACCATTGATTCCCTCATCACCCACGGACAAGATGAGGCGGAAATGGCAGAAAATGCGATTGTTCCCTACATTCAGGGCCGCTACAATCTGAAAAAGCATTTCACCTATAATATCACCCTTCGTGAAAGCCCTATCTCCTCCCTGTTTGACTCCCCGGAATATATGACCGTCAACGAAACCCTGAGCTATGAGAAGCATTTCATCGCTTCGGAGCCTCTGGGCGAAACCTTCAGCGTAGGCTTCTTTACCTGCAACAGCGATCTGGACAAGAATCTGCGGGGGCAGACCTTCCTATTCCGTGAGGGCCTGACAATTCTTCCGGAAGATTTGGATAAGCTATGCGCCATGACCGATGAAGAAAAGCTCCGTTTCGTGACAAACGATATGTGCCTGAAGGTATATGTCGGTCACAACCGATGCGATGTTACCGGCGTGAGCATCACAGATCATGGTATCGCAGTGGCTCTGCATACCCAAGAGCCGCCCGCCAACAACAAGGCCTTTATTGAAATCACCTTCTGTATGCCTTGGCTCAAAACGGAAAAAGCCTTTTTGGTCTCCATCACAGAGCCTACATACAGTGTTAAGGTGCGGTTCGATTATCCCCGTAATGTATACAATGTAGATATTTACCCCTTCTTCAACGATGCCGAGGATGCATTGGTGGAGGATGCGGACCGGGGCGTTGGCTCCTGCGATATTAACCTTCGGGACAAATGGGTGTATCCCATGAGCGGAATTGTGTTCAGCCTTGAGTCGAAAAACCAGTAACGGCCTTTCCGTCCATTCGTAATACAAAACAGTTGGATTCTGCAAATAAGCAGGGTCCAACTGTTTTTATTATATTTGCCTGTTTCGGGAAACATACCTGACGGATGCAGCAAAAGCGCTTATGGGCATTGTGTCGGCCCACTTATGGTTCCGTGTCCACAGCCATCCGTCTGCGTCCACAGAACCATGGACTCTTCCCCGGGCTAACCAAGTGTCCACCGGACACTTGGTTACGACAGCACAGCTGTCGCCGCCCTCTTCGAGTCCTATATCTGAATACCATACCAAAAAGAAAGACCACCCGATTGGGTGGTCTTGTCTTTGGTGGACGATATAGGACTCGAACCTATGACCTTCCGCACGTCAAGTTTAGTCATCGAGTTTTGCGTGAGGTGTCCGTAATGGGAGGAAATAGGCTGTCCTTCATCCCGGAAACAGCTCGTTGCATAGTATTCATATCTGGATGAGTGTAACGGGCGGTGGTGTTAATGTCGGAGTGTCCCAGGAGCTGCTGCACGATCCGCACATCAGCGCCTGAGGACAAGGTGAGCGTGGCAAAGGAATGGCGGCAGCAATGGGGCGAGAGATCACGCACTTCCGGGTGATCTTCCCGGAGTGCCTTGAAGAATTGGCCGTAATCCCGGGAGAAGTTCCTGGGATGCCAAAGTGTGCCGGACTTTGTGCCAAAGACGAACTCGCCGCAATGGGGAAGTGTATGTACCAGGTGAGCGACTTCCGGCATGAGGGGCAAGGTGCGCAAGCTCTTGGAGGTCTTGACCTTGAAATCTTCGACCAAGGCTGTGCCGCCCTCCTGGTAGACACCACGGCGAATGGAGAGGGTGTTGTCGGTGAGATCATCCCACTTGAGGCCTAGCAGCTCTCCTCTGCGTATTCCGGTGAACAGCAACACCAGGACGGCCACAGCGATCCGGCGGTATGGGTAGCGCATGGCAAAGCTGATGATGGTCTGCGCCTCGTCCTCTGTGAAGCTCTCCCTGGGCTTTTCAATCACCTGGGGGATGCGGAGCTTGGCCGAGGGATCACGGGCGATCAAGTCGTTGTCAACGGCGGCAGAGAACAGAGCGTGGAGCATCACCCGCATTTTGTCCATGTAGGACTTGGATGCGCCCTTGGAAAACTGATTGATGAAAGCTTGTAGGTGCATGGGCTTGATGTCGGCCAGTTCTATGTCCATCAGATCATCCGGGAATTTCCGGTGGAGCAGCTCGAGCTGATGGTAGGATCGTTCTTTGATGGTGTCGAGCTTGTAGGCCTCCATCCAGGTGGGTATCCATTCGCGCAAGGTCATGTGATCACCTCCGGACTAAGGTGCGCCCTGGGCAGCGCTGCGATGTAAGTACGGGTGTAGTCCTCGATCCGGACGATCTGATCCTCGGGCAGGGCAAAGTAGAAACTGCCGCCCTCCGTCTGGTATTGTTCCAAGAGCCGCTTGTATTTGCCCCATGTGTTGCGGCTAACCGTCTTTTTCATCCGCTCGTAAAGATCGGGGTGAAGGATTACGGCTTGAACCTCGAAGGGAAGATCGTCGAGAGCTAGGGCGATGTCCAAGGGAGCAAGATCGATGATGTCCGGGAGGAGCTGCCGCAGGCTCTTAAATCTGCGAGCTTCTATTGTGATCTCCAACCGGGTCAGCGGCAAGGGGAGATGAAGCTCCGCTCCCTTGTCGTAAAGCTTCACGGCGGCGTGATGGGAGCGCTCTCCGGTGTATTCGGTCTTGGTATACTTGTCATCACTGAGCAGGTGATAGTTTGATCCCGGGCGATGGACGAGCCGGAGCTGATCCCGGGGGATCATGAAGTCGAGGGCAAGATCGAAGCGCTGCACACTTGTGGCGATAGCGTTGGCTGCGAGGATGCCAGCGATGCGATGCCATGCACGAGAGGGGATCTTGTTGGGGTTGAAGTCCATGATTGCTTCAGCGGCGATTTGGTTAACACCGGAGAAGTTGAAGCGACCAACCATGACAGCGAAGCTCTGCCCCTCTGTGATCTTGTAGGTGAAGGTGTGGGCATAATTGCCGATCCGGAAGTTGGACTCCGAATGCTGGATGTCAAAAAGTCCCTCCATGTACAAAGAAGTCGTATCCAAGGCACGGAGAAGGGTGTCGATCACATTGATCCGGGATGAGGTGTTGAAATCGAACATGGATTTGGAGTAGGTGAACTTCACCCGTGCGTTGTCAATAGAGGCGGTGACCCCGGCAAGGTGCAGAGGGTTGTAGTAAGGGGGTGTGCACAAAAATTGTGCAGGCAAACCCCTGTTAGAAATAGGGGTTTGATTGGTTGCGCTCATCGGGATCATCACCTCCTTTTCGTGGTATCTCCAGAGCGGTGGTGGGTTGGGTTGTTCATCGTCGGGGTGCGTACCGCCGTGCCGCTGATGCGGCCGGGACAACTGCGGTGCTTGTCGTACCTGGGCGCAGAGGCGCATGGTGAACAAAGTGCGCATGAAGGTGGTCGGTAACTTGAAGTGCAGCCGCCCGCATCGGTAGCCGGGTGGTGGTCGTACCTGGGCAGGGGGGTGTCTGCATCTACCTACCTGGGCAAGACCGCCGAGGCAACCTGGGTGCGCTGCCTGGGGGTGCGTTCCGTCGGCTCCCATGCGAGCCGCTTCGCTCTCGCATCTCGACGTCGCATCTACGTAGCATTTATTACTACCTCTAAAGAGTAACATATAACCCCGTAGGTTGTCAATAGTAATCTTTTAGATTATTTTCAACTACGTCAAGAAAGTAATACTTGCTTTTTTGAAAAGTGTGCGCTAAAATGAGGTAAAACGTTCCGGGAGAGTGATAACCTATGAGTGAAAATCAGAAAAAACCCATCAGCGAAGTTTATAAGGAAGCGTGGGAAAAAGGATGCGAAACCGGGCGAAATCTTGCCAAAGATCGCTCAGCATTGCGAAGAGAAGTTGCAAACAGAGTAAGGCAATGCCGTCTTGATGCCAGACTGACGCAGGAAGAAGTCAGTGAAAAAATCGATGCTAATGCGTTGACCTACAAAGGGTACGAAAACTGTAGGAGCGATATTCCTGCAGTTTACCTTGTACGAATTGCAGACTATTACGGCATAAGCGTCGATTATCTTCTAGGACGGACAGACAGCAAGGAGGCATCGCCGTCCGCAAGCATAGAGGAACGGATCGCACAGCTAGAGCAGATGGTAGCTCTAATGAAGGAGAAGAAAGACTAACTATCTACCAACAAACGAAAACACCCCCGGTAGCGGATCAAGTCCGCATCCGGGGGTGTGTTTTTGTCGTTTCGCATATTCTTCCATATTTCGGTGCATAAAAATACCCCGTCATCCGGTTAAGGATAACGGGGTGTCCATGGTGGACGATATAGGACTCGAACCTATGACCTTCCGCACGTCAAGCGGATGCTCTAGCCAGCTGAGCTAATCGTCCAAGCGCATGATGCATTATACACTGTGCTGTTCCTTTTGTCAAGCTGTTTTTTCTCTTTTTTCAAAAATCTCCCTCTTTGCCCCACACTCCGCCCTGCCAGACGGTCTTGCCGGAGGATTCTCCCGGTTCTTTTCCCCTTTATGTGGTTTTTTCAGGGTCAGCTGCGCAAAATCCAGTCAAAACAGCAAGAAAAAGTTCTAAATACCCCTTGACATTTCCTCTAGCCAATGCTAGAATAGACGAGCCGCATTGAAGAGGCTTAAGTTGGTGCGCCCAAATGCACCCGCCTTAAAAGCGAGACTACACAAAATAAAGTAGGTGAAAACAAACATGAAGGCAGTTATCGTTACCGGTGGCAAGCAGTACACCGTAGCTGAGGGTGATGTTCTCTTCATCGAGAAGCTGAACGCCGAGGCTGAATCCACCGTCAAGTTCGAGCAGGTTCTGGCAGTGCTGGACGGCGAGAACTCCAAGGTAGGCACTCCCGTTGTGGAAGGCGCTTGCGTTGAGGCAAAGGTCGTTAAGAACGGCAAGGGCAAGAAGCTCACCATCTTCCGTTACAAGGCTAAGAAGAACGAGAAGAAGAAGATGGGTCACCGTCAGCCCTACACCAAGGTGGAAATCACCAAGATCGCGCTGTAAGCCATTATGACTAGATGCGAATTTTACACCGAGGGCGACAGAATCACAGGATTCTGTGTCAGCGGTCACAGCGGTTATGCTGAGGCAGGCTCTGATATTGTCTGCGCCGCCATTTCCGCCATTGTTTCCATGGCTGAAGCCACCATCAATGATGTTTGTGGCGCCAAGGCCAAAGTTCGGGTCAAGGAAGAGGATGCTCGCATCAGCCTGACCCTCCCCGTTTCCTGCGATGAGGAAGAATCTGTCCAGGCAGTTCTTGCCGGCATGATGCTCACCCTTTGCAGCCTGCGGGACGATCATCCTGATTATATCGAAGTTTTGGAGGTGTAACACCATGCTGAAGATTGGTATTCAGTTTTTCGCTCACCACAAGGGCGGCGGTTCCACCAAGAACGGCCGTGATTCCGAGTCCAAGCGTCTGGGCGTGAAGCGCGCTGACGGTCAGTTTGTTCTGGCCGGCAACATTCTGGTTCGCCAGAGAGGCACTCACATCCATCCCGGTGTCAATGTTGGCATCGGCAAGGACGACACCCTGTTTGCTCTGGTTAACGGTACCGTTAGATTCGAGCGCAAGGGCAAGGACCGCCGGCAGTGCTCCGTGTACGCCGAGCAGTAAAAAGCGTATGAGAAGCGAAGGACTGTTGCAAACTACTTGCAACAGTCCTTTTTCCTAATCTGCTTGTAGTGTAATAAATGACCGTTTATCTTTATAATGCCCTCCCTTTGGGGAGGGTGACCGAGCATAAGCGAGGTCGGGTGAGGTCGCGCTGGAAGCGCTGGCCGCTACGCAACTGAAACCTCATCCGTCATTTGCTCGTACCTCGCAAATGCCACCTTCCCCAAAGGGGAAGGCTTTGGCGTTCTCCTAACGCAAAATAAACAGTCATTTATTACTCCATAAGTACCCTTCATAAAGGAGGATTTTCTATGTTTGTAGATAAGGTTCGCATTACCGTCTGCGGCGGCCTCGGCGGCGATGGCGCGGTGGCATTCCACCGGGAAAAATATGTAGCCTCCGGCGGTCCTGACGGCGGCGACGGCGGTCACGGCGGCAGTGTGATTTTGCAGGTGAACGACAATCTGTCCACCCTTCTCGACTTCCGCTACAAGCGGAAATATTCCGCCCAGTCCGGCGTCAACGGCTTGGGCCGGAAAATGAACGGCAAGCGGGGCGAACCCCTGTTTATTCAGGTTCCTCGGGGCACTGTGGTTCGGGACGCAGAAACCAATCAAATTATTGTAGACATGTCCACCGGCGAAGATTTCGTCATCGCCAAGGGTGGTCGCGGCGGCTGGGGCAACGCCCACTTTGCCACCGCCACCCGGCAGGTCCCCCGGTTTGCCAAGGTGGGCCTGAAAGGCGAAGAGCGGGACATTATTCTGGAGCTGAAGCTGCTGGCAGATGTGGGCCTGGTAGGCTTCCCCAACGTGGGCAAGTCCACATTGCTCTCCGTCACCTCCAACGCCCGCCCCAAAATCGCCAACTACCACTTCACCACCCTGTTTCCCAATCTGGGTGTCATTTTCGTTGACGAGGGCGTGTCCTTTGTCATGGCGGATATTCCCGGCATCATTGAGGGCGCGGCGGAAGGCGCTGGCTTAGGTCACGATTTCCTGCGGCACATTGACCGGTGCAGGCTCCTTGTCCATGTGGTGGATGTTTCCGGCAGTGAGGGCAGAGACCCCGTGGAGGATTTTGACGCCATCTGCGGCGAGCTTGCCAACTACAGCGTAGACCTTTCCAATCGCCCCATGATTGTAGCCGCCAACAAGTGCGACCTGCTTATGCCCGAAAGCGACAATCTGCAGCGGTTGCGTGAGCATGTGGAGGCCGCAGGCTGTCAGCTGTATGAAATCTCCGCAGGCACAACTCAGGGCACAAAGCAGCTTATGCGGGCTGTGGCGGAAAAGCTGAAAACCCTCCCCCCGGTGACCATTTACGAGCCGGAATATGTGGCGCCTGTGGTTCAGGCCGGCGACCCCAAGGAGCTGGTGATTGAGCATCTGGGCAGCACCTGGCTGATTACGGGCACCTGGCTGGAGCGGTTAATTGCCAATATCAACTTTGACGATTACGAATCCCGCAACTATTTCGATTTACAGCTGAGAAAGTGCGGACTCTTCGCCCGGCTTGAGGAAATGGGTATTTCCGACGGAGATACCGTGGATATTTACGACATCACCTTTGAATATCAGCGATAAATTATTTGCCATTTTCAACTATTATGTGTTATAATAATGGGGTCACCAATTCGGTGACCCCATTCCTTTTTTGTGGAGGCGAATGATTTTGATTCTTCATTTGATTCAAACCAATTTCAAATCCTACGGTACGGTATCCCCCGAGCGGTCGGACACCGCCAATCCCGCAACTCCCGCCCTCAGCCTTTCCGCTGCCAACGGCGCAGCTCCTGTATACCGCACTACCTGCGATACCTGGCTGTACGGCGGCAAGGTGTCCACGGTTTTGTCCGTTTCTTTGGACAATGAAAACTATCAGCATTTTTATCTGGACAAGCCCCTGCAGCTGAACCCGGATGTATATTTTTCCGTCAGCCCCCTATTGCAGGAGCAGACCACGGTAAGCTATACCGCCGACCAACCGCCGAAGGAACTGGGAAATCACGTTTCCACCGCCGAGGCCCATCTTCGCCAAAGATTAAAGGCCACTGAGCTTTACACATTCTTCTACAAGGAAAAGGAGCAGGGCTTCATTTTCCCCGGCGAAGCCCACCCCATGCTGGAGCTGACCTATGTAGACCGGGGCAGCCTGCACAGCGTGGCAGACGGCCAGGATCTGCTTTTGCAGCAGGGCGATATGGTGCTCTACGGCGCGAATCAGTGGCACATGCAGTATGCCGATATGGGTGTCGCCCCCCGATTTGTTACCATTTCCTTTGATTTTCAGGGCAGCGACCTTTCTCCCCTGCTGAACCGGAAAATCTCTCCGACCCAAAATATCGCCGTGCTGCTGCAGCAAATGCTCCGTGAGCAGGAGCGGATGGACAACTACTCTCTGGATATGATTCTTTCCCAGCTGACACTTCTCATTTTGGAGCTGCTGCGGTGTCACCAGACCGCGGGCCACAAGCTGAAAACCTCCAACTCCTTGCATTTGGAAAATGAAATTATCCGCCGGGCGCAGCAGTATATCTCCACCCACATCCGGGAGAAGCTGTCCGTTCCCACGGTGGCGCGGAAGGTGGAGGTGTCCGCCAGCTATCTGACGGCGTTGTTCCACAAAAATCTGCAAATTTCTCCCGGCGAGTACATTCGCCGCATTAAGCTGCAGGAAAGCAAGCAGATGATTCGGGAAAACTCCATGAACTTTACCGAAATTGCCACCTGCCTGCAGTATTCCTCGGTGCATCATTTTTCCCGGCAGTTTAAGGATAAGTTTGGCATCTCCCCCACAGAGTATGCCAAATCCGTTCGCTGACTGCCTCAGAAAGGAGCGAAAAACCATGGAACTGAATGTCTTAGCCGTAGGCGATGTGGTAGGCAATCCCGGATTGGAGCGGGTGCGTCAGTCCCTGCGCTATCTGAAGCGAAAGTGCAGCGCGGACTTCGTCATCGTCAACGGAGAAAATACCGCCGTTCTCGGCTTGACACCGGAGCAGGCAGAGGAGATTTTCGATGCAGGCGCCGATGTGATTACCATGGGCAATCACACCTTCGGCAAGCGGGAGCTGTGCGCCTATCTGGATGATAACAGCCGCATTCTGCGGCCTGCCAACTTTGCCCCCCAGGTACCCGGCAGGGGCGTGGGCATTTACGAAACCAAGGCCGGCCCCGTGGCGGTGATTGACCTGATTGGCCGGTGCAACATGGACTACGGGCCGGATAATCCTTTCCTGCTGGCAGAAAAGCTGCTGAAGGAGATTGACGCGCCCATTCGTTTGGTGGAATTTCACGCCGAGGCAACCTCGGAAAAGCTGGCCATGGGCTATATGCTTGACGGCAGGGTGAGCGCTCTGTGGGGTACTCACACCCATGTGCCCACCGCCGATGCTCAGGTTCTTCCCGGCGGCACCGGATATGTAACGGATTTGGGCATGACCGGGCCTATGCGCTCTGTGCTGGGCATTCGCCCGGAGCTGTCTATCGCCAAATTCCGGGGAGATTTAACCAGCCGCTATCAATGGGCCAACGGGCCTACCAAAATGGAAGCCGTACTCTTTACAATCGACGCACAAAGCGGAAAATGCCGTAAGGCGGAAAGGGTGGATTTATACGATGAGAATTCTTCACAGCGCTGACTGGCATCTGGACGCCCCCATGTCCGGCCACAGCGAGGAAAAATCCCAGCTTTTACGCAGTCAGCTGCGGAAAATCCCGGAGCTGATTGTAAAGCTCTGCCTGGCAGAACGGTGCGACCTGCTGCTGCTGTCCGGCGATTTGTTTGACGGCGCGCCATCGAAAGAATGCGTCGCAACCGTCAAGGCGGCTCTGGAAAAGGTGAAAATTCCGGTGGTCATTTCCCCGGGCAATCACGATTTCTGCGCAGGCTCCAGCCCCTATCTTACGGAAGACTGGCCGGAAAATGTTCATATTTTCACAAAACCCGCCGTGGAATCCTTCGCCCTGCCGGAGCTGGGCTGCCGCATTTACGGTGCAGGCTACGACAGCATGGACTGCCCCGGGTTACTAAAGGATTTTCAAACCTGCGGCGATGAAAAATGGCACATCGGCGTTTTCCACGCCGAGGCAGACACCTCCAGTTCCCATTACTGCCCCATTCCCAAAACCCAAATTAGGGATTCGGGTCTTCATTACTTAGCTTTGGGTCACATTCACAAAGCCAGCAGTCTGCGCGTTGGCGATACGCTGTGCGCATGGCCCGGCTGCCCCATGGGCAAGGGCTTTGACGAGCTGGGTCCCAAGGGCGTCATCCTTGTACAGCTGGAAGACAGCGTTAGCGCAGGCTTTGTGCCGCTGGATGTGCCCCGGTTTTTCGATGAAGAGGTGGAAGTCAGCGGTGACCCCACCGATGCCGTGGCTGCTATTTTGCCCGCCATGGAAACGCCGGACTATTACCGCATCACCTTAACCGGCTACTGCGAGGGCGTGGATTGCGCCCAAATCCAAAAAGCCTTCCCCCATGTTCCCAACCTGACGGTTTTGGATGAAACCCTGCCGGAAATGGACTTGTGGAGCGCTTTGGGAAGCGACAATCTGGAGGGCGTTTATTTCTCGATTCTTCACGACGCCACCCAGTCCGACAGCCAGACCGTTGCCCGCCGGGCAAAGCTGGCTGCTCAGCTCAGCCGAAAAATCTTAGACGGTCAGGAGGTAAAGCTGCCATGAAAATTTACAAAATGACCGCCACCTTCGGCAAGCTGGAGCACGCCACATTGGAGCTGAAAGAGGGCTTAAACATCATAAACGCCCCCAACGAATGGGGCAAAAGCACCTGGTGCGCCTTCCTTGTGAATATGCTTTACGGCATCGACACCCGGGCAAGAGCCAAGGCAAATGAACTACCGGATAAAGAGCGCTACGCCCCCTGGTCCGGCGCGCCCATGTCCGGCAGAATGGAGCTGAACTGGAACGGCAGGGATATTACCATTGAGCGCCGCTCCAAGGGAAGAATTCCCTTTGGGGAATTCCAGGCCTACGAAACCGCCACCGGCATCGAGGTCGCGGAGCTGACCGCCTCCAACTGCGGCGAAATGCTGCTGGGAGTGGAGCGAAATGTGTTTACCCGGGCAGGCTTTTTGCGGCTTTCGGATTTGCCGGTAACCCAGGACGACGCTCTGCGCCGTCGGCTGAACAATCTGGTCTCCACCGGTGATGAAAGCGGCGCAGGCGATCAGCTGGGAAAAACTTTGAAGGATTTGAAAAACAAGTGCCGCCACAACCAGACCGGCTTGCTGCCCCAGGCAGAGCGGGAGCGGGATCAGCTGCTGAACCAGCAGGATTCCCTTTACGAGCTGCAGCAGCGCTCTCAGGAAATTCACAGACGGCAGGATCGGCTTTCTCAGCTGATTGGCGATTTGGAAAACCATGTTCTGGCGCTGCAGTATGAAGCATCCCTGGCTGACGCCCAGCAGGTTAAGCAGGCAGAAGCGGCTCAGCAGCAGGCGGAGCAGACCCTTGCCAAGCAGCAGGCGGTGTGCGATACTCTTCCCTCTAAAGCAGAAATTCAGGAAAAGCACCGGCAGGCGCAAACTCTTCTGGACGCGCAAATGGAGCTGCAGGCGCAAATCAGCCAGCTGCCTCCTATTCCTCAAGCGCCGGACATTCCCAAGCACTATCAAGGCATCGCCGACATTGTAGCGGCTGCCCGGCAGGATTTGGATTTGCACAAGAAGCTGGAAAACCACCGCAGCTATCAAAACCGGGGTGTTCTTATCGCCATGCTGGTAGCTGCCCTTATATTCATCATCAGCGCAGTGGCCGCTTACTTGATTCCTTTCTATGCCAGCTTGTACCTGACTTGGGGCGGCATCGCGCTGGTAGTCACCGGCATTGTGTGCCTGGTGTTTATGCTCCTTCGCACCAAGAAATTCCGGGCGAGTATGAACGAAATTTATGACCGTCATCCCGGCATCGGCATCGACAAATGGGTAAGCGACGCGGAAAACTTTGCCCAGCAGGCGGCAGATTATCAGCAGCAGCTTTCTGCGTTCCAGGCCGCAAGTCAGGAGCTGGAAAGTAAAAAGAACGCGCTGGATGAGAAAATCAACGCCATAACCGGCGGCGCATCCTTAATCCAGAGCCGGGAGCAGTGGGAGCAGGCCCTTTCCCAGTGGGACGCTCTGTCCGCTGCTCGGCGGGATGCTCAGCAGGCAGCAGACCACGCCCAAGCCTTGCAGCGCATGGCGAAAGTGGCTGCCCCTGCGCCCCGCCCCGACCAATTGACCCTTACGGAAAGCGAAACCCAGGCCCAGCTGGAAGCCGCCCGATTCCAGCAGCGGCAGCTGCAGCTGGAGTTAGGCCAATGCCAGGGCAAGGCGGATTCTCTGGGTAAAGAATCCACCATTCGCGCCCGGCTGGATACATTAAACCGCCGAATTGCCCGGCTGGAGGACACCTACTACGCCCTGGAAATGGCCCAGGAAGCTCTGCGGGAAGCCACCACTACCCTGCAGCGCCGATTTGCCCCCCGGATTTCCAAGCGGGCTCAGGAGCTGTTCAGCAAGCTCACCGACGGCCGGTATCAGCAAATCACTCTCGGTGAAGACCTGAGCATGAAAGCCTGCGCGCAAGGTGAAGACAATCTTCTCCCCGTCCAGTGGCGCAGCGACGGCACTATTGACCAGCTGTATCTTGCTTTGCGTTTAGCGGTTGCCGAGGAACTGACACCTGACGCACCTCTGGTGCTGGACGATGCCCTGGTTCGCTTTGACGACAAGCGGCTGTCCACAGCTCTCAGCATTTTGAAGGACGCTGCCAAGGAAAAGCAGGTTATTGTCTTTACCTGCCAAGGCCGGGAAGCCAGCCTGGCTGAATAACAAAAAAACGCAGAGGGTAACCAATTGGTTACCCTCTGCAATTCTTTACTTAAAAAGCCTTAAAATCAAGCCTTTTCCAGAGCCAGAGTTCTGGTTGTGGTGTCGCAGACCTCGCTGGGTCCAAAATACTGGATCGCGCCGGGGTAGACATAGGCGGTGTCCACAGCCCACTGGGCTCTGTTTTCTTCGAAGAACCGGAAGGGCGCGCCGTCCAGCTCTACCAGAGCCTTGCGGATAACGGGCTTGTCAGCGCCATGGCGGCGCTCGATGTTCATCATCTTGGTGATGGGCATGCCGCCGGCAACCCACTCTTCAGCAGGCTTACTGAGGTTGGAAACCTTGGACAGGTATCCGGTGTAGCCATACTGAATCAGCATAAAGGCGTTGTAGCCCAGGCTGTAGCAATAGTCAGCATCGAAATTGGAGGGGAAAGCGCAGCGGCCTTCGTAGCCCAGGAAGTGATGCAGGGCGTTGAACTTACCGTTATAAGCGCCCTTTGCCTTGCGCGCAGCCAGATTGTCTTTCACCAGAGCGGAGAACAGCTTTTCAGACTCAATCAGAGAAACCTGAACATTGCCATGGGGATCCCGCTCCAAGAACAGCTGCTGCTGAATGTTGACAGGTAGAATGGCGAAAACAGCCATAGACTCCTTGGTAAGACCGTTCTCGATGAAGGCGTACTTGTCTTCCCAGGTGGGCAGGGCGTTAAAGGCGTCAGCCTTGCTGCCTGCCAGCAGCTCGTTGATTTCGCTAATCAGCACGGAGAATTCCGGCACGAACTCCACAATGCCCTCGGGAATAATGGCAACGCCGAAGTTCCAGCCCTTGGCAGCCCGGGCAGCCACGGAGTCGGCAATGTAGTCGGCAATCTGAGCCAGGGACATCTTCTTGGCAGCCACTTCCTCGCCGACAAGGCAGATGTTGGGCTGGGTCTGCAGAGCGCACTCCAAAGCCACATGGGAAGCGCTGCGGCCCATGACCTTGATGAAGTGCCAGTACTTCTTGGCGGAATTGGCATCGCGCTGGATGTTGCCGATGATCTCGGAATAGGTCTTGGTGGCGGTGTCGAAGCCGAAGGAGCATTCGATGTCCTCATTTTTCAGGTCGCCGTCAATGGTCTTGGGGCAGCCGATAACCTGCACGCCGGTATTGTGGGCAGCGCAGTACTCTGCCAGAACAGCAGCGTTGGTGTTGGAGTCGTCGCCGCCGATGATAACCAGGGCGGTAATGCCGTGCTTTTTGCAGTTTTCTGCCACGATGGCAAATTGCTCCTCGGTTTCCAGCTTGGTTCTGCCGGAGCCGATGATGTCAAAGCCACCGGTGTTGCGGTACTGATTGATATACGCATCGTCGAACACGATGTAATCATCATCCAACAGGCCGCTGGGGCCGCCCTTAAAGCCGTAAAGGACATTGTCTGCATTGGTAGCCTTCAGCGCGTCATACAGACCGCAGATGACATTGTGGCCGCCAGGGGCCTGACCGCCGGAAAGGATTACGCCAACCACCTGCTTCTTTTCAGCAGAGGTGTTGCAGCCTTTCTGGAAGGTAATTTCATTTTTGCCGTAAGTATTGGGGAAAAGAGCCTTGATCTTTTCCTGGTCTGCTACGCTTTCGGTAGCGCTGCCGTCTTTGACGCAAATCTCAGAAATGCCGTTTCTGAGCATGCCGGGCAGCTTGGGCTCATACTGGTATCTTGCCAGCTGAAGAGGGGAAATTTTCATGTAAAAAACGCTCCTTGCAATTCTTTTTCATAATTACCATCGGTTATTATACTCCATTCTTCCCCAAAGGTAAATACCATTTAAATATTTTTCCAAAACAAATATTTCGTATTGAAATGCGGGAAATTTGTGCTATAATGATATTTGTAAAAATTCGGGTTTGTCCCGTGAAGAAAGGATACATATACTATGGCTCTTGTAACTACTACCGAGATGTTCAAGAAGGCTTACGACGGCGGTTATGCTGTCGGCGCTTTCAACGTCAACAACATGGAAATCGTTCAGGGCATCACCGAGGCTTGCCGCGAGGAGCATGCTCCCGTGATTCTGCAGGTTTCCAAGGGCGCCCGGGCATACGCCAACCACACCTACCTGGTGAAGCTGGTGGAAGCCGCTATCGCTGAGTGCCCCGAAATTCCCATCGCTCTGCACCTGGACCACGGCGACAGCTTCGAGACCTGCAAGTCCTGCATCGACGGCGGTTTCACCTCCGTTATGATCGACGCTTCCAGCCACTCCTTCGAGGAAAACATCGAAATCACC
>JAFTMB010000004.1 GCA_017452605.1 Oscillospiraceae bacterium
ACAACAAGCTCCTCTTCGAAATGACCGCCAAATACGGCACCCCCTATTTCTCCAACTACATCAATTCCGATATGGAACCCAGCGATGTTCGTTCCATGTGCTGCCGTCTGCGTCTGGACCTGCGGGAGCTGCGTAAGAAGTCCGGCGGTTTCTTCGGTTCCGGCGAATCTACCGGCTCCATCGGTGTTGTCACCATCAACCTGCCCCGGATCGCTTATCTGGCTGAAAACGAAGCTGACTTCTACGCCCGTCTGGACAAGCTGATGGACATTGCTGCCCGCAGCCTGAAGGTGAAGCGCACCGTCATCACCCAGCTGCTGGAGAATGGCCTGTATCCCTACACCAAGCGGTATCTGGGCACCTTCTCCAACCACTTCTCCACCATCGGTCTGATTGGTATGAACGAAGTTGGTCTGAACGCCAAGTGGCTCCGGGCTGACCTGACCCACGAAAAGACCCAGGAATTCGCCAAGAATGTTCTCGACCACATGCGTGAGCGTCTTTCCGACTACCAGGAGCTGTACGGCGACCTGTACAACCTGGAAGCTACCCCCGCTGAGTCCACCACCTACCGCTTCGCCAAGCACGACAAGGAGCAGTACCCCGACATCATCACCGCCAACGAAAACGGCTCTCCCTACTACACCAACTCCTCTCACCTGCCTGTTGACTACACTGAGGACATCTTCTCCGCTCTGGAGATTCAGGACGAGCTGCAGACCCGCTACACCTCCGGCACTGTATTCCACGCTTTCTTAGGCGAGAAGCTTCCGGATTGGAAGGCAGCTGCCGCGCTGGTGCGTAAGATTGCCGAGAACCACAAGCTGCCCTACTACACCATGAGCCCCACCTATTCCGTCTGCGCCGACCACGGCTACCTCACCGGCGAGCAGTTTACCTGCCCCATCTGTGGCAAGAAGGCAGAGGTTTACAGCCGTATCACCGGCTACTACCGCCCCGTCCAGAACTGGAACGACGGCAAGACCCAGGAATACAAGGACCGCAAGGTTTACGATGTGGCCAATTCCAAGCTGAAGAAGGCCGCTCCCGCAGCGCCTGCGGCAGAGCCCGTCGCCTGCGAAGCCCCCGCTGTTACCGGTAAGGCAATTCTTATTTCCCGTGTCACCTGCCCCAACTGCAAGGTTGCAGAAACCCTGCTGACCAAGGCCGGCATCCCTTACGAGAAGAAGATTGCCGAAGAGAATCTGGAGCTGTGCAAGCAGTACGGCATTAAGGGCGCGCCCACCTTGGTGATTACCGACGGTGAAAACCATGTAAACTATTACAGCGTGCCGGAAATCAAGAAGTACATCGCATCCGTATAAAACAACAAATGGGCCGGGCAAATGCCCGGTCCATTCCATTGGAGGAACTATTATGGTAGATATTATCATCGTCGGCGGCGGTCCTGCCGGACTGACAGCCGCAGTGTACGCCCTGCGTGCCGGCAAGCAGGTGCTGGTCATCGAGAAGAACAGCTTTGGCGGCCAGATCGCCTTTTCTCCCAAGGTGGAGAATATCCCCGGCTCCGGAGCAATCAGCGGTTCTGCCTTTGCTGAGGCTCTGACAGAGCAGGCCATGGGCTTTGGCGCCGACGTGGAACTGGAAAAGGTGGTTTCCGTGGAAAAGCAGGGCGAGAGCTTTGTGGTTTCCACCGAAGAAGGCAGCGCCTATCAGGGAAAAGCCGTCATTCTTGCCCTGGGCGTCAAGCACCGCACCCTGGGTCTTCCGGGTGAAGGGGAGCTGATTGGCAACGGCATTTCCTTCTGCGCGGTGTGCGACGGCGCATTTTACACGGGTCAGAATGTTGCCATGATTGGCGGCGGCAATTCCGCCTTGCAGGAAGCGCTGCTGCTCAGTGAGATTTGCAACAAGGTTACGGTTGTGCAGAACCTGCCCACCTTCACCGGCGAAAAAACCCTTGCCGACGCGCTGATGGCCAAGGACAATGTGGAGGTTCATTTCAGCACCCTGGTCGCCGGCTACAAAAGCGAAAACGGCAGCCTGACCGGTCTTCAGCTGAAAAAGGACTCCGGCGAGGAACTGGAAATCCCGGTTGACGGCGCATTCCTGGCCGTTGGCCTGCAGCCGGAAAACGATGCCTTTGCTCCTCTGGCAAAGCTCAACGCCTACGGCTATTTCGACACCGACGAAAGCTGCGCCACCCAGACCCCGGGTCTGTTCGTCGCCGGCGATTGCCGCAGCAAAATCATTCGCCAGGTGGTCACCGCCTCCTCCGACGGCGCCATCGCCGCCATGGCCGCCTGCCGGTATATCGACAGCCTTTCCTGATACAAAAAGCACCCTGCCGCAGCAGGGTGCTTTTTCTTACATATTGGCGATTTTCTTGAGGTGCTTGCGGATGGTGATGAACTGAGGACAGCTCTTTTCACACTTGCCGCAGCCGATGCAGTCCGCCGCCTTTCCGCCGGGAAGCGCATCCCAGGCACCGGGCGCAGCCTGCCCGCTTTTTACCTGGTTTACCGCACTGAATATATCGGGAATGGGAATCTGCTGGGGGCAGCCATCCACACAGTAACGGCAGCCGGTGCAGGGAATCTGCTCCTCGCCGTGGATGATCGCCGCCACACGCCGCACCGCCTCTTGCTCCTGGTCATTCAGGGGCTGAACTTCTTTCATGGTGGCAATGTTATCTTCCATCATGGCCATGCTTCCCATGCCGGAAAGAATCATCGCCACATTGTCAAAGCCGGCAACAAAACGCAGGGCGTAGCTTGCCCGGGAGCCGCCATGCAGGTCATCAAGAACCTTTCCTGCCACATCCGGCATATTTACAAGGCCGCCGCCTCTGACCGGCTCCATGACCAGCACGGGCTTACCGTGCTTGCAGCAAACTTCGTAGCAGAGCCTGCTTTGCACCCGGTCATCTTCATAGTCTAAGTAGTTAAACTGGAGCTGTACTGCTTCAATGTCTGGATTCTCTGTCAAAATCCGATCCAAAAATTCCGCACTGTCGTGGAAAGACAGACCCACATGCTTAATTTTTCCCGCTTTCTTCAGGCGGTAGGCTTCCTCGTAAGCCTGGCAATCCTTAAATTTCTGATAATTGCCGGAATTTTGGTTGTGCATCAAGTAAAAATCGAAATAGGAAACGCCGCAGGCTTCCAGCTGGCTGTCAAGAAAGGGCTCAATGTCCTCTTTCGTTTGGAAGCAGCTTTCCGACAGCTTGTCGGTGAGAATATAGGCGCTTCTGGGATAACGGGAGGTCAGGCAATGCTTAAGGGCCAGTTCGCTTTTTCCCTGAAGATAAGGACGGGCGGTGTCAAAATAGTTAAAGCCATTGTCAAGGAAAATATCCACCATTTTGGACATTTCCTCCAAATCCACTTCCTCACCCTTCATCTTCAGCCGCATGCAGCCAAAGCCAAGTTTTTTCTTCAGTTCAGGAAACATAGTTTTCCTCCTTTTTGCTGATAATTGGGGCAAAGCTTACAGCAGCGTCAGCAGCTGATTCATAAACGCCTGACAGGTTGCGCCGTTTGCATCGCCGGTGACGGTGACATCGCAATCATCCAGTGCCTTTTCCAGCCGCTGGGCAGCATCCTGACGGCAAATGTGTCGCAGGAGCATGACGGTCGCCCGCAAAATGCTGGTGGGGTTTACATAATCCTGCAAGCCGTCCGCTATCATCCGGGGCGCGGAGCCGTGAATGGCCTCAAACATAGCATAGCGGTCGCCGATATTGGCGCTGCCTGCGCTGCCAACGCCGCCCTGCAGCTGGGCAGCCTCGTCAGTGATAATATCGCCGTACAGATTCGGCAGAACCACCACCTGGAACCCGCTGCGAATGGCGGGGTTGACCAGATTTGCGGTCATAATGTCGATGTACCAGTCATCAGCCTGAATTCCGGGATAGTTTTCCGCCACTTGGTGACAGATCTCCGTAAACTTTCCGTCGGTCTTTTTCATGATGTTGGCCTTGGTGACGATGCTGACCCGGGTCTTGCCGTTGTTCTTGGCATAGTCAAAGGCGGCCTTGGCAATCCGGCGGGTGCCGAAATCGGTGGTTACCTTAAAGTCCACCGCCATGCCCGGCAGGCTAACGCCGCGGCTGCCCAAAACATACTCGCCCTCGGTGTTTTCCCGGTAGAAAATCCAATCAATTCCCTCCTCGGGGATGGACACGGGACGCACATTGGCATACAGATCCAATTCCCGGCGCAAGGTGACATTGGCGCTTTCCATGGTTCCGCCCATGGGAGTGGTTGTGGGGCCTTTCAGCAGCACATCGCAGGCCTTGATCTGGGCAAGGACTTCCTCGGGAACGGACTTACCCAGAGCCAAGCGGTTTTCCACCGTCAGTCCCTCAATGTTTTTCAGCACGATTTTTCCGGCGGCAATGTCATCAGCCAGCAGCATTCTAAGCACCTTTTCAGCCTGGGCCATAATCAGCGGACCGATGCCGTCACCGTCGATGATGCCCACGGTGATGGTGTCCATGCCGGAAAAATCCTTCTTTTCTTCATTGGCGTTGGCAATGCGCGCCTGCTGTTCCTCCAGCAGAACGCGAAACGCCTCGCAAGCTTGTGTAATATCCATTATAATCCGCCCTCCCCAATGTAGCGCAGCAGGCCGCCTGCCATCAAAATGCTTCTCTGACGCGCTGTCAGATCGCAGCGCAGGGTGATGGTCTTATCCCCTGCCTTAGCTGTCAGAACGCCGGACTCCATATTCTTGTGGATGTTTTCCAGGGACACTTCACAGCCCTGCTCCAGCGCGTCGTAATCGTCAGCATTTGCCAGCGTCAGCGGCAGAATGCCTGCGTTGATCAAATTGGCCACGTGAATTCTGGCAAAGCTCTTGGCGATGACGCACCGCACGCCCAGATACATGGGAACCAGCGCTGCGTGCTCCCGGGAAGAGCCCTGGCCGTAGTTTTCGCCGCCGAGGATGATGCCGTTTTCCGTGGCCTTTGCCCGCTCGGGGAAGGCAGGATCGCAGACCTCAAAGCAGAACTTGGACAGGAACGGAATGTTGGAGCGGTAAGGCAGAATCTTGGCGCCTGCAGGCATGATATGGTCGGTGGTGATGTTATCGCCCACCTTCAAAACCACCTGGCCGGAAATGGTGTCTTCCATGGATTTGCCCACGGGAAATTCCTTGATGTTGGGGCCACGAAGCACCTGGGCAGCTTTGGCAGACTCTTCATCCAAAGGCATCAGCACGCCGGAATCGTCAATATTAAATGCATCCGGCATCTGGATTGCAGGCTGAACATCCAATGTGGTGGGGTCAGTAATGTAACCGCGCAGAGCCGAAGCTGCCGCTGTTTCCGGGGAAACCAGATAAACCTGACCATCCCGGGTGCCGGAACGGCCAAGGAAATTGCGGTTAAAGGTACGCAGGCTTACGCCGCCGGAATTGGGAGAGAAGCCCATACCGATACAAGGACCGCAGGCGCATTCCAGCAGCCGGGCGCCGCTGGCAAGGATGTCCTCCAGCGCGCCGCACTTTGCCAGCATGGAAAGCACCTGCCGGGAGCCGGGAGAAATAGAAAGGCTCACATGGGGTGCAATTTTCTTACCCTTCAGAATAGCCGCCACTTTCAAAAGGTCAGCCAAAGAGGAGTTGGTGCAGGAGCCGATGCACACCTGGTCTACCTTAGTTTCCTGCAGCTCTTTCACGGATTTTACATTGTCCGGACTGTGAGGGCAGGCAATTCGTGGTGTCAGTGCGTCAAGGTCAATTTCAATGACCCGGTCATAAACCGCATCCTCGTCGGCAAAAATGGGGGTGAAATCCTCTTTTCTGCCCTGGGCCGCCAGGAATTTTTCCGTCACATCGTCTGCCGGGAAAACGGAGGTGGTTGCGCCCAGCTCCGCGCCCATGTTGGTAATGGTTGCCCGCTCGGGAACGGTCAATGTGGCAACGCCGGGGCCGCCCCATTCAATGATGGCGCCCACGCCACCCTTAACGCTGAGAATTCTTAAGATTTCCAGGCTGATGTCCTTGGCGGTCACGCCGGGACGGAGCTTGTTTGTCAGATTTACTCTAAACATTTTAGGCATGGTGATGTAATAAGCGCCGCCACCCATCGCCGCCGCAACGTCCATACCGCCGGCGCCAAAGGCCAGCATACCCAAGCCGCCAGCAGTGGGCGTATGGCTGTCAGAGCCAATCAGGGTCTTGCCGGGCTTACCGAACCGCTCCAGGTGCACCTGGTGGCAAATGCCGTTGCCGGGTCGGGAAAACCGAACGCCGTACTTGGCCGCCACTGTCTGTAGGTACCGGTGGTCGTCGGCGTTTTCAAAGCCGCACTGCAGGGTGTTATGATCCACATAGGCAATGCTCAGCTCCGTTTTTACCCGGGGAATGCCCATGCCCTCCAGGGCTAAATACGCCATGGTGCCGGTGGCATCCTGGGTCAAAGTCTGGTCAATTCGCAGGGCGACCTCACTTCCGGGAGTCATGTCGCCGGACAGCAGGTGAGCTTCAATAATCTTTTGCGCAATGGTCTTACCCATGTTGATAACACCTCTCGATCATATTTTTCTTCGCCAGCTGAATGTGGTTGGTAATCAGCTCCGACGCCAAATCCGCTTTCCCGGAGAGAATAGCATCGCAGATAGCCTTGTGCTCCCGGATGGAATTGTCCAGCCGGTCCTTGTCTTCAATAGAAATCTTGCGGTAGCGCTGGGTTTTCCGGTGCAGGGGAATCAGGGTGTCCCTCAAAATGGGACGACCGGTGAGATTGTAGATGGCGTAGTGGAACTTATCGTCCATCTTCCGCAGGTTGTCCAAATCCCGCTTTTCGTAGTAGAAGTCCTGCAGCTCGCTGATATGCTGCAGCTCCTCTCTGCCCTCCGCCGTCAGATTTTTGGTAGCGTAGTAGGCGGCCAGACCCTCAATGCGCTCCCGGATAACCATCAGGTCAACCAGGTCTTCCAAGGTGATGCCAAGCACCACAGAGCCCTTGCCGCTTTCGGCAATGAGCCGCTCCTGCTCCAATCGGCGCAACGCCTCGCGAACCGGGGTGCGGCTGACTCCCAGCTGCTCCACCAGCTTCAGTTCTGTAAGAATTTCCCCCCGGGGATACACGCCGGTGATAATATCCTCTTCCAGTTTTTCAAACACCTGGGTAGCCAGAGAAATAGATTTAAATTCCGTCATAACTTCCTCCTGTTACACAGCAAACCGGCCGGGAGCCAGCTGATTGATCTTTTCTTCCAGTTCCTTTTCAGACATGACGGTCTGCCGCTCCTGCTCATACTGTTCATCTACCCACGCCTTCAGTGTCACAACCAGAGGATCGGTCTTTGCAACCTGATCTTCGCCGCTGAGGTTATAGTGGCAGTTGATCCAGTAGGCAATGCCGGCAAGGCCGGTTGTCTTGCTGACTTCCACCGTCGCCTTGCGGTTTAAGAGCTTTTCTGTGTCGAAAATGGTGTAAATTTCCGCGTCCTTCAGCAGGCCGTCTGCGTGGATACCTGCCCGGGTGGAATTGAAGCTCTGGCCCACAAAGGGGGTCATGACGGGAATGTCATAGCCAATGTCCTTTTTGAAGAACTCTGCAATTTCCGTAATGACCGTGGGATCCATGCCATCCATAGAGCCACGCAGGGATGCGTACTCAAAGACCATGGCTTCCAACGGAATATTGCCGGTGCGCTCGCCGATGCCAAGCAGGGAACAGTTGACAGCGCAGGCGCCATAGAGCCACGCAGTGGACGCATTGGCAACCGCCTTGTAAAAATCGTTATGTCCGTGCCATTCCAGACATTCGCTGGGAACATCGGAATAGTGCTGCAAACCGTAAATGATACCGGCAACACTTCTGGGCATAGCCGCCTCGGTAAAGGGAATGCCATATCCCATGGTGTCGCAGGCCCGGATTTTCACGGGAATACCGGCTTCCTTGGAAAGGTTCTGCAGCTCGTTGACAAAAGGCACCACGAAGCCGTAGAAGTCCGCCCGGGTGATGTCTTCCAAGTGACAGCGGGGCACAACTCCGGCCTCGAAAGCATCCTTAATGACGCCCAGATAATGATCCAGCACCTGCTGACGGGTCATCTTCATTTTCTTGAAAATGTGATAGTCGCTGCAGCTGACCAGAACGCCGGTTTCCTTGATGCCCAGTTCACGGACAAGCCGGAAATCTTCCTTGTTTGCCCGAATCCAGCTGGTGATCTCCGGGAATTTCAGGTCCTGCTCCATGCATTTTTCCACTGCCAGACGGTCTTTCTTGCTGTAAACAAAGAATTCAGTCTGGCGGATAATGCCGTAAGGGCCGCCCAGCTTGGACAGCAGCTTATAGATATTGACAATCTGATCCACGCTGTAAGGCTCAACGGATTGCTGGCCGTCCCGCAGGGATGTATCGGTGATCCAAATTTCCTCCGGCATATTCATAGGCACCCGGCGGTGGTTGAACGCCACCTTGGGAACGCTGCCGTAGGTATAAATATCCCGGTGCAGATTGGGCTCTGCCACATCCTGCAGGGAATATTTGTAGGATTTTTGCTCCAACAGATTGGTTTTTCCGGAAATCTCAAGCACAGGAAATTCCTCCTTTTATGATTCTGTATAATTGTATACAATTATACAATAGTATGCTGATTTGTCAATCCCCTGCCATGGAAATATTTGCATTTCGCAGGCTTTTTCCCGCCCCAAAACAAGCAGGAAAGGCCGCGCCCATAGGCGCAGCCTTTTTTTAACGGTTTTGCGGAGAAATATATTTAGCTTCTGTTCTTCTGCTTTTTCCTGCGGACAAGCTCAATTACAAGCAAAACCATTCCGTAGCCCACCGCGTAAATAGGCGCCATGACCCAGGCGGTTAACGGTGTTCCGGAAAGAATGGGCTGGGCAATGTGGAAAGAATCCTGGAAGCCAAACACCGCCATCTGGAACGCACCCACCGTCAAATAGGCGGTAAAGCCGAAGAAGGTACAATACCATTTTTGATAGGTAATGTGAATTTGCCCGAACATAAGCAGCGCCGCAACCACTACAAGGGCCACGCTGTGATGCAGCAGGCCCGAAATGGTAGGCAGGTAAAAAACCGTGGGGCCCTGGCTTAAAAATGTGGGGTTGAACACCGTAATGGTCGCGCCCACAAGGCCTAAAAACCAGGTAAAATGGTATACCGCGTTATCCTTTTTGCCAAACAATACGGCTAAGGCCAGCACAAGGCTGGTCATTCCGCAGAAGCTGTCGGGAATGATTTGTTCCCAGCGAACCTGGTCATATCTGTAAACCTGGGATAGTCGATTGATTAAAATCCATATCAGCAGCAGTCCGCCCAGCGACTTCAAAACAATGCTTTGCGCCTTTTTCGACTTTGCGTACTTCTTTGCAAGAACCAGTCCGATTACGGACAGCGGAATCGTAATTGCCAAATAGATCAGATGAACCGTTCCAAATACACGCAAATCCATTTCTCTATCTCCTATACAGTGAAAATGAACGGTTTTCCCACCGCCCAATAACAGGGCACATTATAGCACAAAGCGCAGGGATTGTAAATATCGAGGTTGGTTTTACCTTTTCCTGTCCGTTTCTGCTCCGTTTCTGCCAAAAAAGACCACACCCAAAGATTTAGTCCCTCCCACGCGCTCCTCTATGGCTACAAGATGGACATCCGTCCACACCCATACGGGTGCATTCGGATGTCCATGGACTTTCCCACGGGCTAAAAACATGCCACTGGCATGTTTTCTTAACGCCCTTTCAAGTCCGTTTCTGCCAAAAAAGACCACACCCAAAGGTGTGGTCTTTTTTGGCAGGGGCACTAGGACTTGAACCCAGAGCCTACGGTTTTGGAGACCGCCGCTCTACCAATTGAGCTATACCCCTATATATCAAACAGGTGTTACCCTGAAGTCTTACTGGTGGGCCCTCAGGGATTCGAACCCGGGACTATCCGGTTATGAGCCGGAGGCTCTAACCAACTGAGCTAAGGGCCCGTATGGCGTAAGTGCCTAGGCACCATTCACAAGCCGTATTGTACCACCGAATGGATATTCTGTCAAGCACTTTTCTCGGAAAAAGCCGGGCAGCAAACGCTGCCCGGTGCTTATCTTTTATCAGTTTCTGTCTTGTCTTCTCTGGGGGCGCTGCGTCTGCGGCGACGACGGGGACGCTGCTCCTCCGGGTCTGCTTTTTCCGCCCGGCGGGCATAGGCCTGAGCCGCCTCGGAGGTGGCTTCATAGGTCAGCCTGCTGACCCGAACCAAGCCGTTGGGCTGCTGGGAAAGCCGCACCCGAATCAGGAATTTTCCATGCTCCGGGCAAGTGGCCAAATCCATATATCTGTGACCCGGCTGGGAAAACCAGCGGGAGCCCAGCATCTTCTTGCCGCAAAGCGGACATTTATTCTCCTCCCCTGCCATGGCAGAAAGAGCCGCGCGCTTATCGGCATAATCGTGGTACACCCTGCGGGCAAGGCAGCCGGGCAGCTCCGCGCCGTGGAAGCCGTTTTCATGGCTTGTCAGCGCCTGCGCATATTCCGTCATACCCCGCTTTAAGTCCAGTCTGGCGCAAATCAGCGCGGTGTGGTAAGCATCTCCCAAAGCGTCGTGGGCAGGCCTGGTGGCCTCGATTTCAAATATTTCCATCGCCGTCTTCAGCGCCTTTTGGGAAGACGAGCCGTCTGTCTGGGCGTTGAAAATCATTTGGGCATTGTACCATCTCTGGGTCCAGTCGGTATTCAGACCGAACAGCTTCAGATTCTCTCTTAAAATGGTCACATCGTCAAAACCCCAGGTAAGGATGACAATATCCTCCCCGCACCAGGCGCAGAACTTTTCTATGGCCTCGGGGAACGGAATTCCCTCCTCCTTAAGCCTTGACTCCTTAATGCCAGTCAGCTTGCTGACCCGGCGGTTTAAGTGTCTGAAATATTTGGGACGAATCATCACCTGGAATTCATCCGCCACCTGCCGGTCCTCTGTTACGCGGACCGCGCCGATTTGGATGATTTCCCCCCGGATCGGCTGAGGCAGTACCTTCTTCGCCGACGGAGACCCGGGCCAGGGCTGATTCCATTCCATATCCAAAACAATAAAATCCATTTACGAAACCTCTGTTTCATTATCCTACAGAGTATCATATCACATCATGCAGGCATCTGTAAACAGAAAGTTATCTATATCAGGACTTTTTCCCCATCAGCTTTCTGCTGTCCAGCTCGCCGGCCTGCCAGCCGGCCTCCTTTTCGCACACCGGGCAGGGGTCGCAGGCCCGGGTGCTTTCATAGGTGAAGCCGCAGTTTAAGCACCGCCAAAGAATGGGCTGGGATTTTTCCGTCAGCGTTCCGCCCTGCACCTGCTGATACAGCTGATTGAACTCATTGTGATGAACGCCCTCAATCCGGGCAATCTGCATGAAGAGCCTTGCGGCATCGTCGCACCCCTCACGGCGGGCAATTTCCGCAAACTCCGGATATACCGTGTCATGCTCCTCCAACTCGCCCTTTGCGGCAAAGCCAAGATTTTCCTCCGTTGTGCCCAGCTCAAAGGGGTAACCGGCAGAAAGGTCAATGTTTTCCTGACAGCCGCCCAGCTTTTTCAGCTGTTCCAAAAACTCCTCGGCGTGGACTGCTTCGTTGTCCGCAGTGGTTTCAAATACCCGGGCGATCCACTCCTTCCCTTCATCCCTTGCCACCTTGGCATAGACAGTGTATCGGGTTCTTGCCTGGGATTCTCCGGCAAAGGCCCTTGCCAGATTCAAAATGGTTTTATTCTGATTTTCCTGCATATTGCATCCTCCTTTGGTAACAAAAGGATGTGCAAATTCTGCCCGCTATATACAAAAAACCGGAAACGGGCGGTCTCCGGTTTTTCTATGTATGCTTACAGTAAATCCCCAACCAAAGACATGGCCGCCTCATCGGCAATCAGGGTAAAATCAGGATGCAGCTGCATGATAGACGCCGGCACCTTGGGGGTAACCGGGCCGCAGAAAGCCTCCTTCAGAATCTGCGCCTTGCTTTCGCCGGTGACGATCATCACCACCCGCTTGGCCTGCAAAATATCCAGGATCCCCATGGTGTAGGCTTTCTTGGGAACCTGGTCCTTGTTTTCAAAGAACCGGGCGTTTGCATCAATGGTGTTCTGGGTAAGCTCCACGCAGTGCGTGCCCTTTGCAAAGCAGTCGCTGGGCTCGTTGAAGCCAATGTGTCCGTTGTGTCCAATGCCCAGTAGCTGCAAATCCACGCCACCCAGACCCCGAATGAGGTCATTGTAGCAGGCGCACTGTTTGGCGGCATTTGCCTCCAAGCCGTTGGGCAGATGGGTGTTTTGGGGATTGATGTTGATGTGATCAAACAGATTCCTGCGCATAAACGCCACATAGCTCTGCTCATCTCCGGGGCCCATACCCACATACTCATCCAGATTTACAGTGCGTACCTGGGAAAAATCCAAATCTCCCTTTTGGTACCACTTAATCAGCTGCTGATACACCCCGATGGGTGAACTGCCGGTAGCAAGGCCCAGAACGCTGTCCGGCTTCAAAATCACCTGGGCGGAAATCACATTGGCCGTCTTGCGGCTGGCATCCAGATAGTCCTTCGCGCGAATCACTCTCATGGAAAATACGCCTCCTCTTTTTTATCTGACGAAATCGTAACATTTCTTTGTAGATTTGTACACCATTTTCGCAAAAGTTAGTTCATTTCGGCAAATAATGAGTTGATTCTGATACCGTTCTCCCATTTGTATTTTTTGTCAAAAAAACTCTTTACATTTTGGTGAGAAGTACTATAATAAAGGCATCAAAAAAGGAGGCGCAATTATGCAATACAAAAAAGTGTTAACAATCCAGGATATTTCCTGCGTGGGCCAATGCTCTATGACCGTAGCGCTGCCCATCATCTCCGCCTGCGGCGTCGAAACCTGTGTGCTTCCTTCCGCCGTCTTGTCCACCCACACCGCCGGCTTCACCGGCTTTACTGTTCGGGATTTGACGGAGGATATTCCTGCCATCAACCGTCATTGGTGCAAAGAGGGCATCCGTTTCCAGGCTATCTACACCGGCTATCTGGGCAGCACACAGCAGATTGCCTATGTAAAAGAGATCTTCAGCACCTCTGCTGAAGAAGGCTGCTTCAAAATCGTAGACCCTGCCATGGCAGATAACGGCAAGCTCTACCCCGCCTTTGACATGGAATATGTAGAGGCCATGAAATCCCTGTGCGGCGCGGCAGACTTTGTTGTGCCCAACATCACAGAGGCCTGCTTCCTCACCGGCATCCCCTACCGCACAGATTACGACCGGGCCTATATCGACAGCATCCTCTCCGCCCTTTCCGACCTGGGCTGTAACAATATCATCCTCACCGGCGTTTCCTATGCCCAAGGCAAAACCGGCGTAGTTGTCTTTGAAAAGGGAAACTACCAGTACTATGAGCATGAAATGCTCCCCAACAGTTGCCACGGCACCGGCGACATTTACGCCTCCGCCTTTGTGGGCTCTTTGATGAACGGAAAATCCGCCTTTGAAGCGGCAAAAATTGCCGCGGATTACACCGTGGAGTGCATCAAATTTACCGGCACGCTGGATAACCACTGGTACGGCGCAGCCTTTGAGCCGGTACTGGGCAAGCTGATCGATATGCTGAAATAACAAAAAACTGCCTTCCATTTGGAAGGCAGTTTTTTGTTGAAGTTTTATACGCCGGAGTATGCGGCAAAGCCTGCATCTACGGGCAGAACAACGCCGGTAATGGCGCTGGCGCTGCGGTCATCGCACAGGAAGAGCGTTGCGCCCAGCAGCTCATCGGCATCGACAAAGCGACCGGTGGGTGTTCCATTGAGAATCTTGGCGCTGCGGGCAGTGGGTGTGCCGTCCTCATTGAACAGCAAGGCCTTATTCTGGGCAGATACCAGGAAGCCGGGAGCAATGGCATTGCAGCGAATGCCGGTGCCGGCGAAGTGGGTAGCCAGCCACTGAGTGAAGTTGGAAATACCGGCCTTAGCGGCGGAGTAAGCAGGAATCTTGGTCAAGGGGGTGTAGGCATTCATAGAGGAAATGTTGAGAATGCAGCCGTGCTTCTTTGCAACCATATCCTTGGCGAAAGCCTGAGTGGGCAGCAGGGTGCCCTGGAAGTTCAGCTTGAATACAAAGTCAACGCCGGAAGCTTCCAAATCAAAGAAGCTCTTGCCGCCCTCTTTTGCCTCATGCTGATACTCATTGTCGGTAGTAGCCCGGGGATTGTTGCCGCCGGCGCCGTTAACCAGAATATCGCAGGGGCCCAGGTCCCGCAGAACTGCCTGATGGACAGCCTCCAGTGCCTCCGGCTCCAAAACATTTGCCTTGTAGCCTTCGCAGATGAAGCCCTCGGCCTTCAGCTCATTTGCCAGGCCCTTGACAGCATCCTCATTCAGGTCCAGAGCCGCAACCTTGGCGCCGCTCTGGGCGAATGCCCGGGCCATCGCGCCGCAAATCAGGCCGCCTGCGCCGGTGACCACAACTACCTTACCGGAAAAATCAATGTTCAAAGGAAGATTCAACATATACATTACCTCCAAAAATTATTTACCGCTTAATCTGTCCAGCATATCCCAAACGCCAAGCATATACATAATGCCCAATGCGCGGTCGTATAATCCGTAGCCGGGGCGGACGTTGCCGGGGCCTTCGTTCCACAAATGACGGCCATGGTCGGGGCGGATGTAGCCTTCAAAGCCGCAGTCGTGGTAAGCCTTCAGGATTTCCAGAATGCCGGTGTCTCCGTCGCAATCCCGGTGGGAGGCCTCGGAGAAGTCACCGTTTTCAAAGTGCTTGACATTGCGGATGTGGGCAAAGGCGATCCGGTCGCAGTGCTTGCGGACAATGCTTGCCACATCGTTGTTGGGGTCGGCGTTCAGCGAGCCGGAGCAAAGGGTCAGGCAGTTGCAGGGATGGTCCACCATTTTCAGGAAACGGTCGATATTCTCCTCGTTGATCAGCAGGCGGGGCAGACCGAAAATATCCCATGGGGGATCGTCCATGTGGATGGCCATTTTGATGCCGGTCTCCTCGCAGGTGGGCATCAGAGCCTCCAGGAAGTACTTTAAATTGGCCCACAGCTTTTCATGGTCAACATCGGCATAAGCCTTAAACAGCTCGTCCAGCTTTGCCATGCGCTCAGGCTCCCAGCCGGGGAAGGACATATTGTACTTCTCAGTAAAATCCAGAATGTACTTTGCCATGGCGTTGTAGTCATCCTGAATCATGTTCTTTTCGTAGAACAATGCGGTAGAGCCGTCACCCACAGGGTGGAAAAGATTGCTGCGGGTCCAGTCGAAAATGGGCATAAAGTTGTAGCAGATAACCTTTACGCCGTACTTTGCCAGATTCCGCATGGTGATTTTGTAGTTTTCGATATACTGATCCCGGGTGGGCAAGCCAATCTTGATGTCATCGTGGACATTGACGGATTCTACCACATCCATGTTGAAGCCGTATTCATCCAGCTGGCGCTTGACCTCAGCGATTTCGGCTTCTTCCCAGATTTCACCGGGCATTTTGTGATGCAGAGCCCAAACGATGCTTGTTACGCCGGGAATCTGCTTGATGTCGGACAGGCTGATTTTGTCGTTACCCTCGCCATACCAACGAAAACCCATCTGCATTGGCATATCCATTCCTCCATATTATGTAGCTTTTTTTCTTCTTTTCGCTTAGTTAGATTATAACACGATTTAATTTTCCTGACAATCAATTATTGGTGCGTTTTATAGAAAAATATTGCCATTTTCCCCGGCAAAATAAATTATTTCTTGTGCATTTGCAAAAACTGGTATATAATGAGCAAAGCAATCAGTTGGAGGATGACCATGAAACGAATCTTGTCCTGGCTGCTCGCCCTGGCGCTGATCCTTTCTCTGGCGGGCTGTTATACAGAAAATCCGCAGCCCTCCCAAACCCAGCAAACCCAGCAGACCGAAGCTTTGCTGGATGAAGACGGCAGTTACGACTCCAAAGAGGATGTTGCTCTATATTTGCACCAGTACGGTCATCTGCCGGGTAACTACATGACCAAAGCCCAGGCAAGAAAGCAGGGCTGGAAAAGCGGCGCTTTGTCTTCCGTGCTTCCCGGCAAGTGCATTGGCGGCGATGTGTTCCACAACCGGGAGGGTCTGCTCCCCAACAAGGCGGGCAGAACCTACTACGAGTGCGACATCGGCACACTGAATTCCGGCTCCCGGGGCGCCAAGCGAATCGTGTTTTCCGATGACGGCCTGGTGTACTACACCCACGACCATTACGGCAGCTTCCAGTTGCTGTACGGAGAGCCTTGATATGAAGACCATTACCATCCACTGCGCCTTCATGGACAAAGAAAGCCTTCACGCCGCTTTGCAGCATAGTCTTTCCTTTCCTGATTATTACGGCGCCAATCTGGACGCCCTTTACGATTGCCTTACAGAGCTTGAAGAGGACATTCACCTGATTTTGCAGGATATGCCTCCCCTCCCTGGCTTTCGGGAAACTCTGGAGGATGCTTCCAGCGATAACCCCCATTTTACTGTCAGCTATTTGTAAAAAACTATAAAGGACGGCGCTGAATATGTATTTTAAGGAACAAAGCAAACGCAAAGCCATTACCTTCAGCTTTGACGACGGCATCACCCAGGACTTTCGCCTGGTGGATTTGCTGAATCAGTATGGGCTGAAATGCACCTTTAACCTCAACTCGGAGTTTCTTGGCAAAAGAGGCATCATAAACTATAACGGCCGAAAAATCTCTCAGTACAAAGTGCATCCTTCGGATGTAAAATCCCTTTACGAAGGTCATGAAGTGGCAGTACATACCCTGACCCACCCCAACCTCACCACCCTGGAGGAAGCAGAGGTGATCCGGCAGGTAGAGCAGGACAGACTGAACCTGTCGGAGCTGGTGGAATACGAGGTGGTGGGCATGGCCTATCCCTGCGGCGGCGTCAACAATGACGACCGCACCGCCGAAATCATCCGCAATCACACCGGAGTCAAATACTGCCGCACCATCACCCAAAACCACAGCTTTGCGCTGCAAGCCAACCTCTACCGCTTTAACCCCACTGCCCACACCCTGGATTTTGAAAATCTCATGCGCCATGGAAGGCAATTTGTGGAGCTTGAAACGGATACGCCTCAAATTTTTTATATATGGGGTCACTCCTACGAAATGGACTTCTCCCCCGACAACTGGATTCGCCTGGAGGAATTCTTCCGGCTGATCAGCAACAAAGACGATATTTTCTACGGCACCAACAAAGAGGTTCTTTTGTAAATAAAAAGCGACGGCACATGCCGTCGCTTTTTTGTTTCATTACTTGCCGATCTTTCTTTGCACCAGCTTAACCACTTCCACAACGGGAATAACCAGCAGAGCCAGGGCGATAGCGATGGCATACTCGGTCAGGCCGATGGGGGTAAAGCCGAAGGCGTTTGCCAGGAAAGGCACTTCCAGGATCAGGGTAGTCAGCACCAGAGAGCCGATCATAGCAGCCCACAGAACCTTATTGTGACCCTTCAGGCTGAAGATGGACTTGCGCTGAGAGCGCAGATTGAAGGAGTGGAAAATCTCGCACATGGACATGGTCAGGAAAGCCATGGTCATGCCATGCTCAGAAACGCCTGCTGCCTGCAGCGCTGCAAAAGAACCGACCTGGGGATCCAGGATGCTGCCGATGATGTAGGAAACAATGGTCAGCAGGGTAACCAGAACGCCCTGGTATGCGATATCACCAAACAGACCGCCGGCGAAAATTCCCTCCTTGGAATCACGGGGAGGACGCTGCATGGTATCCGGCTCAGCATCTTCCATGCCCAGAGCCAGAGCGGGGAAGCAGTCGGTAACCAGGTTAATAAACAGCAGATGTACGGGGTTGAGCAAAGTAAAGCCCATCAAGGTGGCGGAGAATACGCCCAGAACCTCAGACATATTGGATGCCAGCAGGAACTGGATGGCCTTACGGATATTGTCATAGATCCGGCGGCCTTCGCCCACAGCGGACACAATGGTAGCGAAGTTGTCGTCAGCCAGAACCATATCCGCAACATTCTTGGTAACGTCTGTACCGGTGATGCCCATGCCAACGCCGATGTCGGCGGACTTAATGGAGGGCGCGTCATTGACGCCGTCGCCGGTCATGGCGGTGATTGCGCCAAGGGACTTCCATGCGTTGACGATACGGGTCTTGTGCTCAGGCTGAACACGGGCGTATACGCCGTATTTCTGAACAACCTCGCACAGCTGATCGTCGGGAACATCGTCCAGCTCAGCGCCGGTAATGGCCTGGGAAGCATCGGTGATGATACCCAGCTCCTTGGCGATGGCTACGGCGGTGTCCTTATGATCGCCGGTGATCATAACTGCCCGGATGCCGGCGCTGCGGCACTCTTCGATAGCAGCCTCAACCTCGGGACGGACAGGGTCAATCATGCCGGTCAGGCCCAAGAATACCAGATCCTGCTCCAGATATTCGGCAGTGTTGTTTGCGGGCTTTTCGCTCCAGTCACGCTTGGCGGCAGCCAAAACACGCAGCGCGCGGTCAGCCATGGCCTTGTTGGCGGCCATGATTTCGGCCCGTTTTTCGTCGGTCATGGCCTTAATCTCGCCGCCGTCATAGTAGTAAGCGCAGCGGGCAAGCACCACATCCGGGCCACCCTTGGTGTACTGAACATAGCAGCCGCCCAAATCGTGAACGGTAGACATCATCTTACGGCCGGAGTCGAAGGGAGCCTCGTCCACACGGGGAGTGACCTTCTCCATTTGAGCCTTATGCAGGCCTACGGAGTAAGCAAAATTCACCAGAGCGCATTCGGTGGGTTCACCCTCTGCTTGGTTCTCTTCGTTTAAGTTGGCATCGGAGCACAGAGCCATGGCGGTTGCCACAAGCTCTTTGTCGCCAAAATGATCCACAACAGTCATCTTGTTCTGGGTCAGCGTGCCGGTTTTATCGGAGCAGATAACCTGGGTGCAGCCCAGGGTTTCCACAGCGGTCAGCCGGCGGATCACCGCGTTGCGCTGGGACATCTTGGTAACGCCGATGGAAAGCACCACGGTAACCACAGTTGCCAGGCCCTCGGGAATCGCGGCAACAGCCAGAGAAACAGCAACCATGAAGGTTTCCAGAATCACGGTCAGGGCATGGCCTTCTACGGACAGCTCGCCCCGGGCCACAAAAAGATTAAATGCGAAAATAAACACACAGATGCCAAGCACCATCTTGGAAAGCATCTTGCCCAGCTCATCCAGCTTGCGCTGCAGGGGAGTTTGCTCCTCCTGGGTAGCAGCCAGCGCGCCGGCGATCTTGCCCATTTCGGTGTCCATACCAGTGGCAACGATCACAGCCTTGCCCCGGCCGTAAACCACAGTAGAGCCCATGTAGCACATATTCTTGCGGTCGCCCAGAGGCACATCTTCCTGCCCCTCGGCAAGACCCAGCGCTTCTAAGGCCTTGTTGACGGGGACAGACTCGCCGGTAAGGGCAGCCTCTTCAATCTTCAGGCTGGCGTTTTCAATGATACGACCGTCTGCGGGAACAGCATCGCCTGCTTCCAGCAGCACCACATCGCCGGGAACCAACTCGTCGGAATGTACAATCACCATCTTGCCGTCGCGCAAGACCTTGCAGGTTGCCGCCGTCATGGTTTGCAGCGCTTCAATGGCAGCCTCTGCCTTGCTCTCCTGGAACACGCCCAAAATAGCATTGAGCAAAACCACGGCAAGGATAATGATGACCTCTGCCCATTCACTTTCTCCGGCCAGCATACCTGTCAGGGCACTGACGCCGGCTGCGATCAGCAGAATGATCAGCATGGGGTCCTTCAGCTGCGCAAGAAACCGCTGCAGCAAGCTGGGCTTTTCCGCTTCCTTGAGCTTGTTGGGGCCGTACTTGGCAAGACGCTCCTGAGCTTCCGCGGAGCTCAGGCCCTCGGCGCTTACGCCAAGCGTCTGCAGAACCTCCTCGGCAGACTGGGTGTAAGTTTTCTTCATCAGCCATTCTCCTTTGTTGTGCTTTGTTTCCGGCGCTCAAGCAGAAAACGCCGATCAAACATTTAGCTTACAGATAAATATAGCATATTTTTCCTAACTTGTGAAGAGTGTCCCCGTGAGCAATCGGTGAATTATTCCACAAAACCACCTTTTTCCCTTGGTTTTTGGCTTATTTACAACAAAAGATCCGTGTGATATAATGAGAAAAACCTTTTCCAAAGGAGCAGACATGCCATGGCAGAATATATCAAATTAAACCCCGGCGCGCTGACCCGGCTTCGCACCCTTAACCCCCGCCTGATTTCTTACAATGTGGAGATGACTGAGGTTACCGGCGGCACATTCTGGAAAGCCTACACCGATGCCCAGATTGATGGCACCGAGCAGGTTCCGCCTCCTGATTTTTCCAAGGGTATGGCCTCCATGCACCAATGGTATGACCCCATTGACACCACCAATCCCCGCCTGATTAAGCTTGCCAAAGAATTGGGCAGCTGCTGGGTGCGGGTTTCCGGTACCTGGGCAACCAGAACCTACTACGATTTCGACGGAACCGGTATGCCAGAGGGTTATTTTAACCACCTGAAAAAGGACCAGTGGATCAACCTTTTGAACTTCGTCAAGGCGGTAAACGGCAAGCTGAAGATCTCCGTTGCCAACTGTGACGGCCTGCACAGCCACGATGAGCCCTGGAATCCCAGCCAGGCCAAGCTGATTTTCGACCTGAGCCGGGAGCATGGCTGTCCCATCGAAGCTGTGGAATTTGTCAACGAGCCCAATATGCTCAAAAACACCGGCTTCCCCGCTGACTACACCGCTGCAGATTTCCGCCGGGATCAGGATATTTTCCACAAGTGGGTTCGGGAAAATTATCCCGAGTGCGCCATCATTGGTCCCAGCGATACCGACCCCAACGCCATGAGCGTGGATGCCTACGGCAATCCCCACCCCTGGGCAAACAGCAACCCCGATGAGACCGCTGGAATTGCCGCCGCCCTGCCCTACTGCTCCACCGCTGATTTAATGGACGGCTGCCAGGAAATGCCGGACATTTTCAGCTACCACTACTATAACGGCGTTTCCGAGCGTATGGCCACCATGATGCCCTCCGCCTTTACCCCCTTTGAAGGCTGCATGAGCGAAGAATATCTGGGCGCCGCAGGTCACACCGCCCGGTGCTTCCTCAGCTATCGGGATAAATACGCCACCCCCGGCGGAGAAATGTGGGTCACAGAGTCCGGCGATGCCGGCGCAGGCGGCCACACCTGGGCCTCCACCTACGCAGAGGTCATCCGTACCCTCAATGAAATCGGCTCCTTTGCCACCGTCACCGACGGCGTTATCTTCCACAACACCCTGGCCTCCTCCGACTACGGCTGGCTGAAGCACGGCACCTTTGTCCCCCGCCCCAGCTACTTTGCCGTTTTGCTGTGGAAAAAGCTGATGGGCAACACCGTCTATGACAGCGGCGAATCCATTCGCCCCGGCGCCCATGTATTCGCCCACTCCCGGGCCGACGGCAAGGATGGCATCGCATACCTGGTTATCAACAATTCCTGGGAAGAAACCACCACTGTGGAGCTGCCCAAGGCTGCTGAGGTTTATACCCTTACCGGCAACGGCTCTATGCGCTCTCGCACCATGCTTCTCAACGGCAGAGAGCTGGTTCTGGGTGAAAACGACGAGCTGCCCGACCTGTGCGGCGAAGCCCTCAGCGGCAAGCTGGAGCTGGCTCCCGGCGCCTGCGCCTTTATCGTGCTGTAAGAAGATACAAGCCCACTGATTTAAAGGAGGATATAACATGGGAAACGCTGTGTACATCGTCATAATTATTGTGGCCATCTATGTCAATTACTTTATCGCCAAGCAGTTTGAGTCTGTCGCCGCTGATAAAGGCTACACGGGAAGCAAGTATTTCCACATGTGCTTCTGGTTAAGTGTGGCGGGTTATCTTCTGGTGATTGCCCTTCCCGACCGGGGCGGAAATTCCTGCGCCTGCGCCAATTCCAAAAACGGCGCGTCCGCTGATTCTCAGACTGACACCGAAGATAAAGCCATTGTCCTGGGTGAAACCAATATCCAATGCCCCCACTGCGGCCGCGTGCAGTTTAAGGGGAATAAGACATGCGTCCAATGCGGTGCCAGTCTTGCAGGAACCCAACGGCAGCAATAAAACTTCGTGATCCCCAATAAAAAAGGCTTGACCGAATCGGTCAAGCCTTTTTCATTGAATCGTTAAATGTGAATGCTTACTGTTTTGCAAGCTCTTTGAGGCTCTTGCCTGCATCAGACATCCAAGTATCCGTATTAAAGGAGTTGGCGGCGCCATAGCCACCGTAGTTGTTGGCATCTGCTGTGCCCTTTGTCAGGGGCACAAGCTCTGTCCACACATCAGCGCCCGGCAGTTTTGTAAAGGCCACAGCATAAACCACCACGGCCTGACCGCTGGAAACACTACTCAAGTCTTTGGAAGTAATGTAAAGGGTCATTTCTGCACCCTCCACTGTTTCCTGGCGGGTTCCGGTCCAGCTTGAGTAGGAATAGGTGTACGCGTCACCGGTATCGGTTCTTCCGTCAAGGTTTTCCCGCTTGATCATCATGGTGATGCGTTCTGCCTTTCCGTCTCCGTCCAGATCCATGGTCAAGAACTCCTGACCGAACAAGGACTCCATAACCCTGGAATCCGTGCTGGAAGAGCCATACACATTGCCAATGTAGGTAACGGCAGAAGCCTTGTTAAAGCCGCTGCGGTTATTCATGGCGTCCTCCAGAGTCTGGTAAGAACCGTCGAATACCACATTATTCAAAATATCCCGGAAACGGTCCACCGCAGTCTGCGCCACGATATCGCCAATGGCTTCCTTGTCCACCACGAACTTAAAGTGCAAGTCACTGAGCAGTGCAGCCGCAGAGGTATTGCTGCCGGTATAGGCAAAGGTCAGCTCAATGGTCTTAAAGGTGTGAGAAGGGATTTCGTCCTTCTTTTCAATGCCGGAAACCGTAAAACCTATTCGGTTATTGTTGGAAGAAACTGTTTCGGTTTCATCGTAGTAATAGCTGGTTGTTGTGTTGTTGTAAAACGTGACTTCCACAACCAGATTGGAGCTTACATTATTCGTCAGCGTCATGTCTGCGCGAATATCCAGGTCGCCAAGCTGGGTGATATTGGCAGACTCGTAGCTTCCGCTTTTGACAGTTGCTCTGGTAATGTACAACAATCCGTAACGAAACTCGTTCAGGGAGACCGCCATGTCCTTATTTTCAGGATTTGGCGGGCCGTCATTGTACTGCCACTGTGCCAACACGCCGGATATGCTTGAACAAAGAATCAGCAAACACAGCACAAAAACCGGAAAAATGGTATGCTTTATTCTCATAGAACACCTCACTTATCCGCGGCGTATTGGCACTGGGATTCCTGATTCAGTTCCACGATTTCCAGGCGCTTCTGCTCTTCCCTGCGGATATGCTTCTCAAGAATCGGCGTAGCCACAAGGGCAAAAATCACCAGAAGAATGCACAGCCATCCCGCCGGAGACTGCATAAACAAAATGAAGCTCCCTACAAAAGGAACGCTCTCGCCCCGGTAAATGCCGCGCATCTGGGAATAGAGAACCGGGAATCGGTCGGGCCGTTCCAGCGCATCGCCCTGAAGCAGGAAATACCGCTGGTCGGGATGCTCTTCGTTGGGCTCTTCAATGCCGATAATGCGGTGCAGAACCATTTTGCCGTCGATTTCATAGATGACAATATCGTAAAGCTTCAGCTCGTTCTCCGGAGGAATCTCATAGGTGACCAGCAGGTCATAGAGCTTGACCTGGTCATCCAATTGATTGTCATACAGATATGTATTCTCCTTGTACTTAGAAGCCATGGAGCTGCTGGTAACGACCTTAAGCGTGGGCACACCCGCAAGGAACGAATCCTGCCGGGCGCTGATGCACAAAGAAGCAACAAACGCCACCAGCAATATCACGCAGCAAACGGTGGAAACCAGGCAATCCAGAACCTTTAATGCTGTCTTTTGCTTTTTCCGCTTCATAAAGCTCTGCCGGATTGCATCGTCTTCCAATCCTGCCCGAATCAGGCGAAGGGTCTGCTTAAGGATCACACCAATCAAGTAGGCGAACAAACCCGTTAAAAGGATAAATACAATCAGGCAAAGGAAAAAGACATAAAGATCAAAATCTGACATAAAATCACTTCCGAAATAAAACATTACCCCATGTTTCCATGGGATAATGTTTTCAATCTCAATTAGTTGTTTACAATGGTGCTGGCATTCTTGCCGTCGCTGATGGAGATGATGATCTGGCCGTTGGTCAGCGCTGCGTCGTAAGCATCGTAGTCAACCTTGGTATCCAGTGTATACTCGGTCAGGGTGATGTAATTTGCCAGCTGGGCTGCGCTGATGGTGTAGGTGAATGCGCCGTTACCGTCGGGAGTCCAGGTGATGTTGTGCAGGGCGGTGTCCACAGTAATGAGGTTAGTACCGTCATACTTCCAATCTGCATTGCTCAAAGAGAAAGCAAAGGTGGAGGGAACGCCATTTTCCTTAACCTCAACAGGAGCGTAGGTGTTGGGGGTAAAGGTAACAACCAGGTTGCCGGAAATCTTCAGGGCAGTGGTGTGGGTGGTGCCTTCCTTGGGATCAACGGTCAGGGACAGACCGCTGGTGTCCACATGGTAAGTACCGTATGTGCCGGTGAAGGTAGCTTCGGTCATGGAAATTGCCTTGGCGCCGGTAATATCTGCCACATCGTCACTCTGAGAGTAAACCCAGGTAGCATACACACCGCCGATGGTAATGCACAGAACCAATGCAATCAAAATGCTCAGTCTTTTCATTGTAAAAGCCTCCTAAAACCATATTTAGCCGGAATGTTTCCTTGCTTTATAATAGCTTACATCTTCCCATTCAAAAAGTCAAGCAGTCAAAGTGCTTTCTGCGTCGGAAATATCATCTTCTTTCCCGCTCCGCTTTTTGAACAGCTTTTTCACCGTGGCCTTGTCGCCGATGAGGTGAAAAATATTCACATAAACCACAATCAGCAGAATGTAAAGGAACAGATACAAGCCGTAGCTGATGTTCAGAATATCCGCCTGAATATCGCCGTTGGGCATGAAATACATGGGGTCTTCCTGGGTTTTCAGCAGGAAAATCTGAACAAGTCCGTACACAAAGGTCAGGGTAAAGCAAAGCGCCAGTTTGCCCATGTGCTTGTATTTGAAGTCTGTGGCCTTCAGGACGATCAGGGTAATGGACATGGTCAGCAGCAGCGCATGGGTTACGATGGAATACAGATTTTCGAAAAGAATGATTTCGTTGTTGTATCCCACGCCCGGATATGCAAAGAAGATGACCGCGCAAAGCCGCCCATGGAAAGTACAATAAATAAGAAGTACCAAAAATTAAAAAACTGTATGTTCATACGCACCACTTTATGTTACAAAATCTGTAATTTTAAGTATAACGAGGGCGTCAGGTAAAAACAAGCCGGTTAAGAATATCTTAAGAGTTTACGGTTGCGGCAAACAAAAAAGCTTGACCGCAAGGTCAAGCTTTTTTGCTATTTCATCATTTGACAAATCCAATAAATTACCCCGTACACCACGCTGGCGCTTACGCCGTAGACGATGACCGGCCCGGCGATGGTAAACATCTTCGCGCCGACGCCTAAAATAAAGCCCTCTGCTTGTGTCAATTTAGGACCCATATATTCGTGTTCTGTTAGGACTTAAATTTTCCGGTGCAGTACTAATTGGCACCTTCACCTATGCTAGAAACAGCTTTTATATAATTAACATAAAACACACCGCTTGGATCAGGTAATCCATGCGGTGTGTTTTCCAATATTTTTTCCATTTACTATGCAACTACAGCGCCATCAGGCAGATCATTTATATTGCTATACCAGACAACATACTCGTTGCGGCTCTGGTCGGTAGCCACTTCGATACCGTAGCCGTTCTTTTCAGATTGAACCTTGGCATAACCCTTGTAGGAATCGCCCGTTGACCACAAGGCATCTATGGTATTATAGACAAGCTCTTGCTTATAC